>JAPLOD010000266.1 GCA_026692735.1 Planctomycetota bacterium | reverse complement strand
CCGGCGGCCGCCAGAACACGAACATCTTCCGCGTCCCGCCGGGCGGCGGCGCGCTCGTGAAGACGGGCGGCATGCCGATCAGTCAGGCAATCGCGCCGCTGCCGTACAAGGAGCCGTCCGCGGCGCTCATGACGCTGGTGCAGAATATCGTCGAGACGGGCCAGCGGCTGGGCGGCACGTCCGAGCAGGCGGTTGGCGAGGGCCGCGCCGACGCGCCTGTCGGCACGACGCTGGCGCTGATCGAGCAGTCGCAGAAAATCCTGAACAGCGTCCACAAGCGCATGCACTCTTCGCAGGCCGAAGAGTTCCAGCTCCTCGTCAAGTGCTTCAAGGAGCATCCCGAGAGCTTCTGGCAGCGCAACCGGAAGCCGGCCTTCCCGTGGGACCAGAAGACGTTCACCGACGCGCTCGACATGTACGCGCAGGCGCTGGTGCCGCAGGCCGACCCGAACACGGCGAGCCACACGCAGCGCATCATCAAGGTCATGGCGCTGAAGCAACTGCAAAGCTCAAGCCCGACGCTGTACGACCCGATTGCCGTCGACACGGCTGCGCTGCAGGCGCTGGGATGGAACAACCCGGAGCAGTTCTTCGTGCCGCCGAGCGCGATGAACCGGCCGCCGCTGGAAGTGCAGCAGGGCATCGAGGAGCTGAAGGTCAAGCACGGCGAGCAGCAGATCAAGCGCGAGGCGCTGCAGCAGAAGACGCAGGCCGACGCCGGCAAGCTCCAGCTTGAGGCCCAGAAGCTCCAGCAGGAGGGCCAGCTTGGGCAGGCCAAGCTGCAGGTCGAGGCCAGCAAGCAGGCGACGGGGCTGGCGCCGCCCGAGGACAAGAGCCAAGAGCTGGCGCTGAAGGCGGCCGACATCGCCTCGAAGGCCAAGGACGTGCAGTTCAAGCAGGAGCGCGCGCTGAAGGAAGACGAGAACCGCGACCTTGAGCGTCAGGCCGACCTGCAGGAGGCCAACCTGAAGCTGGTGGGCGACCTGCTGAAGGCCAAGACCTCGCAGGCGCACGCGACGACCGAGCGCGAGGCGCAGCACGGCCACGAGCGCATGCTGGCGGCGCTGAAGCCGAAGCCGGTGCCGCGTGGCTAAGGACGTCCGCCGCGCGCTGATGATTGCCTCGGAGCCGCTTACGGTTTCGTCAACCTACGCCGCAATGGAGCCCGACGCGCGCGCAGCGTGGAAGACGGACCAGATGGCGCGCGAGGGCCACGGCAGCTTCTCGCCTCCGGGTACGCCCGAGCGCGAGGAGAATTTCAACCGCTGGAACAACCGCAGCAAGGTACGCGACGGCGAGGGCAATCCCCTGCGGCTCTATCACGCCACGCCTAAGAGCTTCGATACGTTCCTCCCCGGCGGCACGCAGCACGAGAGTGAGATGCCGAGCGGCCCCGCGACGTGGCTGTCGCCGTACCCTGACAAGCAATCCGCAGGGCATCACGTCGGCGGGTACGAAGGCAATTTCAAGAGCGGCACCAACGTGATGCCGGTGCATGCCGACATCCGCAATCCGCTTGTGATTGACAACAAGGGCATGCGCGACT
>JAPLOD010000265.1 GCA_026692735.1 Planctomycetota bacterium | reverse complement strand
AACAGCCGTGTGCGTAGGCGTGCGGCCGGCCGTTTGGCGTGGGCGGAGGCCGTATGCCTGCGTCGCGTGCTGGGCGCGGGCGCTAAGCGGCGGCTGGGAGCCTCGGCGTGAGGCACGTTCCTCAGTTTGCAATGTCACATTTTAGCCGTTAGGCGCCCGCATCCTCGCTCGCCCTGCCCGCAGGCACCACTGCGTCCGACAACGGCCTGGTCACCCTCGGCGCCCCCCACGGCTCTCCTGAGTACATGGACGCCTACGTCGCTGACAAGCTCACGCGCCCGATGGCCATCATGCGCACGCTCCCGAAGCTCAACGACGCATACATCGCATTCAGCATCCTGCGCATTACCCTGCTGCCGCGCGCGCGCTATCTTCTCTCAGTGCTTCCCCCCGGCGTAGGTCAGGCGACGTTCACCGCATGGGACGCGCTCGTCAAGACCACCATCGCCCAGCTGCTGGGCATGGACGAGGCGCCTGAGACCGCCTTCCTGCCCTTCCGCGAGGGCGGCCTCGGCCTGTGGCTCACCGCCGACCACCACGCGCAGACGTTCCTGCGCGGCAAGGACCGTGGCCTCCGCGCGGCGCAGCTGCACTTCCCGGAGCTCTCGGCGCGCCTCAGCGCCGCGCGCAACGGCGATAGCGCTAGCGCGACCGGCCGCGCCCTGCAGCGCGCACGCAACCTGCTCCCCGCCTCGGTTGCCTCATCTGCCCCCTCCTTCGCTGAGCTGTCCTCCCTTGATGACAAGAAAGCTCGCGACGCAGGCAAGGAGATGAAGCTGGCCGTGGCCGATCACGTTGCGCAGCGCGCGCGGGCGGGCCTGACGTACAAGCAGTGCCTGATCCTCAAGCTGTCGGCGTGCCCCGGTGCTGCTGCGTTCCTCACCCGCATCCCCACCTTCAAGAAGGACCGCCTGACCAGCGCCGAGTTCGTCGCCGCCGTGTGCATCCGGCTGGGCCTGCCGCACGCGCAGCTGCGCGGCACCGTGGGTGTGGACCCCCTGGGGCGCGAGGTGCTGCGCCAGAAGGGCAAGGCTGTCGTTGCGCACGACGCGCTCAAGGAGGTTTACTACGAGATCAGCAAGGAGGCTGGCCGCACGGCGACGAAGGAGGTCGTCGGCCTCTTCGGCGCGTACCCCAACCAGGCGGCGACTGCGACGAAGAAGGGCGAGAACCGCCGCGTGGACATGCTGGAGCAGGACCCGACCACCGGCCGCAGCAACATGACCGACAACTTCATCGCCGACGGCGCCGGCGCTGGCGGCGCGCGCGGCGAGCCGCTGAAGCTGCTGCTGAACGCGCAGAAGAAGAAGATCAAGAAGTACACCGACGGCACGGGCCCGCCGGGCTTCACCTTCACTCCGCTGGGCTCCGGCACGCAGGGCGAGATGACGGAGACGACGCTGAAGTGGCTCACCGAGGCGGCTGAGGCGGTGGCGAAGCGCCACTCGGACAACGACGCGGTGATCGAGCGCGAGAAGAAGCGCATCCGGTGGCGCTTCCAGCAGGTGCTGGGGCTCGCTCTGATGCGTGCGCAGGCCTCCATGATCTTCAACTACGCGCTGGCTACGACTCGGGCGCAGTACATCACCGCGCTGCCGCGCGGGCGCCGTGCCGCCAACAGCCGCCCGCGTGGGCGTGCGGCCGGCCGTGCGGGCGCGAGCGGAGGCCGCACGCCTGCGCCGCGTGCTGGGCACGGGCGCTAGAGGCAGCTGGGAGCCTCGGCATGAGGCACTACAAAGGTTTGCAATGACACGTCATTCAAGCGAGATTCAGCCCCATCGCGCGCCCCGTCGCCTCCGTCGCCCGCCGCCCGACATCTCGCGGCTGGCGGTCCGGGGCGGGGCGCCCTCGGTGGCTTCCGCAGTGCAGCAGTGGCGGCCCTTTGGAGAGTCTCGGCGCTCCGCGGCGCCGCACGCGCAGCACCAGCAGCGCGTGCACACCGTGGGGAGATGCGTTGCAGAGGTGGAGCGAGGGCGCTGAATACGGGCGTCGTGACGTGTCATTGCAAACCT
>JAPLOD010000264.1 GCA_026692735.1 Planctomycetota bacterium | reverse complement strand
GCATTCGCCCTGGTGAATCTGGAGCCGATGACGGGAATCGAACCCGCGTATTCAGCTTGGGAAGCTGCATCGGCGCATCCACGCTCGTTCGCTAGTCTTCGCAACCCTCCGAAAGTCGGCACATCGCCGCAGTTCAGTGTTGGTTCTCGTGTCATTTGCCAGGGTGATGGGACCACCGGGGTCTATCGCTGATTCGGTGTAAGTGGTTCTAACCGCCCCGGCGTGGGGCAGAAGGAATCACTGCAATGATGAACACACTCAAGGGCATGGATGCCCAGCTGAAGGAGCCGGCCCGTGCCGGGGAGAAGGTTGACGTGGTGCCCGTAGCGGTCCGTGAGCTGTCGGGGGCCGAGCGGGTCCTGGTGGGTGATCTGGTCCGCCAGGCGCGCGCTGAGGGGGTCGCATTGACCGGCCCCGACGGGTTGCTCAAGGCGCTGACTAAGACGGTGCTGGAAACGGCGCTGGAAGAGGAGATGACCGAGCACCTCGGCTACGACAAGCACGCTGCAGCGGGACGCGGAAGTGGTAACTCCCGCAACGGCTCTCGTAACAAGAAGGTGATCACCGATGCGTGCGGGCAGGTCGAGATCGAGGTGCCCCGCGACCGTAACGGCACGTTCGCGCCGGTGGCCGTGGCCAAACACCAGCGGCGGATCTGTGATGTGGACCGGGTGGTGCTCTCGCTGTACGCCAAGGGCCTGACCACCGGGGAGATCTCGGCGCACTTCGACGACGTCTACGCCGCCTCGGTGTCCAAGGACACTGTCTCGCGGATCACCGACCGGGTGATCGAGGAGATGCAGACGTGGTGGTCACGGCCGTTGGAGAAGGTGTATGCGGCGGTGTTCATCGACGCCATCATGGTCAAGATCCGCGACGGGCAGGTCCGCAACCGGCCGATCTACGCCGCGATCGGGGTCGACCTCGACGGCCACAAGGACATCCTGGGCATGTGGGCCGGTGACGGCGACGGCGAGTCGGCCAAGTTCTGGCTGGCCGTGCTGACCGACCTGAAGAACCGTGGGGTCAAGGACATCTTCTTCCTGGTCTGCGACGGCCTTAAAGGCCTGCCCGACAGCGTCTCAGCGGCATTCCCGTTGGCCACCGTGCAGACGTGCATCATCCATTTGATCCGCAACACCTTCCGGTACGCCTCGCGTAAGTACTGGGACCGCATCAGCGCCGACCTCAAGCCGATCTACACCGCGGACACCCCCGCCGAGGCCCGGCTGCGCTACGAGGAGTTCGCCGAGAAATGGGGCAAGCCGTACCCGGCGATCAAACGGTTGTGGGACAACGCCTGGGAGGAGTTCATCCCGTTCCTGGACTACGACGTCGAGATACGGCGAGTGTTGTGCTCTACCAACGCAATTGAGAGCCTCAACGCCCGCTACCGGCGGGCGGTACGGGCCCGCGGGCACTTCCCGAACGAGCAAGCGGCACTGAAAACCCTCTACCTGGTGACCCGCTCGCTCGATCCCAAGGGTACCGGCCAAACCAAGTGGGCCGTACGCTGGAAACCAGCGCTCAACGCACTGGCGATCACGTTCGCCGATCGCATGCCAGCCGCCGAAGAACGCTGACCGAAAAAATCCAAGAAACGCCACTTACACCGAATATCGGACAGTCCCCACCTGGCCGGCGTTATGGGACAAAACAGTTGGGTCTGAGGAGTGAGGCTGAAAATTGAAGCAATACGGGGAGTTACCGGTGGCACCCGGTGGCTTGTACTGAGGGTCGTCTAACTCGAGAAGACTCGCCAGGGCACCAGTAGTGAGTGCGAGGTTGACGAGTGTTCTCTCGACGGGCTTGATGAGGCTAAAGCTGAACAGCTCGCGCATCGGCGCAATCGATAAAAAGGTTCTCGGTATAGGGTCGAAGCCCTTATCGAGGATGAAGTAATCTTCGGGCCAGCTTTGGGCCCTCGCGAGCGCGAAGGTCGTGAATCGGCTCTCGGAACCACCGCAGCGAAAGACCATGATGTTCCGAGCGCGCAGCTCAGG
>JAPLOD010000263.1 GCA_026692735.1 Planctomycetota bacterium | reverse complement strand
GTACGGCCCGGAAGTCGAGAGGATTGTGCTGCTCCGGCGTGAGAAGCTGACCCTGGACGACGCGAACGCCGGCTCGATGACCGACAGGCTTTTGACGCAGCTCGCCTGCATCTACTATCACAAACAGATCGTGCGCTTCCTCCGCCGCGCCGTGCTCCTGGTACGGCAGCGGCTGGCCTGCGACGTTGTCAGGCCTGTGACTGTCGGGTCGTTCTCGGGAGGCTGTGGGTCCGCCCTGCAGGTGATCATCCCGCGCTATCTGGCATTGCCGCCGGCATCGCAGGAGATCACAGCGGGGCTGCCGTCTGGCGTCGTCGCGGCAACCATCCCCTTCCTGGTCGACCCCGTCGAATACGAACTGGAAACCGAGGGGCACACGCACCGCCTCGCCATGTTGAGCAATGAGGCGGCCTGTTCCGTCGAACAGGACCTCTTGAACCGCGCCGGAGTGTTCAGCTACATCTTTAGCCAGGGACTGGCCAACGCCGCCGGAACCACGCTGGACCGTGCTGACAGAGCGGCGGAAGCGGCAGCGTTGTCTCTCGGCGCGATGATCACGGCCTGGGCGTGGTTGAAGGGAAGGTTCGTGGATACCTGCGACCGGTCGCGGCTCTATAACCGTTACAAGGGCACTGACCTGCCCGAAAGCCTGATTGACCCGGCGCTCATTCCTTCATACGGCACGAAGCCGAGCACAACTGCCACCACTGCGCCTGCTGAGCCTGCGCAAGCTGCAGCAACGGAGAAAGTGATCCACAACGCACACAGCGCCGCCTGAGCAGGCGCTCAGTCGAGGGAATGGAGGCGATGCAGATGAACAACAACAAGCTCGCACGTCGGTCATTGCTTCACCGCGCTACTTCAGCCGTCATCTGTATTGGGGTCTTGGCGAGTTTGCGGGCGGCAGAGGACCGCGCGGCACCCGTTTCGCTGGTTCGTGTGGCAGTGTTGGACCGCTCCGGCTCCATGGCCGGCGCCAGGATCCAGACGGCTCGAGACGAGGTCCTGGGCCTCGCCCGGGCTTTGCCGCCGAGCCCCGAAGCGCCCTTCATCGTCGTGATGTTCAACCACGGCGCCGACGCCAAGACGTTCACGGACCTGCCCTCGCTTGAAGAGTACGTCAACGGCACGTGGGCTTGGGGGGGCACGTCAATCGCGGGGGGGTTGCGTCTGGCAATCCAGCGTATCGAACCGTACAAGAGTTCCCCCCTTCTCATGTATCTCGTCAGCGACGGCGAAGACTCAGACAAGAAGAACATCGAGGCGGCAGAGAACGAGATCACGGCCCTATTGGCTCAACGGCACGAGCGCGGCCTCGAGAACAATGTCATTTTGAAGCGCTGGGACGGCGCCAACGCGCAGCTCACCCGGCGCCTGAAGGACGGTGGGCACGCCAACGTTGTTGATCTGGATACTGCCGCGCAGTTCGGCGTGGTGAGCTTGGTTCCTTCGGCCAGAATCCTGACCGCGGACTGGGACGGCAACGACGTGGTTGTCCAGGCGGAAGCCTCAGTGAAGGTTAGCGGCGTTACGACTCCGAGGGCGAAAGAGCATATGCTGTCGTTCGCCTGCAGGACGCCGGGGGTGACGGGGGATGCCAACGTCGCGATCAAAGCCGGCAACACGGCACGGCTCAAGTTGCGGCTCGCAAACCTCTCTCCCG
This sequence comes from Planctomycetota bacterium, assembly GCA_026692735.1. Classification (GTDB taxonomy): domain Bacteria; phylum Planctomycetota; class SZUA-567; order H5-PLA8; family H5-PLA8; genus JAPLOD01. Next base: position 22,838 of record JAPLOD010000263.1, on the reverse strand, counting down.
ACACCAAGGCAATCGCCTTCCAGGTGGCGGAGCCTGGGGGACAACGGAATCGGGATGGTCTCATTACCTCGCTCTCCACGAGCACGATTGTAATCCCCCTCTGCGTCCCGGAACCCACTATCACCGTGAGCGTGACTGGAACGATAGCGCCCTTGGCGCCGCCGCGATGGGCTGATCCGCTGGGGGCAATCGCCGAGGGCGACTACAACGTGGACCTCGTGTTGCAGGCCAGCCGCATCTGGCCCTGGTCGGCGCCGCTGGAAATCACGGTCACGCCGGATCTCGGCCCCGCCCAGAGGATTCCGTTCTCTGGTTCCGGCAAGGCGTCATTCAAACTGAACCTGCGCAAGAAATGGACTGGCGATGGCGCGCAGTTCCAGCCGATCGCAACGGTTGCCCGCGCTGCCGGGTTGAACCACATTGGGGCAAGGGGCCTGCCGTTGGTCCTTCGTGCCGCGGCCCAACCGTTCCCGCCACCACTGACGACGCGTGTGCGCGCGAAGGCCATTGGCGCGTCGCAACCCACATGGTGCAACCTGGAGCAAGCCGTCTTTGCAATCATGGTACGGGTGCAGTTCAGCGTCGAAGGCCAGCTGGCGCCGAACACCTCGGTGGTGCTTGACCAGCCACCGAACGCCGAGGTCGGCACACCGTCGAAGAGCACGCTGCGAACGGGAATACAGGACATAGACATTCCCCTGCGCGTCAGCGCATTGGTGAGCAACGAGGTGGCGCGCCAGCCGGTTAAAGTCGTGCTTCGCTTCGATGCAGTGCCGAAGACGGTGGGGGCAGTGCGCCTCGACGTGACGCCGTCGCTTGACCTCACGCTCATGCCACCAGCTCCCGTGCAGTTGGTCCTGTACGCGCCGGATGGAAGCGCCCTGAACGAACTGCCGTGGTCACTGGACAACGGCAAGACACTTACGGTCGTCCCCTTTGCCCCGGGCGTGGACCAGCAGGTGTGTCGAGGGCAAAAGGCGCGGCTCAGCTTGCAGGGACAATTCGCTGAAATCCCGCAGTCCTGCGCTATCGAGCTCGGTCACCCATGTGATTTGCGCGTTTCGCCCAGCGGAGAAGGCTCCTTCTGGCGCGACCGGGAATGGCGTGGCGTTATCGGCGCCGACACGAAAGCGTCAGCTCTGCTTAGCGTACAGCGCGAGCTCGTCGTTCGCCAGCCCGCCACCATCAAGCAGTTTCTGTTCTGGTTCGTCGCGGTGGCTGGCAGTGCCGCCGTCGCTTTCTGGTTCGGCCGCATGTTTTGGCGCACCCTGTTCGCGCGATGACGTCCGGCAACAACTCCGCTCTGAACGCTCGGTAAAGCCGACAAGGAGAGTCTCCCATGAAGACAGCATTTCGTCTGTTGGTTCTGTGTCTGCCCTTGCTCAACGTGGCTTGCGGTGAGGAGCGCGCACAACCAGCGCAAAGCGCCTGGCAGAGAAGGGCCACAAAGGCGGCCGAGGCCGTCATGGATGGCGAAGGCCTGGGTGAGAAACTGAGGACCATCCTGCACCCCACAGGCAAGAACGGTGATCTGACGAAAGTCTGCATCGGCAACGACGGCCCCGGCATCGTCGTCACGATGGAAGTCCGGTGGGCCGGCGGACTTGTGGGCAGCCTCTACACTACGATCGTCACATGGCGGCTGAACGAGAAGGTGGGACACGTATCTGCCACCGTGGACCGAGATGACGCTCTGGTTCGCGCTTCAGAGAAGCGTCGCGCGTATCTGGACGAGTTCTGCCGGACCAAGCTACTCAAGGCGTTCGAGGAGGAACTCGCGAAGCAAAAGTAGAGTCGCGGGTCTGGCTGCACTGGGCAGCGGACCGCAGCGACCGCAGGAGTCAGTGTGATGGGGAGAGAATGAACATGGAAGCGCGCAAGAGTCTATGCGTCTGGGCGACAACGGCGTTCGCCACGCTGCTTCTCAGCGGATGCGGCTACGACTCAACCGACATGGCCCGGGCGTACCGCGAAGGCCAGGACAGGGCGAAGGCGGAAGCTCACGCAGAAACTGCCGCAGCGACCACGGCCCTGACTATGTGGGGCATCATGGTCCCGCTTGCACTGGCGTACCTCTTGTGGCAGCGGAGTCGACAGTTGCAGGAGTCGGAGGCCAGGGCAAAGCGGGCGGAGGATCTGCTGAAGCGGACTCCTGTTCAGCCCGATCTGATCCAGGCAGCAGCAGCAGAGTTCCTGTTCTCGTGGGAGAAGCTTTCGCACCGACTTGCACTCGGTGGGCCAGCAGAAAGCGAACTGCCCGCCTGTCTCGACGGTTCGCTGCCGGAGAGCGAGAAGGAACGGCTCAAGTCACTTTGGCGGCTGCGAGGAGAGGTCTACTATCGATTGCTCGATCAGGGGCTGTTGGACTGGGAATTCCGCCAGCGCTTGATTGAGGGCCGTGAGGCATGCGAGGACATTGGCGCCAGACTGGCTGTAAAGTAGCCACGTGAGGCGAGACTGCATGTCGTGTAGTGCGGCCAAGGCATGGTCTGCCACAAGGAGGAGAGTTGCCATGTTGCCCGCACCGACGATCATCACTCTGCCCATCTGCACGGTGTTTTCGGTGCGTCAGCCCTATAGCTTCCCGTCAGCTCTGTTCTTGATGCACCACCTTCTGCCTAAAATGAAAACGGGTGCCGTTGATGCCGTTGCCCTGCCGGTGGATCCGGGAACGCAGGCTATCCTCGCCAAGGCCTTTCTTGAGCAGTCGAAGCTGTCAAATACTTGCGACGGCGATCGCCTTGTTGGCATGAAGAGCAGCGCGCCGGTGCTTTTCGGCAGGCGGGATATGGGCTTCCTGCACTTGCTGGTGGCTCTTGCCTCCGCGCATTCCGTGCCATGCTTCGCCGTTAGGCACGCGAGGCTTTCTTCCGAAGACGCGGCCACTGCGACCGCAGCGCTGTTGCACAAACTTCACGAGCGCTTCGACCGATTGATCTGCATCTCGACACCTCGTGACGCCAAGCGCCTGGCAGAACGCCTGGGACCTTCGTGATGGTCGCAAGACGTGAAAAGGGAGCATCGATCGTCCTGGACAGACGAACATGCACACAGTACTCGACACGCAGTGAGGACAATGGAAGTTGCAGGGCATAGTCAGCCCAATGTCACCTGACTAAACGGCTCGGGTTGAGGACGCGGTGCTGAGCGCTTGAGCCGTAGCCATGGCCACCGGAATGGCTGCAGTACCAGGTCGGCTGTACCTTTTCACAGTTTATGGGTGATCCGATTCGTCCACCGCGGGCAACTCATCTTGTGATGCGGCCCTGGAGTATATGGGCGCGCGCCACAATGCATGCAGTCATGATCATAAGCGTCATCGACCGCCGAAGTGTCACTGGGTGCGTGGCGCGGGCAGTCCAGCTTGTGGTGAGGTCCCGGAAGAAAGGGCCTCGCTCCGCAGTGCTTGCATTTGGCGTCCCAATCGTCGCCCATGGGATTCTCCTCGTCATCTTTCTGCCGAAGGGGCCCCGCCACGCGGCTCGAATGCGCCGCCGCATACTCGCTCAGTGGCCGCGAGTACGTACATAAGGAGCCGGACTCGCTGGCAAAAAGACCGAACACACGTTATTGACAATTGGCACACTGTCAAGCGCACAGATCAGCGACAGCATATCTGTCTGCATATTTGGCGATCTGAAGTGTTAGCTCGCCAAGATCCGTAGTAGTTCCGAAGACGCCTCCATTGCGGTAGCGGAGGGCCGCAAGGCTTGCGGGAAGCTCGCCGCGAAGTCGCATCAGCAACAGACCTGCCCAAGGGGGCATCCCAGCCGGCACCACGGGCCTGCGGATGAACGCAGACGGAATAGACCAGCAGGCGACTAACTCATCCTGGAACACGATCTCTCCGCGCTCTTCGGCCAGCACGCTGAGCACGCGGTCATAGAACGGCTCTGGTCGAGCCGGGCCGGTGTGACTGCCGACTTGCGTCCGACCTGGCGCAAGATTGCGGTGAGAGCGATACAGGCAACTAGGCGATAACGCGAAGGGGTGAACATGACCCGCAGACTCAGCCTGGCGAGCAGGAGCTGGCTCTCGACCCTCGTGATGATCGCGGTTGTTGCGGCAACGGCTTCCGCGGCAAATGCGAACTCGCTTGCATGCAAGGCGCCAGCTTTCTCTCCAAATTACATTGTAACACTGCTGGAGCAGGAGTTGATCGGGTCCCGGTGCGACCTGAAGCGGCCTCTGCGGAGGAAGCTCAAATGGACTTTGGAAGTTTCAAGATGGACCCCATCGTTATCCTCTATGGGTGGATCTTGCTTTTGGCATTCGTTCTGGGGCTATATCTTGCGATCAAGATCGCGGTATGCCGCAAGTGTGACGTCTGCGGAAAGCGTTCTGTTTTCCTCGGTCGTTGCCTGAACTGTGATCAATCCGAGCCAAAAGGGAAATGAGGTGAGCAACACATTCTGAACTCGGCCGGATCGGGTTCGTGGAGCTAAAGATCACTGTCACAGGTAACGTTGATCCGGTCTACCACTCCCCACCCGGCTCCAGTAATGCGGTCGCGCTGAATTGGAAGGTCCTACAGCAGGCGTCTCGCCTGCTGTCGTCGTGGTTCAGATGACCGCGGTCGATCCACTAGCCTAGCCTCACCGACCTGACGCGGGAGCAGGATACAGAGCACGCTTCCCGCCGGTCCTGCCAACTGAGGTGTCAGATTCGCGCAGACAGGCCATTGTGATCTTGACAGCAGCTTGCTCTTGCCCCCAAAGGCACTTACATTGTGTGCCGTCGCGAAGGAGGAGAACATGGCCGAGTTTGAGTTGATCTACCTCCGAATCGCAGCCAGCAAACCCGCGATGTTGCGCTGCAAGTGTACCTGCGGAGGCGGCGGGCGTGGCGATTGGATCCTGAAAAGCGATCGCGCCGTGTGTGCCCATTGCGGGAAGACGCATCACGGAGCGTTCTTTGCCACGATCCCAGGACTGTGCACATGCGGCGGCGGCGGCTTCTCTGACTGGCTTGTTGCTCCGGACAAAATAGTGGATGCGAACTGCGGTAAGACCCACCATTGCACCGTCGTCGCCTATGTTGAGAAAGGGCCAAATTGTAGCTGCGGCGGCGGCGGATCGTCCACTTGGTTCATTACTGACGAAGAGACTTGGCTCTGCGCCAATTGCGGGAAGACTAGGTGAGGATGAGAAACCATCGAACACGTGCCCAACACAAGGGAAAGTGCCTGCACGGGAGGACCAGCCAATGTGCCGTGGGGATCTCTTAAGGTTTGTCAACCAAGCAACGGACACCGGCGCAACTACCATTCGGATACCGGCGCGTTTGATCGGCAACGCAAGTGAGGACGAAGTCGCCGAAGCTCGTCGGTTATGCAAGCTGAATGGCGTCCGCGTCGAGATCGATGCGAAAGAACTGCCTGGAGGTCACGTTGAGCGGCGCTAACACAGCCCGCGGTGGCCTATCCCACCAAACTCGGAGTCGCGCCCATGTCTGAATCCCCGTTCTGGCCGAAACTCGATCAGGTTGATGGCGATGCGCTTCCCTCTGGTGTTCAGTTCGACGTTGATCTCGCCGAAATGGCCCTCAAGAGCAGCAGGCTTGAGGAGGCGCAACGCCTATATGAAGGCGTGCTGCGCAACGCCAACTCTCCCCGTGCGTGGTGTGGTCTAGGCCTCGTCAAAGTGCAACGGGTCATGCATGGAGATGCGACCATGGCGGAGGCCATGCACTGCTTCGAGAGAGCTCGCGCGTTGCTGCCCGCAAACGCGACAGCGGTGGAAGGCTTGTTTCTCAACGCGTCGCTTGCGCTCTATCGAACCATAGCCATCGGCTGTCGACTGGCGGCCGGCGATCTGAAAAGGGCAAAGGAGCAGTCGCATGCCGCGGCAACTATGGCAGTGCTCTTCACGCTTACGGATAAGCTTGGCAAAGAGAAGGAGCCCACGGACGCAGCCAAATCAGCAAGCGATTCGTTCGACAGGGCCGAAGACAAGAAGACCGCGGCGGAGACGCTACGCTCGTGTGCCCAACGAACTATGGCTGAGGTCAGAACTAAGTAGGGCCGCAGAAAGGATGCAGCAATGTCGCCGTCGTGACGGTTCACATCGTGCACTGGTGCCCAGTGGCAACCGCCCTGCCAGCCCACGGAGATCGCTTGAGGGGCTTGGTCGCTCGAAGTCCAGCCAGCGTCTCCAGCGTAAGTGCCGGATTGACAGAGGGTTGCGATTGCTGCAATCATTCTGTGCACCTACTTAGCTGTGCCGCGTTCTGCGATAACACCTCCGAGCACTACAGGGCGTTCGCCCAGTGCTTGGATGAGATCGACCGAGAGTCATTGTCTCCGCCGACGGTTGCCGCAGAAAGGTCCTCGGGTTCTTCGCCGTGCTTTGTTGCCACCGCAGTGTATGGTTCGCAGGACGCACCAGAGGTGGCCCTCCTCCGTGGTTTTCGAGACCGTGTCTTGCGTAGAGCATTCCTGGGGCGATTGTTCATACGAACCTACTATGGCTGGCTTGGGCCTTGGGCTGCTTTGGTCGTTATGAGAGTAAGTGTCTTCAGAGTACTGGCGCGTCTTGCGATTGGCGCTCTCTTGTGGTGCCTGCGCACGGCCACGAGGACGCCTCGCCAGTAGTGCGGGATCAGAGCGCCACTGTGCCAGTCTCAGTGGGCTTCGTCCTTCGTCGGACGCTTATTGCCCCGCGCATAAACAATGCGGCTAGTCAAAGAAGGAGGGGAAGCTCCGTGTGTTGAATGAAGGAGCGTAACATCCGAGGTTGCCGAGATAACGTTCGGAATTCATCAGCCAGCTTTCTGCGGAGCGCGACTGTAGTGTTGGCGGCGAAGTTCGACATGCGGGAGTACTTGGTGTGTTGCCAGACCAATTCCTCCGGGTTCAACTCCGGCGCGTACGCAGGGAAGCGTTCCGTGACGATCTCCGGATGACGCGCCAGATAGGCGCGGACGGCACCTGCGCGATCATGGATGTTTCCTCGATCCCAGACGATCGTCAGCGGGCCGCGGATGTGTTGGTGAAGTTGGCGCAGGAAACGCACCGTGTCATCGGCGCTGGCGTTTGCGTCGTCGCCCAGCAAGGTCACAAACAGGTTGAGACGCTGCTGTCTGGGACTGACCGTGATCGCACCGATGGCCGAAATCCTGTCGTGCCGGTCCCACGACCTCAAGATCGGTGTCTCACCGCACGGCGCATACGTCCGCCGCACGGTGGGATTGAGCAAGTATCCGGATTCGTCGAGGAAGGCCAGCGTGGATCTTCGGTCGCGGGCTTTTTTTTATACGCGGGAATTCTTCCTGCTTCCAGCGTTCGATTTCGGCCTCATCACGCTCCCGCGCCTGGCATTCGGGCTTTTGGCTGCTCCAATGCAGGAGCTTGCGTACTATTTTCCGCACGTGGCCTTCATGGTACTGAACTCCGAAGAACTTTTGAATCAGGTTCGCCACGCGCTTGGAAGTCCACAACTCGTTGGGCCAGCCGTGCGCTTTTGCCCCCTGCCCCAGAAGGAATTCCAATTCATGAAGCTGCGCATCATCCATCTGGCGAGGTGCACCGGGATGCGGAATGGCAATCAACCCGTCAGGACCGCTGCGTGCCATGGTGCGCCAGCGGTAGAGCGAGCCACGATCCACGCCGAGAATCTCGGCGATCTGGGTATGGGATTGGCCGCTCTCCATCAATTCGACGGCGCGGATACGGCGTCGTTGGAGTTCTTCTGCTGTGCCGAGTGGTCTCATCTACACAGTATCGGCATTCGCTACTCGCCGCTTTAGTTAGGCGCGAGTCAATAGATGCGCCCAGCAAGACCGCAGTCCCTAAGTCTTCAGTCCATGGTCGATACGCCGCGCCGCGTCCTGATCAACCGCCGCTTTGACGTTGCCCGTTGCCGCTGTCAGCCGTCGTCAGGAAGTGGCGTGCGAATGAAACAACAACACAACGGAGGAGATGCGATTCATGACCGTGGACGCTTTGAAGGAACGGTTCGCCGCGATTGGCGCAAAACTGGACGTGCATGCGCCCAGGCGCACTTCGCCGTGGCGGCCCGCCCCGCCCTTCTCTATCGACGTGTTGCAGGTTGGCAGGCGCGAGGTGTTCGATCTCTCCATCGCGGACCAGACCCGGGAGATTCATGTCCGGGACCTCCGTCCCGACGACCGCCACCTGTTGCTTCTCGTCGAGCGGCCCGAGAGCCGCGGCGCATCGCGCACTTGGGACACCTTTCTCTGCGGCCACGATAAGCGCCACTGGTTCGTCGCCGGCGTCCCCGTCAACGCGACGACTGTTCGTGAGGCCAAGGAGGCGTTGAAACCGGAACAGGTGCGTGTGGCACAGGTCCGCCGCCACGTGAAGGCCAAGGCACTGCATCGGCACGGCAATGCTGCGTTTGTGCGCCAGGGCGAATGGTTCTTCGTGCCTGCTCCGGACCTCAGCCCGGATCCGTGGCTCGTGCTCCACAAGGAGCCCATTCGGCGTGGCGCGGGCAAGCCGCACATCGTCGAGTTTCTGTACCGCCGCGGCGGTACGACCGTGTACGTCTGCCCTGCGTTCCCGAATGGCTTGACAGAAAATGAATATGCGACGCTTCTCCGCCGGCAGCCAGAGAAGCGTGCCTTGCGTTGGCAGACCATGCGTCGCGATCCACAGGCGTTCGCAAAGGGGCGGGTCTGGCATCCTGACCACAAGACCATCGGCTTGAGCTGCTGGCATCGCGTCTTGCTCAGCAATGAACACCGGAACGGCGTTGCCTTCTTGGACTAACCCGAGTCTCGCGGTTTGTGAAGTAGGCGAGAGATCCGCTCGCGGCAGAGGAATGGTGGCTACTGGAGCGGGCCAGTAGCGGGCGTCGAATACTCACTTCGCGGAGAGGGCACAAAGGTCCCATGGTGATTCGGATTCTTTCTCAGCAGCAGATCTCGTCCTACGAAGAAGCACGTCCGCACGTGGTCGTCTCGATCTCGTCACCCAGCTTCGCAGCGACGATTCCCGAACGTTCAGGACGACTCGGGGTCTTGCGCATCGAGTGTCACGACATTCGGTCCCCACATCAGAAAGGAACACCATTCGGTCCCGAGATGGCAAGCGCGATACTCGATTTCGTAGCGGCACACCGTTCCCGCTGCCAAGTGGTGATCTGTCAGTGCGAGGGAGGCTTGAGCCGCTCCGCCGGCGTCGCGGCGGCCCTGGCGCACGTTCTTGGGGAAGACGAAGGCAGGTTCTGGCGCGGACGCTACAGGCCCAACAGCTTGGTGTACGATACGATTCTCGCCGAGCACAAACGCAGGACGAGGCGTTCGTGACGGATTGTCTGTACGGCGGGACCGTTCGTGCATCGCAGCTCAGCGAGGTCGTCATGTTCTTGATCGGTGATACTCACGGCAGGTTCGACGAGTACCTGAAGATTGTCGAACCAATGGACGAGTCCCTTCAACTGGGCGACTTTGGGGTCGGCTTCGCGCCCTTGCCGGCGGTGTCGCCGGCGCATAGGTTCATCCGCGGAAACCACGACAATCCGGAACTGTGCAGGCAGGTGCCGAACTACCTCGGCGACTGGGGCTATTGGGAGGAGCAGGGCATCTTCTTCGTCGGTGGTGCCCGGAGCGTGGACTGGTGGCTTCGCCGAAAGGGCATCTCGTGGTGGGAGGAAGAGGAACTCTGCGACGCGGAGTTAACGCGCATGCTTCAGCTGTATCAGCGCACGAGGCCGGCCATAGTCGTGTCGCATGAAGGCCCGATGGAAATCGTGCGGTGGATGTTCCGGGCGCAGTTGATCGAACCGAAGAAGAGCAGGACGGGGCAGGCACTGCAGGCGGCCCTGGACATCTGGACGCCCAAGGTCTGGTGTTTTGCGCACTACCACTGGCATCAACAACAGGCAATCTCCGGCACGGAGTTCGTGGCTCTGGGCGAGTTGGGAGTGTTCCGGCTGCCACCCCGTTCGTGATACGACCATTCGGCTTCGTGAGATGGACCAGCAGCGGGTAGGGCCTACACGCGCACGAGGAATTAGGCGTCGGCCGGATTGTCGCAGTCAGTAATCAGTAACGCTGAGCCAGACCGCCCAGTGCGCGTCTGGCGGCACGCGGTGGCATACAGTCTCTGGCTTGGTCAGTCTACAGTCGAAAGCAGCAACAGGCCCGTAAGCGGGTGAACCATGCAAACGGGAGGCGACCCATGCAGAAGATGAACTCGTTGACTGTCCTGTGCCTGATCCTGGGAGTGCAGGTGTGCTCCTGGAGTGGCGATGACGGTGTGATCCTGGCTCTACAAGGGGAGCCGTTTGGCGTCGCGCGGGTGGAGTGCATGCTGCCCGCAGACGCCGATGTCAGCCGCCTGCCAATTCCGCGGTCCTTGGCGTTAGGCGGGAACCACAGACGCGTCCTTTATCCCGTCTTCTGGGTGAATAAGGACAATCCGCGGCAGTGCATTCTCAGTTTCCTGTTCAGAGGCACTGCCCCGTTCAGCGTAGCTACTCGCGGGATCGTGAATTCGTCCGCCGAAGTAGTGCCGACGCATGCGCCCCAGCAACGCTACCAGGAGTTGCTGGAAGAGTGGTGGGCGCATTACCAGGCGGCAGCGCAGCGCGTAAGTTGCGAAGAGGACTACTCGCCCCTCGTCGAGAACTACCTGGCGGCGATGCTCGCGCGGCGCCTGCACCTGAAACTCGATCCTTCGCAACAACCGTTCTACGCACCAAACGAGGCGATCACGCGCGAGTTGGGGCTGTTTCTGGGCACCGAGTCCATCCGCGTCGCGCTGCAGAACAAACAGTTCCTCGCCACAGGTGTGGATGTCGAGCCGGGCAGACTGCCCCTGCCGGCCGCCGTGGCTGTCCAGCCCGTGGTGCTGCCGCCGCTCCTGCACGAACCACAGGTCGAGGATCTGGCCAGCGTTGTACCGGAGGAATGCTTCTATATCCATTTCCCGACCTTCCCAAAGCTGGGCCAGTTGCGTCGGAAACTGGAGGCGTGGGGCGGCACGGTGGATCAACTGATCACGATGCGCGGTGTGGATGATGACGTCGCGGCGAAGCTGGAACGTCAGTTCGCCCTGCCGGAAACGGATCTGGCGGCGCTGGCAGACAAGGACTGCATTGGCGCAGTGGCAGTCATCGGTTGTGACACATTTCTTCGCGAGGGTCCTGCCCTGGGACTCATCCTTGAGGCAAGACAGCCTGAGACGTTGGCCGCGGGGCTGGCCGAAGTTCGCAAGCGGATTGTGGTGGACTGGGGTGCGCGGAAGGAAAGCCTGATACTACAGGGCCAGACCGTGGACTATCTGTTCACCGACGATCGCCGCGTCCGCTCGTTTCATGTTTCGCACGGCAAATACCACTTGATCACCAACACCCGCACCATTGCGGCCCGATTCCTTGAAGCCGCCGCCAACATACGGCCCCTGAAAGCTGACGCCGGTTTTCGGCATGCACGAACTTCCTTTCCGCCCGATTCCCGGGACGAGGCGTTCATTTTCCTGTCCGACCCATTCATCCGGGCGCTGGTCGGGCCAGCGTACAAGATCGAGATGGCTCGGCGGCTACGCGCCCGCACAGAGATGGACATGGTCATCCTGGCGCGCATGGCGGCTTCGGCGGAAGGCATGGTCACCACGGACATCCCTGGTCTCATCAAGCTGGGGTTCCTGCCAGATAGCCTCGGCTGCCGACCAGACGCCAGCCAGGTGGTTGAAAGAGCGGGAGATCCTTATGATCTGCCGCGCGGCAGCCGCGGGTATCTCCTGCCGATTCCTGATATGCCGGTGACTGGCGTGACGCAGGCTGAAGCCACGGCGTACGCGAGCTTCCGGCAGAGCTATCAGCGGGAGTGGGAGCGAATGGACCCCGTGGCTATCCGGGTGCGTTCCGATACCGTCGGCCAGACCACCAAGGTCACGCTCGACATCCATATCCTGCCGTTCGCGCGCCGGCATTACGATTGGCTCGCCCTCATCCTCGGCGGGAAGTCTGCGCGTGCCCTGCGCCCATTGCCGAACGAGATCGCCCACATTGAGGGCAATATCAAGGAGGACATCCTCTCGGCCGCGTCTCGTCATGGGTGGGCCATGCTGGGCCTGTCCGACTTCACACCAAGGTTTGAGCTGAAAGACGGCGCGTTAAAGGCCCTGGATAACTCGATAACGCTGCCCCTCCACGCAGCCGCCACCGAGACGATAGCGCGTGCGGCGCTCGGCAAGGACCTGCCGGCGGTGCTCCAGAAGGACGCGAGTTTCTCGCTGAACATGGGCGACCGAGGGGTTGAGCCGCCGACGTGGTGGGCAAGGCTCTCCGGGGACGTGCTGCTCGTGGCACCGACCAAGGAGCGAGTGGAACAGCTAGCGCCGACGATGACCTGGGAGGAGGACGAGACACCCGCGCAAGTGCACCTCTGGCTCGGCAACCTCGCGCAGTCGCGAGCGCGCACGTTGGCAGACGCCTTCAGCTACCTGTGGGCACGACGCGTGTCGCTGGGGAATGTGGATTTGCTACACGTGCTGGAGCAGCAGATGAAGATCGAAGCCAAGCGCTGCCCGGAGACCGCCACGCGGATTCTTGCGGCGCGGGTCGTCTGCCCGGGTGGTGGAGCGTACCGCCTGCGGACTGAACCGCTGCATGAAGCCTCGGCGTACGAGGCCACCGCGTTCGACGCGCAACCGTTATGCGAAATTCCAGGCAACTGGCGGTTTGGGCTTCTGGACTGGATTGAGCACCTATCCATTGACTTCTCTCTCGATGCGAACGCCATCAACTCGCGTGTCGAGTTACAGTTGATGGAACATCCTGTGAATGTCAGTAGAACGAGGCAACCGTGATGCTCATGCCGCCCGCACCGGCCCCGACGCCGATGGCGCAGGAGATAGGCGGTAGGCTGCACGTAGGGGTACCGCTGGTCTGCTGGCGCGCCTGGGCGCGAAGGGTAAAGGTGGCGCGAATGAGCGCGGGATGGGTGTCCGATTCCTTTGTGCAGTCGTTTGGTGCAGGAATGGAGGAGTCCCTGCAAACCTGCTGTCGGTCTTTCCGCGGTGGTTCGTCCGTGTCGTCGCGAGACCAGCCCCCCACCACGCTCGGAAGACGGTAAGATTGCGTAGACATATCAAACGAAATACTTTATACTCCTCAGCGCCGATGGACGATGGACGAGCGCGGCAGGGGGTACTCCGCCAGCGGAGGATGCGATGGTACTTTCGAAAAGGCATTTGCTATGGCTGCACGCGTTGACCTCCTTCTGATCAACCCGCCGATGGCCCTTTTCCCCCCGGACTATCCGCAGAAGGGGATGTTTGTTCGCTTCATCCAGCCTGCCATCAACCCGGGAATCCTTTCCATCGCGTCCTACGCCGCTGAACGAGGGTTCGACGTGCGCATCGTCGACTACTCCGAGGTCGGCGCCCTGAGTAAGGCCCAGGATAATGAGGTCAGCTTTGACGCCCAGTCGTTGTTGCGCCTACTGGAGGAGACCTCCCCGCGAGCGGTTGGCATCAGCAATACGAGCGTATTCGATTACCTCGAATGCCAACTCCTCTTCCGCCTCGTTAAGCAGTGGCGGCCTGACGTGTTCTGCGTCGGCGGTGGGCAGAATATCAGCATGCTTGGAGAGATCGCCCTCCATGACATCCCGGAACTGGATGCCATTGTTGTCGGCGAAGGCGAATATGCGGTCATCGAGTTGCTCCAGCAGCTCGGCGCAGGCAAGACTGTTGGCGGCATTCCCGGAGTGATGACCCGCTCCGGTTGCCATTATGCCCCCTCGCGCCAGACAGTGGACATCAACACACTACCCCCGCCGCGATTCGACCTCTACCCCGGTTATCAGAGCTTCATCCCTTATATCGAAGAAAGCCGCGGCTGTTGGGCACGGTGCAATTTCTGCCCCAATCAGGCCTTCTACGGCGCCAAGGCTCGCACCAAGACGCCCGAAATCCTTGAGCGAGATTTGGCCAACGCTGTCAAACACTTTGGCACGCGGCGGATCTTTGCTCTAACGACATCCATTTTTGACCGCGCTAACGAATCTGCCATTGATGAGTTTTGCTCTCGCTTCGAACGCTATGGCGTCCACTGGACGACACAGACGCGCTGCGACGTCAAGATCGCCCGCTTTCTCCCACGCCTGCACGCCGCCGGGCTGTTCTTGCTTAATATGGGCCTTGAGTCGGGCAGTCCAACCATTCTGCGCAACATGGGTAAGACGCCCAACCCCGAGATCTACCTTGAGCTTGCGTCGGAGGCCCTCGACGCAGTCGAGGCCATCGGCACCCTCTGGACCTGCTGCAATATTATCTTCTTCCCCGGTGAAAGCCGCAAGACGATGAAGGAGACTCTCAACTTCCTGGTTCGGCACCAGAACGCACTCAACGCCGTCGTTGCCAACCCCGTCTTTGGCTTTCCTGGCGCGGCAATCTGGCGTGACCCAGGGTTGGTAACTCGGCTGGGCGGGGTCATGTTCGAGAGTGACTACTGCCGGAAAACCCACCACTTCCCGGTTGCGCCATCCCATGAGTTCGGCTTGGAGGAGATTGGCCACTTCAGTGAGACCCTTGAGAAGGTTTTCACGGCCAACCCGATCCTTGATACGGAACTCGACTATCGTGACATGGAGCCTTCGTTCTTTGGCGGCCAGGTCGGAAGCCGCACATTATCGCCTGATCTGCCGGGCAGGACCAATGGATGAGGTTGGCCGAGCCAGCGCCTAGCCAGCGCTCTTGTCAAAGGAGAAAGGAGAAGCAGGACGATGACGGATCTTGATCGAACGCTGCCTTGTGATCCACTCCCGGGCTTCGTTGATTGCTTTGGCCGGACGGCCAGAGCCGAGTCCTACATAGCTTGCCGTCTGCTGTCACTGTTTGAATCGTGGGGCTATGCCCCCCTCAAGATTCCGCTCGTCGAACACGCCAGTAGCTTCTCCGAGTCCATCACTGGCCACTCTCCCTGGCCCGAGTGGGACGCGCGCAGTTCGTTCTGCCTAGAGGTGCTGGACTATGCAGACGGTTACCGTGGCGTGATCCGCCGGTCCGCTGCCGTGCTTATTCCGGAAGGCACGATTTCTGTCAGTCGTTGGCTGGCGGGGCTGGTCCGGTCCGGCCGCGCGTTCTACCCCATTAAGGTTTCCTATCACTGCCACTGCTTTCGCAATGAGCCCCTCGCTCGGCTAAGCGGGGCCAAGCGCCGCCATTTCGAACAGGTGGGCTTGGAGGCCATCGGCTCCGAGCACGACTATGCCGACATCGAGACCCTTCACCTCATTGCCGAGGGGTTGTTAGCGTTGGGCGTCGGTCGAAGCTCGATCCGCCATCGAATTAGCGACATCACGCTCTTCAACTTCCTGGCGGCGGAACTGGTGGTTTCCGAGCAGGAGCGTGTCTTTCTTAAGGAGTGCTTAGACGCTATCGCGGAAAACCGGGCCAGCGGCAACCAGGCCGAAGCTGGGCGGTTTCGGAACGCCTATGTGGACGCCCTTGAACGGCACGGGGTCGTGGGGAAGCGACTCCAGGCATGGTGTGGCTTGGCTGACACACTCTCTGCTTCCCCGGTTGCCTCACGGTTGCGCGGCCTGCTGCCTCAGGAGCCACTGGAACGCGTTGATCGACGCGTGGCTGAGATGCGCGCTCTGGGGTTCGAAGCGGTCGCGGATCTTTCTGTCGTACGCAGCCACGAATACTACACTGCCATGACTATGGAAGTGGACGTCGTGGCCAACGGGGAGGTCTTCGTCGAAGTCGCGGGGGGCGGGCGGTATGACCGCCTGATCGGAGCGTTTCTCGGCAGTGATGCCAGGATTCCGGCCGTAGGCTTCGCCTACGGCCTCCAGCGCCTGTTGCCTTTCGTTGCACCCGCCGACGGGCCCCAGGCAGTGATGGTCTGGCCCAGCGGCGCCGACACCGACGTTGTTCTTCCACGCTCCGGCGCCTATCGTGACGACTACTGCCAGGCCGAGGCGGTCCGCGACCGGGGGCGCCGGGTTGATGTCTTTTTGGGCGACCAGTCGAAGCCGGATGCTGCCGAGGCTTACGCGCGCACCCGGGGCGCCGAGGTATTCCTCCCTGGTCAAAACGACCCCCTCGACGCGTTATTCTCGCGCCACTACCCGGCGCTCTACCTCGACATGATTGGCGAGCAGCGGAATGAAACGGAGGTCGACGAGGCACTGGCTTGGCTTAACGTCACAGACGGCAGATTGTGTCGTATACTTGATGTGCCGTGCGGCATCGGCCGGCACAGCATTCCGCTGGCCCGGCGGGGGCACCGTGTGCGGGCGATCGATCGGTCGGCGGACTTCCTGGCCATCGCCCGTGCGCGGGCCAAGCAGGCGGGCGTAGGAGAACTTATCGAGTTTCAGCGCGGGGACTTGCGCTGGCTCAACGCCGGCTTGGCTGATTGCGACCACGCCCTTATCCTCTACAATTCCCTCGGGTTCTATGCCGATGAGGATGACCTCGCGACCCTTAAGGCTGTCTCGCGGGTCCTACGGCCAGGCGGGGGACTCATCGTCCAAATGCACAATCGAGACTGGATCCTCGCCCACTACCAGCCCTTGCGCTGGCGGAGAGCCGGGGTTACAGTGCTCTTGGAAAGGAGTACCTTCGAGCCGATGTCTTCGAGGTCGTCATCAGAATACGTTTACTGTGCGGACGGAGGCCAGGCGCCAGCCGACGCACGCCCGCTGACTGCACAGTTCAGGCTCTACTCTGCGCACGAACTGGTTCGCCTGTTCTGCGAGGCCGGTTTCACCGACGTCGTGGTCGGCTCGACGCTCAAGGGCGACCCCTTTGACCCGGTCACCAGTTGCTCCGTCGTGGTACGAGGTTGGAAGAAGGCCAAGACACCGGACCCCTCCGCGGAATGTGAGGCAGAACAGCCATGAGTGACGTGAACCCACCGACCGGAATGCGCGATGTCCTGCCGGAAGACTACTTCCTTCGCGATTCCCTCATTGCCGTCATCCGTCGGGTTTATGAGAGCTACGGATACGTGCCCGTTGACACGCCAGTGGCCGAACGACTCGAATACTTGACGGGCAAGGCGGGTGGTGAGGCTGAGCAGTTGATGTTCAAGATACTCAAGCGCGGAGCCAGACTCGAGCGCGACACCGAAGGCGAACTGGCCGACATGGCTCTGCGCTACGACCTGACTGTTTCCTTGTGCCGTTTCTACGCCACCAACCGCCACCTCCTACCTAGGCTCTTCCGCCGCTACCATGTCGCCCCAGTCTGGCGTGCCGACCGGCCGCAACGCGGTCGCTTCCGCGAGTTCTATCAGTGCGACGTTGATGTCATCGGCGAAAAGGGAACCCTCCCAGAGTGCGAGGTAATCCTTGCCACTGTCGAGGCGATCCGCGCATTGGGTCTGGGGGACCACTTCGTCAAGATCAGCGACCGTCGCCTGTTGCCGATAGTCTTCACCAGCATGGGTTTCTCCGACCAGGAAGTGCGCAAGGCGATGGTTTCCGTCGACAAACTCGACAAGATTGGCGTCCAGGGTGTTCTGACCGAGAGTGAGGGCTACTTGGCCGAGGACAAGCGTGCGAGCCTAGAGCGCTTCCTGTCCGACATCACCGGCAGGGAGGACCTGGAACTGAGCGTCGGTGCTCTCGGGGAGTGGGGCCAACGTTGCAGCGGCGAGTTGGAGCCATTGCTTCAGAACCTGCGTACCATTTCCAGGGTAATCCGTGAGGCTCAGGGCGAGCCAGTCGCCCTTACCTTCTGGCCCAGTCTCGTCCGTGGGATGGCCTACTACGACGGTCCAATCTTTGAGATCTGGAATCGAGAGCACCCCTTCTCACTGGCGGGCGGCGGTCGCTACGACGGACTCATCGGCGTCTTCCTGGGTGAGGAAGTGCCGGCCTGTGGCTTCTCGATTGGCTTCGAACGCATCCTTACGGTCATGAAGGAGCGTGGCACAGCCGCCGTTCGTCGCACCAAGGTCCACGCCCTCGTCGCACTGCGCGAGGAGGGGATCGAGGGCGTCGGTCTCTGCCTCGCCCGACAGCTCCGAGCCGCAGGGGTCGCCACGGAGGTGTATCCGTACACACCCAAGATCAAGAGGCAGTTCGAGCACGCCGAGCGTTTGGGCATACCTTGGGTTGTTCTTGTTGGCAAGCCAGAAGGCGCTGGACAAGAGCTCGAGTTGGCGAACACGATCGACCGCAGCCGCGCCAAGGCCTCTTGGGAGAGCATCCTCTCCTCGCTGCGGCCGACAGTGGGCATAAAATGACGCGGCCCCGTGTCATCTTTATTGAACCGGCGGGCCGGTGGACCCGCCACAGCATCCTGGTCTCACCGACCGCACTTGTTGGACTAGGATCTTTTCTCCGCGCGCGCCGCGATGTGGATGTTCACGTGCTCCACATGGCCTGCCTCGGGCTGCCACTGAGTGAGGCAGGTGAAAAGAAGATCATCCAACATGCCATAGCCTGGCTCGACGGACGGGTTGATCGCCACACCGTCATCGGTATCTCGATGGTTGCGGACACATCCCTCCTGTACTCGCTACCGTTAGCTCAGGCAATCCGAAGGAAGTTCCCATGCATTATCATCGGCGGCGGTTATGCAGCCAGTTTTGCCTACCCAATACTGCTGGAGGCCTTTGCAGAGTTGTTTGACGCAGTTGTTGTCGGGCCAGGCGAAGTGGCCGTTCTGGGAATTCTGGACCGGGTCGCGGCCGGGAACCCGAACTTGGCCGGCATCCCAGGGGTCGCATGCTCGCCGGGCAGGCGGGCCGTCCTTGAGCTGCCGGCCGTCACAGTGCCCATCCAGGAGTTGCCAACTCTCGACTTTAGCGTCCTGGAGAACCGGGAGGTCTTCCTGACAGCCGCCTATGACGCCTCACGGGGCTGCCCGCGACAGTGCGAGTTCTGCCCTGAGGCAGTTCTGGTGCCTCGCTTCCAGGTGAAATCCGCAGACCAGGTCGGCGCGGACCTAGCCGAAATACGCCGCTGGCTCCCAAACTGTGAAGGCGTGGCATTGACCGACCCGACATTCGGCATCCCGGGAGCGCGGTTTGAAGGCATCTGTGGTCAGTTGGCGCAGGAAGGATTGCCCTACGGCTTCGAAACCCGTTGCGACGAGTTCCCTGAGCGGCTCTATCCCGCCCTCAGTGGGCACTGCCAAGTCATCTCCTTCGGTCTAGAGGCCGCCCGGTCTGAGCTGCTCCGCAGGATGAACAAGACACAAGACCCTGCCGAGTACCTCGGGGGAATGCGCCGTAACGCTCAACTATGCTTCGAGAACGATATCCTGCCAGTGGTGTCTTTCATGCCCAACTACCCGCTCGCAACGGAGGCTGACCTGGAAGCTGACCTGACTTTCGCACGGGACCTCCGGTCCGCCTACGCCAACCAACTCGGTGCGCGTCGGGGCCTAGTCTTCGATGGCGGCTTCCCTTACATCGTCAGTTACGGACGCCGGCATTACCTCCAGATGCCGGAGTTGAGATCCCAGGGCGTAACGTTCGCTGCTGCCTTCCCGCCGCGGTATCAGAGCTTCAATGTGCCCCCGCTGCGCTACAACGTTGTAGACGCCTCGATTTCCCTACCGTTCGCCCGCGCGTCTTACGGCTTCACGGCGCTCCAGCGCCTGGGCGTCACTGAAGAGGGTAGGACCAACGAGGCACTTCGCCGCTGCCTGCGGTCCGTTAACCTCAGCTTGCTGCGGGGCAGTGCCGATGATCCGGCAGACCTCTACCTCGACACGGACCGTGACGTGATCAACTTCGGCTACGTCGCCACCAATCTCTGTCGGCTGAATACCAGGTATCCGCAGTACCGATTCAGGGACGCACTGGCCTATTTCTGAAGGGGAGAGCGAATGTCCGACACCGGTAACGTTCAACGCGCAGGCGATACGATCCCTACCTGGCACTTGGAGCGGCCCTGTCCTGTCATGCACGGTAGTTTGGTAAGCCTGTGCCCGCTTTTCCGGGAGTGCATACCCTTGTACATGGAGTGGGTCAACGATGTCGAGTGCGCCCTTCTTATCGGGGCAGTACCGCCGTTCAAGCGCGAGGACGAAGAGGCCTGGTACAACCGCTACCGGGCTTCGCGGGGTAACAAGGGCTTTACGATTGTCGAGAAGGCTACGTCCATGCCCGTCGGCGTCGCGACGCTCGACAACATCCTGTTCAACCACCGCTCTGCCACACTTGGCCTCATCCTGCGCAAGGGATCCCGGCGAAAGGGGTATGGTCGCGAGGCGGTGGCACTGCTGGTAGACTACGCCTTTAACGTGCTAAACCTCAATCGCCTCGAGGGGCACGTGTTTGATTTCAACGGGGCCACCTCGGCGATCGCAGCTTCGCTCGGCTTCCGAATTGTGGGGACGCTCCGGCAGTCCGTTTTCGCAGGTGGACGATACCATGACGCAATGGCCTATGATCTGCTGGCGGAGGAGTACCGGAAGGGACGGACGCCGTCTTCCGTCTGCGACCTTGTCGCGCAGCACCAACTGCGAGCCAGGAGGTCTGCACCAAGGGAGACCGTTCGCACGACGGGAAAGGGCCGGGCCAGGGGTCTGACCTGAGCCTGAAGACATCCAAGTGGGAGCGTGCGTGAGTACACTCATCCCTATTAAGCGCGGCGAAGGAACGATGGTCTGTCTGGCCGCCCTTTGGTTCTTTCTTACGCTCGTATCATACTATATCCTTAAGCCGGTGCGGGATGCCCTATACATCCACGAGCTTGGCGCAGGCAACCTTCCTTACGTGTACCTCGCTCAGTCCGGCCTAGCTTTGTTGCTGACATTGGTGTATGACCGCGCTTTCAATGCTCTCCCGCGCCGGCCTTTCCTCCTGGCCAGTTACCTGTTCCTAGCCGCAAGCATGCCCGTCTTCTGGCTCTTGCTCCAGGGGGTTCCCGCATGGCACAAGGGGATCGTCGTCGCCTTCCACCTGTGGATCTCGCTATTCTCTGTGACGGCGGTGGCGCTGTTTTGGTCGCTCGCTAACGAGACGTTCAGTCTGGATGCCGGCAAACGACTGTACGGCCTCGTCGGGGCGGCGGGACCGTTGGGCGGGCTGGTCGGCTCAGGTATCGCCCAGTTTTGCGTCCGGGCTGTGGGGACGTTGAACCTAATACTCCTCTCCGCAGTCTTGTTGACGGCGTGCATACCGGTCATGCTCTGGCTTACGCGACAGCAACAACACAATGCTGGATCTGTGCACCAAGTGGCCGAGGGGTCCTCATGCACCAGCGGGCTCGGGCACATCTTCAGGAGCCGCTACCTCGCTTGCATCGCGGCCGTCGTCTGCCTAATGAACATCGCCGCGATGGTCTATGATGTGCAGGTGCTTACGGTCTTCGAAGATGTGATCACGAACCGCGACGAGAAGACACGATTTCTGAGCTCGCTGTACGTCTGGGTCAACGTCCTCGCGCTGGGTGTGCAGCTTCTGTTGACCGGACCGGTCCACCGGCGGTTCGGGCCTGTAGTGGGCCTTATCTGCCTGCCGTTGGTCGTGGCGGCTGCCGCTGTCACGGTCTTGCTTACCCGCGCTCTTGCTCCGTTGGCCTGCATCTTCGTCGTGTCGAGCGCGCTGGCTTACTCGATCAACCAGGTATCGAAGGAGGTCTTATACATCCCTACGACATCGGACGTGAAGTATAAGGCCAAGGCCGCCATTGACATCTTTGTCTTCCGTCTGGGAGACGCACTCGGAGCAGTCTTTCTGCTTGGGATGACCCAGACGCTGGGCTGGCCGGTTCGGCAATTGGCCTATTTCAGTCTGGCCTTCGCCGTAATCTGGCTCCTCATTGTCTTACAGTTGAGCCGGGAGTACGGGAGGTTCAGTCGTTCTGCCAAGAAGGCGGGCGTGGCGAGTTGTCCCCCCGAAGGACTCCGTTGGGGCGGTGACGGGCGCGGCGAGGAAGAACAGCGGCCGTAGTTGGCGGGTGTTGTCCCCCCGGAAAACTCCGTCGGGAACAGACGGAAGGGCAAGCAGGAGGAACGGCGGGGATAGTTGACGGTGGGCAAGTGGGTATTGGCGGGGTGATGCGCAGTGTGGGCGCACCAATGAGCGGGCGGCGGGATGACATGGAGGCCTTCTTGCCAACGAGGGCACGTGGGGTTTCCGCGTCGCGCCGCCGACGTTGTTGGTCTGCCAGAAACGCACGACGCCCCATCACGGCCGCGACGCGCTGGTAGGTATGATGCAGGCCGCCGAGCACGGGCGTGGCGACGAGTGTCGTGGGGCCAGTGAACTCGGTGTGCGGGGCGGGCGTGGGGGAGCGATGACTGAGGCGGCGGAGGCAGAGGGTGGGAGCGGCCGACGGGCTGGACGAGGAGTTGCTGGTTGAAAAGCGGCGGGCAGGCGTGCTGCTAGAGCAGTTCACGATTGAATGTAGCCGCACGATTCAAACCAGCCGATGGCGTCTGAGGCGGTGACGGTCTTGAGTGCTGCACCAATGGCGTGCCAGAGTTCTTCTTTTGTCCGCGCCTTGACTCTGCGCAAGTACGCTTTGATCTTCGACCACATCTTTTCAATTGGGTTGAGATCTGGACTATACGGGGGCAGGAACCACACTTGAGCTCCCGTTGCCTTGATGGTCTCGATCACGCTGGAGAGCTTGTGTGCCCCAAGATTGTCCATGACCACAATGTCGCCGGGCTTCAGTGTGGGTGCGAGAACCTGGCTGACATAGACCAGAAAGGCATCCCCGTCAGTCGCGCCTTCCAACACCATATCCGCGGTGCTGCCGTCCAGACGCAACGCTGAAATCATGGTCGTTGTGGACCAGTGACCATGTGGCACTTTGTCGACGGCGCGCCGGCCACCAAACGCTCGCGCATACAGTCGCGTCATGTTGGTTTTCGCCCCGCTCTCGTCGATAAAGACAAAGCAGGAGCGCGTTGCGACCGCCGTCTTCCGTGTCCACTCCCGGCG
>JAPLOD010000262.1 GCA_026692735.1 Planctomycetota bacterium | reverse complement strand
ATGAATTCGCTCACAGTTGAGCTCGCTGCGGGTTAGTGTATGGAGATGCAAGCATCGCGGCAACGAGGATCGGAACCAGGAAAGGAAGCACCGACCAGGATGAAGCTTGTCTGCCTAACCTTCGCCGCCCTGCTGCTGGCGCCGCTGGCCGTATATTCCGCAGACGATCCCCGCTCTGAGGTGCTTGACCGCCAGTGGGTCGCCTTGGGTGGGGCGGGAACGTTGGAATACAAGACGACACCCAAGGGTGACCGCATTGTCGACTTTTCACACGCGGGTTACATGGGCGGTGGGGTCGCTATCCCCACACTGCCGGCGAAGAAGGAAGTGGCTCCGTCGGATGGTGATGACACGGCGGCGATTCAGGCTGCCATCGGCGAGGTCTCGGCGCTGCCGTTAGTGCAGGGCTTTCGCGGGGCGGTGTTGCTGAAGCCTGGAACCTTCCATTGCGCGAAACCGATCACCATTGAGCAGGACGGTGTCGTGTTGCGCGGCTCTGGTTCGGGCAAGGATGGGACGTTGATCGAGATGACGGGCGAGCCGCATACCGCTCTGATTGTCGAGGGTCCGGCTTTGTCGTTCCCGAAAGAGACTCCGGCGCACACGTTTCCGATTGCGGATGCGTATGTGCCGACGGGCACGCTGGGTTTGTCGGTGAAGGATGCGACGGGGCTGGCGGCGGGCGACACCGTCCGCATTCGCTGGTCGCGAACGGCGAAGTGGATCCACTTCATGGGCATGAACACCCTCGTCCGCGGCGGGAATCCGCAGACGTGGATGAAGGACGATTCCTCGGTGACGGTTCACCGGAGCATTCGCTCGATCGACAGAAATCGCATCACGCTGGACGTGCCGCTCACCGACACGATCGACGGTCAGTTCCTCGACGGGGAGCCGGCGGTGGTGGTGAAAACGCCATCGGTCAAACGCCTGAGCCAGTGCGGAATCGAATCGCTGCAGATCGTTTCGCCCCCGCACAAAGGCACCCTGGCCGCAGGGAAGAATATCTCCGTGGTGCTCAAGGGCGATAGTGAGGACTGCTGGGTCAGAGATATCGTCATGCGAGAAACGCTCAACAACGTCCAGGTGTGGGGCGGATGCCGGCGCATCACCATCACCGGAGCGCACTCGTTTCATAACTCGACCGTGGAGAAGGGAGCGGGCTATCCAGCGGATATTTCCATCCGAGGCTCCCAGGTTCTCGTGGACCGTTGCACTTCGCACGGTCTTGGAGGATTCTATGTGGCAACCTTGAATGCCGCAGCCATGTTGAACGTGGTGCTCAACTGCACGTTTGAGGGCGAGGGCAGCATCCAGCCGCACATGCACTGGTCCACGGGCCTGCTGATTGACTCGTGCAACATCCCTGACGGCAGGATTGACTTGATCAACCGTCACAGCTCCGGCTCGGGTCACGGCTGGGCCATCGGTTGGGGCATCGCGTGGAATTGCACCGTGAAATATCTCCAGGTGCAAATTCCGCCTGGGGCTTTGAATCTGGCTATCGGATGCACGGGTGAGCCGCATAAGACATTTAGCCAGGAAGCGTTCCTGTCCCCCAACAAGCCCGTGACTCCCCCCAGCCTGTATCTCGCGCAGTTGCGTGAGCGACTGGGTGAAGCGGCGGTGAAGAACATTGGCCATTAAGACCCGTTTACGGAACCCCAGACCATGAAATGCTTCCTCACTCTCATCGCCGCCCTGCTGATGGCTCCATCTGTGGCGCTACAGGCGGCCGATGCGCGAGACGCGTCGGGCACGTCCAATACCGTAGTAACGGTCCATGCCGCCCGGGTACTCGAGAGAAACTTCCTTGGTTTCGGCGCGGAGTGGGAATACGAGGGCGACCAGCCGGACAACAACCTCAACAATCCCGTCTGGACAGCCAACTGGCCCGAAATGATAAGACGCCTGGACTTCATGCGACCGGCGCTCCTGCGTATTATGCATGACGCGCGGATGTATACCCGGATGGAACAAGGCCGCATTGTTCCCGACTATGATTCTCCGCGCATGCAGGTGATGTATCGCGTACTCGATTATGCCAAGAGCCGAAATATCCCTGTCATTTTCGGCGAGTGGTGGCTGCACAAGATCTATCTCGAGCCGCTTGGCGGCCCCGCCAGCGCGCGCTGGTCTGACGAACTCATCGTTCCTTTCCTGGTCCACCTGTGCGAACGCAAGGGCTATGAGAACATCCAATACTTCAATCTGATGAACGAACCCGCCGGCCTGGAGTCTGCGCCAGGGGTTCAACTGGACTTCGGCAAATGGAAGACCGCCATCCTTAACCTGCACGCGGCGTTGAAGAAGAAGGGGCTTGAGGGCAAGGTGATCATTGTCGGCACCGACGGGCCCGGCGACTGGAACCGGTGGATTGAGAAGACCGCCAAAGATGCCGAATTGCGTGGCTGCATCGGCGCTTACGAGTACCACCTGTATGCCCACTTGAAGACGGATAAGTGGTTGCCGTCGCTGCTGGAGGGGAAACTGGAGACAGACGAGTTGCTGCTTAAGCGCCAATCCGTAAATAGTCATGACCCGAAAGGTTCCGACAAGCCCTTCTTTATGGGCGAGGCCGGCATTGACGACGGCAACAAGGGAGATAATCAGACCAACCGATACAGCTTCGCCTATGGGGTCTGGATGGCCGACTACGCCATCCAATCCATGCGGGCAGGGCAGGCGGGCTTGATCGCGTGGGACATGGATGATGCAATGCACACTTGGGGTTCTTACGGCGCCGCAGGTCTGAAGGGCTGGGGCTTCTGGAACAGCCTGGCTGGATTCAAGGGTTATCCAGCCGACGACTTCAAACTGCGCCCATGGTTTTACACTTGGTCCTTGCTGTGCCGCCTCTTCCCCCGCGGATCGCAAACACTCGCGGTCAGTGCCACAGGCGATTCCACGTGTCGGGCCGCCGCCGCCCGGCTGCCCGAAAGCCGGGGATTGTCATTTGCCATCGTGAATGAATCCGACACCCCACGCGTGGTGACGCTGGTAATGCCGGCAGACAAACCGGTGATAGTGTACGAATACCGCTATTCTGCCGCAGATCGGCCCGTGGATGAGCAAGGATTCCCTGTAACCAGTGGCGTCCGCAAAAACGTCGAATTGACATCAGGTCTGAAAGTACAGTTGCCGGCAACAGGGGTAGTGTTCCTGACTACTCAAGACCCAGCAACGTTGTGTGCTCCCGGAAAATAGAGATGGAGAGGCGAACGGAGGACGGCAACTATGTTCTCAAGGACCGACTGGGGCGCATTCGTGATGCCGCCGTGTTCCGTCGCGGCGATTGCAGCCGTCCTGGTGCTTGCGATGATCTCCGGCGGCTTGTCCGCGGCGGATCAAGTTGTTCTCCCAACTGCGGACTCAACAACGGTATTGCACAATCCCGCAATGGGTTTTGTGACCTATTCAGGCTGCAACAAAGGCCAGTTCGACAAACCCGAGTGGATCTTCGGCAATCCGCTGGTCGTGAAGTATTCCAACATCATCTACATCAGGGTCGGCTGGTCGGCGCTCGAACCCAGCGAAGGGAATTACGCATGGGTAGGCAACGCCAGTTTCAAGACATTGGTCAAAGCGATAAGGGACCACCGTTTCCGCTTGGCCTTCCGCGTCATCGTTCAGGACGAATCCGGCACGCCCGGATGGGTCCTGGATGCGGTCAAAGCCGACGGCAAGAACCCCATGTCTGCCAAGAATCCCAAGTTCCCGGATGTCACCAATCCCATCTGGCAGAAGAAGTTCGAGAAGTTCATTCTGGCATTCGGCGAAGCCTTCGATGATCCGGCGCTGGTGGATTACATCGACGCGAACGGGCTCGGCCTGTGGGGAGAGGGCAATCTGTCGGGGATTACCGGCAAGGAGCAGGAGGAAGCCTACTACGATTGGCACCTGGGACTCTACGCGCGGGCATTCAAACGTGTTCTGCTCGCCCCCAATTTCGGCATGATGGGCGCCAACGTTCTCTCTACCGACGAACGTCTGGCCTTCCGCAAGTATGGCACGATCTTCCGTCTCGATGGACTCGGAAGCCAGTATCCGTCTGAAGAACAACGAGCCCTTGTCGATAAGTACTTTCCCGAGCTCGTCCTGATTGGCGAGAAATGCTATTCGTTTAGCGGTGGGTGGGAAAAAGACCAGAAGATCAAAGCGAAAACGGCTCCTGCGGGCCCGACGCTGCGAACCTACATGGAGTTCCTGCTCGATCAAGCCATGGCTCGTCATGTGATGACGCTCGACTTCTCTGATTCCAAGGTGTGGATCGAACAGAATCCCGAGATGGCTGCCCGCTTTGTCGCCAACATCGGCTATCGCCTTCGGCCGAAGCAGGTGACTTTCCCCGAAGCGATGCCGAGCGACGGATCTATGACGATTCGCCACGTCTGGTGCAACGATGCGGTGGGGGCTCTTCCCAACTTGAACCGCCGCTGGACAGATGGGAAGACCGGGAAGGGAAAGTACCGGGTTGCGTTCGCCCTCTTTAAGCCAAGTGAAGTGGAGCCCGTAAAGGTGTCCATCGACCCAACTTCCGACCCTGGCGCTTGGGTGAAGGGTAGCGAGGCTTCATGTTCCATCGCGATTACGTGGGATGTTCCGCGCCAGGCATACGATCTTGGCGTCGGCATTGTGGATACCACCGCGCCCGCCTCCCCATCATTGGACCTTGCCATCAAAGATCTCGAACGCCGGAATGGGTGGTACATCCTGGGCAGCTTGAAGTGATGATCCGTCTCGCTTGTCGCCACCCTTCGGGAGCCCTCAGAATGATAACGAAACCGCACAACAGATTGATCAAGCTCTGCTGCACGGTTGCCTCTGGGTGGCCACGCGGTCACTCTCAAGGTGAGATTTCATCCGGACGAGAAGTAGGGTAGAGTGGGATGTTGGGCTGGCAGACGGCAGCAGGACGCCCTGCAACGTCCACCGCTTCAGAAGGAGTCAACCGATGTATCAGACTGGCCAGCCCATTCCGACAGGGGCAATCGCCGTGTGCCTGGCCACGCTGCTGTCTGGTATCGTGCTGTTCCTTTCCCTGGGGGCTGCATCCGCTGCCGACGCCATTCCCTATCCCGACGCGCTTTCCGCTGCTGCTGTGACGGAGGATAAGATCTCCAATATCGGCGGCTGCGGCTTGGTCGTCGGCAACGGAGAACTCAACGCCATCGTCTATGCCATGGGCAATGATATCCGCCTCCGCATCGGAAAGAACGATTGCTGGGATCTGCGCGTCGACACCGAAAACGATCCGCCCATGGCAACCATCAACCCCGCCACCGGGAAGGTTGCCAACTCACACGGCCCGGCCGGCAGTTGGAACAAACCGTACCCCACCGCACTGCCCTGTGGCGAAGTGGTTCTCGGTGCAGGAAGCCAGAGCAGAATCACCAGCGCCACGCTTGATCTCGCCAAAGCTGTCGCCACGGTGAAAACAGGCGATAGGTCTGTGGAGGTGCGTGTTCTCTCCCAGAGCAACGTTATTCTTCTTCACTCGGATCAGACGCTCTCTTTCCTGGGTACTCTCGAGTTCCTCAAAGACAAGAATATCGATACCTGGATCAGCAAGGCCGATCTCGGGAGCCAGGGTGGTTACCAGTACCTCCACCAGAACATCCCTGGCGACAAGGACATGAGCGGCATGGACATCTACATGGTGGCGGGCAAACGCGACTCGACGCAGGCAATCGCCGTGGTGACCTCGCGCGATGTTCAGCAGCCCCTGGACGCGGCCGTGGCGATTGTGGCCAAAACGCTGGCTGAGAACGACGCTGTCGCCAAACACGAAGAAGCTTGGCGACAGTTCTGGTCGAAGAGTGGGCTCCAGCTCGGCGACAAGGAACTACAGAACTGGTGGTATCGCATGCTCTACTTCTTCCGGGTGTTCTCCCGAAGTGGTGGCAACGCGATCGGCTTGGCCGCCTGCTTCGATCACCTTGCTGGCTGGCACAATTCGCTCAAGCTCAACTACAACATCCAGCAGACGTACCTCGCCGCCGGCCCCGTCGGCCATCCGGAACTGCTGGAGCCGTTCATCGATGTGCTCACCCGCGATCTTCCCCGGGGCAGGTGGTTTGCCAAAACCAGTTTCGTCGGTGCGGAAGGGGCTTTCTTCTTCAGCGATTTCTACCCTTTCGAACCGGACCCGGCGAAGTGCCAGACGAAGTGGCAGCATCAGCAGACCTACATGCCGTGGGGCTATACGTGGGGCATGGCCGGCCATTCCGCCGTGGTCGTTTGGGATTACTACAAGTTTGCCCCGACAGCCGAACATCTGGAACGCGTCTATCCGCTAATCAAGGAATTCGGACTCTTCTATTGTTCGGTACTGGAACAGTGTGCGCTGGTTGACGGCAAACGCCGGATTGGGCCGAGTTATTTCCCGGAGCTTGGCGGCTTCAATGAATTCAATGTCTGTTACGACATTCACTTCATCACCGCAGCGCTCAAGATTGCCCGCGAAGCCGCTGCCCTGAAGGGCGAGGCTGATTTCGTCAAACGCCTCGATGCCAACATCGCGCAATTGCCCGGCTACGGCACCCAACCCGATCCCGACCAGGGGAATCAAACCGTGATCGAGCAATGGGCTGGCTGCAAATTCGGCGAGGGCGGGGCGGATCGACATGGCACCCTGATCCAGGGCATCTTCCCGGCGAGTATCATC
Source organism: Planctomycetota bacterium (assembly GCA_026692735.1). GTDB lineage: Bacteria > Planctomycetota > SZUA-567 > H5-PLA8 > H5-PLA8 > JAPLOD01. Next base: position 4,390 of record JAPLOD010000262.1, on the reverse strand, counting down.
AACTGGTTTTCCAGCAATGATCTCAAGGAACTGGGCAAGCGCACGATCAACCGCGTCGAAACATGCACCACACACGCCAATTCGAACGTCAGCATCAACATTGCTCGCGCCCGGCTTGGTCTAGGCGATGAAGCCGTCGCCAACGCCAAGATGTGCTTTTCCGGAACTCCGAACGGCAAGTACTCAAAGGAACAGCCGAATGGCTTCTTCAATTGGAATGCTCACGGCTATTACATGACCGAGCAGGTGGCCATTGCCCGTTTTGTGACGGAGTTGCTCCTGCAAAGTGTAAGTGATGTGATCAGAATCTTCCCGGCTTGGCCCGGCGCCACCGATGCCCACTTCACGGATCTGCTCGCGCAGGGTGGGTTCATGGTGTCAGCCGATCAGGTCGGAGGAACGATCAGTAACGTCAAGATTCGTTCCACGGTGGGCGGGACGGCCAGGCTGGTCAGCCCGTGGGCCAATCAGGGGCTCGCCGTGGTTGAACAGGGCAGCAACGCTGTCATTCCGGTGACGAGGGACGGAGGCATCGCCTCCTTCCCGACAACCGCTGGAAGAACCTACATCCTGAGCTCCGGGAGATAATGATTCCTGTTGCGCAAGCGCGTGGCTTGCGATGACATCAGCCGAGGTAGAGTGCCGCGACGGCAAGTTGTTTCCACGCCGAGCCGTCCGTACCGCCTTTCTGCCAACGGAAACCATGAAACGGCAGGAGTTAATTGATGGTCACAACCGACGATGATTTACAGTATTTGGATGAGTTCTTCTCTGCGGCGGAGAAGTGTCGAGCGAAGGTTGAGAAGTGCGTGTGGAAACCGGGACCGAATGCACCCAAGGGAGTGGCTCCGTGATCAGCACAAGCACTCAATGTTCCCCATCGAGGAAGCCATCAATGCTCAGCGCTCGCGATCAGAACAGAAAGCAATGGAATCTCGCGGTGCCACTCATTCTTGCCGTGTGCATGGCCTGCGTACCGGCGGCTGAACCTCGCGGTGACAAGCAAGCCTGGATTGTTGATCTTGGCGGTATACACGACACCAAGGAGATGTACTTGGCGGCGGCTCTGCAGGGAATTGTCAATCGCGACAAGCCGCGGCTCTTCTACCTAACCCACTGTGAGTGGTCTACTGCGGACCGACTCCACGCAGAGTACCTGACTCGCAAGAAGGGCTATAGCTTCACCCAACTCGACAGTCTGGGCGAGGCTGTCAAGCACTTCGCCGGCATGGGGCTGGTCAAGGGGTTGGTGGAGTATGAATTGCCGGAGGGCAACTGGAACTGGGGCAGATACGGCTTCTACGGACACATTGCCATCACCATGGCGGGACTCAAGGACCTGCTGCCGGTGACGCCGGATATTCTCAAAGGCGAGACCGGCCTGCTTGCCGGGCGCCTGACATGGACTCAGGACGACATGGACAAGGGTGGATGGGATGAGATGTGGGCTGAAGGAAAGTCGTCCTCGAAAGGGCTCACGATCAAGCCCTTCGCCAAACAAGCCCTGCGGCCCGCGAACTACGGCTGTTACCGATCTCGTTGGGTGAATCTGGATATCAACGCCACGCCTACGCTGGAGGTGACTATCGAGGAAGCCACAGGTCCATGGGGCGTGGTGATGAAGATGGGATCGCATCAGGAACGAGACATGGAGGGACTGCGAGTTGCCGGACCGCTGGATAAAGCAGGCGTGTTCAGCTTCGACCTGCGCAAAGCGGGACTCGGAGATCCGCCAGCAGGTCATGCGGAACTGCGACTCTGCGCCTTGAGCCAGGACACCAGTTTCACAGTGCGTCGCGTGCGTTTCCTGGATGCCAACGGCAAGGCCCCCCTGGCCAAACCAGATCGGCAGGACTGGTTTGCTGGCATCCCGGTGGTTCAGGACCTCCGCAACCGCTTCGGCAAGGACGAGGAGACCGCCTGCCAGTGGGCGCTCAAAGAACTTCTGCCTCAATGCAGCAAGGATGTCGTCGTTCATGCCCAGTCCTGGTGGACAAACCTGCGATCCCTCGACTATGCCGTCTCGCGCAAAGCATTCATCTTCTATCAGAACCACAAGCTCTACATCGAACCTTACCCCTATTTCGATGAGGTGATGAAGCATCTCAACCCGATGGCGGAGGTCCTCGGTTGGGGTGGTGATGAGTCATTCTGGGTGCATAAGGTGTCTTTTCTGGGCAAGCGCGAGATATCGGCCTTCGCTGCGAACTTGTCGTTCTGGCGCGGAGTGCCCCTTGACGGGGAACTCAAGCACCCGTGCGTCGAGCAGGTGCAAGGTCCGGTGCGCAACAAGTACTACGTCAACTTCCTCATGTCCTCAGGTGACGCCATCGGCATTGTCGCGGGCTATCAGCACGGGGCATGGGTGGACCCTATGCGCGGCGCGGTTCCCGTGACGTGGGGGACGAATCCGAATCTGGTCAACATGGCTCCGGCGCTCATGGAGCTATTCGCCAGTGAAGCGACACCGCTGGATTCGTTCTGCGCCGGCCCGAGCGGTTCTGGATACAATAGCCCTGCTGTTTGTAGTTCCAGCAGTTGCCTCACCGAATAATCCCGTCTTCCTTGCGTTGCAACGACTTGCACGTTTCTTGATTCGCAGCTTCTGCCCGCTATCTTCGGGCGATGAATGCCCTCAGCGACATCTTCAGGAACTGTGGTAACGCCCTCTCATGCGCTTGGCAGGCGCTGCGCTATCTCGGCAGCTTCATCTGGCTACTGTTGCAGCCCAAAGCGGTACTGGCCGCCAGAATCCTTGCGCTGCAGAGCCAACTGGCCGTCTGCAAGCACCGCATTGACGCCGGCAAGGCTCCGCAACCGCGCTTCAACCAGGCATTCAGGATCCTCTGGGTCATCCTGTCCAAGCTGCTCGACAGATGGGAGGACTTGGCTCAGGTGGTGAAGCCGGCCACCGTCAAGAAGTGGCACACCTGGGCCTTCCGGCTCTACTGGCGCTGGAGGTCCAAGCCCGGCCGGCCGGAGATCGAACCGGAGATGCAGGCGCTCATCCGCAAGCTGAGCGCCGAGAATCCGCTCTGGGGCGCGGAGCGCATTCGCCAGCAACTCGGCCTGCTCGGCTACGACCCCCCTTGCACCGACACCATCCTGAAGTACATGGTCAAGCCCCGCCGGCCGCGCAAGCCCTCCACGACGTGGCTGCCGTTCCTGCGCAACCACCTCGACGTTTCCTGGGCCATCGACTTCTTCACCGTGCCCACCCTCAGCTTCCGCACACTTTTCGTCTTCATCGTCCGTGAACATGGCCGCCGAAGAGTCCTGCATTGGGCCGTCACGCCGGCGCCATCCATGGCCTGGGTCGTCCAGCAACTCAGGGAAGCCACGCCCTACGGCGTCCAGCCGCGCTATCTCTTCCGCGACAACGACGGCCTCTACGGCCCCGGCGTGCGTGCCTTCCTCGACAGTTGCGGCATCGAGGAAGTCTGCACGGCCTTCCGTTCTCCCTGGCAGAATCCGTTCATCGAAAGATATGTGGGCACCCTCCGAAGCGAGTTGCTCGATCACCTGATCGTCCTGAACGAGCGCCATCTCGGATGCCTGCTGGCAGAGTTCATCGAGCGCTACTACCACACCGAACGGCCGCATCAAGGACTCGACGGAGACACGCCCGCCCCGCACACCAGACCGCCCGAGTTCGCTGGCCCCACGACACTCGTCGCCACGCCCCAACCCGCTTGCCCGCCCTCAGCTACTCCCGCCATTCGTTCTCTGTCCGCTCCCTATCCGCCCCGACGGAGTTTTTCGGGGGGACAGCGGGCGTGCGGCCAGGAAGGCCCCAAAGCTCGCAGAAGGCCGAGCGGCGCACTTCAAAATCGTCGCGGGCGCCGTGCAGAGTCGTGGTAGAATTCCGGGAATCCGGGACAGTTGCCATCCCGGCCGGGAACGCTGGCTCGGAGATGACAATGCCGATGAGATGCTTCTACCAGTTTCGGGGGTACAAACAGGGGGTACAAACTGGCGACTTGAAACAGCGAAGGCCAAGCGTCTCGCTTGGCCTAACTTCTTTATTCGCCGTACTTTATAATGGTCGGGGCGGCCCCATTTGTACGCTAAGTGACAACCTACGAATCGTACCGTTCAAGGCGAGTGAAGTCCTTGCTGCGACCAGAGTTCCAGTAGCCAAGGCCGGTTAGGCGTCCGCAACAACTGGTCCGGCTCTTGTCGCTAGAGCAGTTCACGTTTGGATGCAGACGTGCCGATACAGTATGAATGAGAACCTATTCGATGGACCTGCGTGAGCGGGTGATCCAGGCATACGACCGGAAAGACGGAACCCAGGAAGAATTGGCCACTCTCTTCGACGTGAGTGTGTGCTGGGTTAAGAAACTCCTGCACTTACGTCGAACGACGGGCTCGATTGCAGCCAAGCCGC
>JAPLOD010000261.1 GCA_026692735.1 Planctomycetota bacterium | reverse complement strand
AACCGATCCTGGTGGCGGCTGGCCCGCGGAACCAGGTGCTGCCCGACGTGGCCAGTGACGGCAAGGGGTTCCTGGTGGTCTTTCAGGGCCTCCAGGGAGACGAGACCAGCTTCCGCGGTTTCGCGGCGGCGGTCTCCGCCGAGGGCAAGGCCGGCGGGGCCGTTGAGACGGGGATGACGCCGCAACCCAAGGTGGCCTGGAACGGGTCGCAGTATCTGGCCGTCAGCGGCGGCGCGGGCTTCTGGGCGGGGAACGTGCAGGCCGTGCAGTTGGACGCCCATGCGGAGACCGGCACCGCCGGCGGCGCGCCGCGCGGCAAGCCCGTGGATGTGATCCGGGGCACGAAGGCGGCGGTGTTCTCCATCTCAGGCGTCCCAGGCAAGGGCTGGCTCGTGGTCAGCCACCGCAGCCCGCCCGACCCGTGGGGTTGGGGCGGCCCCGGGGCGATGCGCGCGGTGCTGGTGAGCGCGGAAGGGCGGCCTGAGAACCAGGACGGGGTCAAAGAGCCTGCAGGCGTGAGGGACCGGCTGCCGGGTTGGCTGGACATCGGCGGCGGGAAGGCCAAGGGCGGCACGTGGCCCTGGGGCGAAAGCGCCAGCGTGTTCGATGGCAAGCGCTCGGTCGTGGTGTGGGAGCGGCATCATCTCTGCGGGGAGAAGATGACCAACTTCGAGAACTGCGACCTGATCGCGGCGCGGGTTGATGGATACAAGTCGCTGGACACAGCGGGCGTGCCGGTGGCCCATGCGGAGACCGGCGCGGCCGGCAGCGCGGCCGAGCAGAAGGGGCCCGCCCTGGCGAGCGACGGGGCTGCGGCGTTGCTGGTGGTGTACGAGAAGCACCAGGGCGATGGACGTGTGAGTGTCGTGGGGCGAATGCTGAAGACCGAGTAAAGGGCGAACGGTTGCGAGAGATGAAATCATGTTTGCCGCTTTCGCCGCCAGGCTGAGGTGTATCCAATAGCGGCGTTGTGACCCAACTCAGGAGGCCCCCCATGAAACACTTCTTCTGGATGTTGTCCGCACTTTTGCTGAGCGGTCTGCCGGCGTACGCCGGCGAGCCGGCACTCAATCAACCACCGGCGGGGTTCGTCGCACTGTTCAACGGCACGGATCTGAGCGGCTGGTGGGGCGCCTCCACGGAAGACCCGGCGAAGTATCTGGCGCTGCCGCCGGAAGAACTGGCGAAGAAGAAGCAGGCCAGCCTCGCCGATATCCAGAAGCACTGGAGCGTTGACAAAGGCGAACTGGTGAACGACGGCCAGGGGTTGTACGTCACCACAGACAAGAACTACGGCGACTTTGAAATGTGGGTGGACTACAAGACCGTGGCAAAAGCGGACAGCGGCATCTATCTGCGCGGGATCCCGCAGGTGCAGATCTGGGACTACACCAAGGATGGCGGCAAATGGAACATTGGCGCGGATAAGGGTTCAGGCGGGCTGTGGAACAATGCTCCAGGCGCTCCAGGCAAAGACCCGCTGGTCCTGGCTGACAAGCCGTTCGGCGAGTGGAACCACGTCCGCATCGTCATGGTCGGCGAACGCGTGACGGTGTTCCTGAACGACAAACTGGTCGTTGACCATGCGCGGTTGGAGAACTACTTCGCTCGCGCCAACCCCGTCCCGCGCACGGGACCGATCCAGTTGCAGACGCATGGCGGCGAGATCCGGTGGCGCAACGCGTTCATCCACGAGATTCCTCCCGAAGAGGCCAATCAGATTCTTCGCAATGGCGGTCCGGACAAGAAGCCCGCTGATGACGGCTTTGTCTCCGTGTTCAACGGCAAGGACTTCACCGGGTGGGCCGGCCCGGTTGACAACTATGAAGTTGTTGACGGCGCGATCAGGTGCAAACCCGGCAAAGGCGGGACGATCTACACCACGGAAGTCTTTAAGGACTTTGTCGCGCAACTTGAGATCAGGCTGCCGCCGGCCGGCAATAACGGGCTGGCCATCAGATATCCCGGGCAGGGCGACACGGCCTATACCGGCATGTGTGAGCTCCAGGTGCTGGACAGTGAGCATCCCCAGTACGCCAAACTGGACCCGCGACAGTACCACGGCTCCGTCTACGGGATAGTAGCCGCCGCCCGTGGCTATCTGCGCGAAACAGGACAGTGGAACTTCCAGCAGGTGACCGTGAAGGGCTCAACCATTCGCGTCGAGCTGAACGGCACGCGCATCGTGGACGCCGACGTGAGCAAGGTCACGCAGTTCATGGGGAACGCGGCGCATCCCGGCAAGGACCGGACGGAGGGGCACTTCGGTTTCGCCGGCCACAACGACCCGGTGGCGTTCCGGGACGTGCGCATCAAGAAGCTCTAACGTCTCGGCGGCACAGCGACATCAACTTGACCATGAAGCGGCATTCCCATACCGTCTTGCAGCAGCGCGCGGAAGCCGTCGCCAGACTGCCGGAACTGCGGGCCGGTCGAGCCGTGGCCGTCGCGACGGATACCAACGGGCTGGAAGGAACGAGAGGGCAAGCAGACATGTCTTGTCGTTGTGCTTGCTGGTCGAGGGCAGCTTCTGGCGAACGTCAGCGAGCGGCGGCGAACACACCGCCCTATGAAAAAGGCAAAGCCGGAGTGGCGGAATGGCAGACGCAGTGGATTCAAAATCCACCGCCAGCAATGGCATGAGGGTTCGACTCCCTCCTCCGGCATAGCCCACACGGGGAGCAAACTGGCCCCGTGTCATATCCCGTGTCATATCACCGCTCCCACTCCCTCAGAGCGTCCAAGAGGCACGGCAGGAAGTCGGCGTCCTCGAAATCACCAGGCGCACGCTCAAAGTTCCGCATGGTCTCGCAGAGGATACGTTTAACCTCCGGCGCCGGGATGTGCTCAGCCGCGTTCAGGAAACGACGGACATTCAGTAGGTCCCACTCTTCGATCATCCGTAATCTCCAATCAGGCGAGCAGCTTCCCGGCCAGATCATCAACCAGCGAGGACAGGCGAGCATCGCTCCCCCGCGTATACGTGTTGGCCGTGATTGTGGGCGTGCTGTGACGAGCCAGCTTTTGGGCCTCCACCAGCGAGGCCCCCGCCAGCGTCTGCGTCAGGGTCACGAATGATTTGCGTAGGCTGTGGAAGACCGCCAGGCCCTCAGGTGTGTCGTGAATATCAGCCGCATCAAAATCCTCCCAGACCCGTTCCGTATAGTGGTTTGGAATCGGCACCAGCAGGTCATCTGGCTTCTTACCCGAGGCCAGCCCAGCCAGCTTCGCGGTCAACAACTGCGGTAGGGGCTGCGCCGTCTTCTTCCGGTTCTTCACCCCGCCTGTGTCGGGCCTCAGGCAGAAGTTCACGACATCCAGATTCCTGACCCGTAGAGACCCGATTTCACCAATCCGTAACCCCGTCGTTGCAGCCAGCACATACCAGACTTTCCGGTCATCTGGTGCGACAGCCAGCAGGCGCTTGATTTCATCAGGGTTCAAGGCCCGCCAGTCCTCTGTCACCTGCGCATCCTGCTTTCCGAGGTTCTTGAGCGGATCACCGGCCAGAAGATCATGCTTCTTGTCCCAATTGAGGAAGCCCTTCAAGGTCGCGGCGTAGTCGTGGCGAGTCTTTACCGCTGCACCCGGCGTCGTGGCCAACGCGGTCTCGACCATCGCAAGCGTGATCTCGGATAGTTTCGTCTTGGCCAGTGCAGTCTTTACCTCTACCAATTCTTTCTCGGAGAGATTCATCTTGGCCAGCGCAATCTTCTTCCTTGCCAGTTCTTTCTTGGAGAGTTTCATCTTGGCATCGGCCAGCGCGAGTTTCACCTCGGAGAGTTTCACCTTAGCCAGCGCGGTCTCGACTTTCGCGAGTGTTATCACAGAGAGTCCTGGCATTACCAGTTTCAGGCCCCACCACGTCAGCCGGGTCTCGGTCATCCTGGAGTGCACCACGCTCCACGGCCTACCGCCCTTGCCGCCGCAGCTTCGGCCCCACTTGAGATAATCGGCGAGTGCATCGGTCCAGGCCGCGTCCACCACGTTGATGCCGAGTTGCGATTTCAGGCGCTCGATTTCGGCCCGCGCGTCTCGCAGTTCTAGTTCCAGACCGGCAGAGCGCTCCGTTGCCCTGTCGCGTTCAGACCGGGCACGCTGCAAGGCTTCTAGGACGGCAGGATTCGTGGCCGGTGCAGTCTCTCGCCCCCTGACCTCCTGGTAAAACAAGATCGCGGCCAGCGGGTCCAGCCGTGCGGCCTCGGCCTCTTTGCTGGCGTCGTGCCAGTACGGTTCGGTGCAGAGCCGGTCGAGTGCGTCTGAGAATGCCCTAGCTCTGGCCAGGTCGAGGTGGTGGATTCCTGTCGGGCTTTTCGCCTCTTCTCCTGTCAGTGGGTGCCTGAATCGTGTCCAATACGCTGCATTCGGCCCGCGTGTCACGAGTGTAAGCCTTTTCGGTGGTCGTAGTACCATCGGTGCGCCCTCCTTTGGCACCAGTGGAACACGACTGGCCTTTCGGCATAATTGGAGCAGCGGGTTTTTCACCCATACCTAGTATCGCCGCTGGCGCTGCCTGCCAACTGAGCCGAATTCTGCTCAGGGGTCAATGATACGCTTGCCAACATCGTCAATAGGTAGACGCTGCTCGGTGTTATTGGCTGATGGGGCGGGCTTCTTTGGTTTAGGGAATGGCTTTGGTTTTGGGGATGGCTTCGGTCCCGGCTTCCTTGAATCCAGTCCCAGTTTCTTCAAAATGCGCCTGACTGTAATGCGCGGCAAGTCAGTCTTCGCCATCATCTCTTCGGTCGTGCTGTTCTTGGCCATGGTCGCGATAATTGGTTCAGTCTGATCTCGCCTCTGCCGTTCTTTCTTGCGCTGCTGTCGCCAGTTCTCGGCGTTTTCGCAGTCCTTCTCTATGTCCTTTGCTGTCGGCGGATTCCTTGGCTGGTAGCCACACTTGCCGCATGCTCGCGTGGCCGGGTTAAACAACCGCAATCTGCGACACTTAGAGCAGTAGAACATTGTCGTCACTCCGGGTGGTTCACGACCGACAATGCAGCACTACTGAGCCAAATTATTGCACATCACCACACGTTTGTCAAGCCGATATCGGCTCGGTATGCAGGCAAATAACTTGCCTGTCTGAGATCGGCTCACTTATAAGGCACCGTCCGCGGCGATACTAGGGACCATGCGCGGCAAGGTGCGGCGCAAGGAAACTGGAGGGACGGGCCATGGAAGCGGAGAACGAACCGAAGAGGGCGCTGGATGACGATCAGCAGAAGTTGGAGCGGTTGCGGGATGAGTTCGTCCAGTGCAAGTCCAACTTGCTGAACAATGCGAAAATTGACATCAAGACGGCTATCCGCATGGCCGCGATCGTTGACGAGGTAGAGGGCTGCAAGCCGGAAGGCGGCATCAAAGCCTGGGTTGAAAACCACGGCGGGTACTCCTATGGCCACGTCTGCTCCTACCGCCGCCTGGCCGAGGCGCTGAAAAGTGAGAAATTCTCACTTCCTGATGGCATCATGCTGAGCGAAGCCTGCACGTTGGCTGCCAAGTTCCTGCGTGACCTGAAGGGCAAGCCCACCAAGGCGAAGGCCACCAAGCCCAAACTCGTTAACGCGGTGGTCACCATCGCGACGGTCACGGAGTTCATCCGGAACGCCGACGCCAGTTCAGCCATGGTGATCTACGCTGCGGCACATGCTCGCCTTGAAGAAATCTCCGAGAGCGAGACCGGCCTGAAGCCGGAGGACGATCATCAGGGCGAGGTCGTGGTGGGCACCAGCGAACCGAGCGCTGATGCCGTTGCCGCTGCCTAGCGCGTACAGAGAGGCATCGTCGGTCCCCGGCGCTTGATGGGTACGCGTGGCGCCGGGCCGCGCTCCGTCCTACTTGGTGCGCCGGGGACCGACTCAGGGAAGGCAAGACTGGAGGGTAAAGTGGAAGTAGAACCTAATCCGAAGAACTGTCAGAAACGGCCACCCCGCCGGGTCATCGCCAACTTACCTGCACGCTATCAGGTCCTATCAGACCTGCTTCGCGATTGGCAAAGTGATCAGCCATGGGTGTACGCCCTAGTATTGGATGACGCCTTCGCTGCGAAACTCCGTGAGAAGTTCCCGAATTATACGGATGCTACGAGTGTGGGCGCGGCGGCATTCACGCTTGGCAACGGTGGCCTCGGTGTGATCCGCGTCACACCGGACAAGGACGAAGTGGTGTTCATCGAAGAGGCACGTGAACTTGTTGAAGCCAAGCTGCTGGAGTCCAGCAAGCATCGGCTGGGCCATGTGCAGGCACCGCGGACGATCCGGTACGACAAGTAGAACACGACGGCAACTCACCTCAGAGATACTGCGACGTAGCTGCATCCGCCAAAAGCAGGCGGACTTCATAGAGACGTTCTTTGGCCTACGCAGACGGAGGAGACGAGAATGCGGAAACCGCACCACAATAGGGCGTTGAGGAGGTTGGAGAAAATACTTGGCGAGGAGGTACAACGGACCATTGATATAGACATGCCAGTGAACGACGCCTACATCCCAATTGCCAGACGACTGCAAATGCTCGCAATCGCAGCACTGCGAGCATGCTCCGATGTTGAGTTTTGGAAAGGGGACATTCAAGAAATCAAGCGCACCTACGTGAACGCTGATCTAATCGAGGGACTCGCGGGGACGCACAGCTCCGCCGTCGTCACCGCAGCAGTTGAGACTATGGGGGAGGCGGCTTGGCCCAAGTTGCATGACCGCATTGAGGCGGAGATACGTCGAAAGGAATGGCAGGATTTCGTAAAGAACGCTGCCCGCCGTCGCGAGTGGGAGTACGGCCTGCACAGGTACGAAATACTCCGCGAGAAGAAACGCCATCGGTCACAGGGAAGCAAGCACACGAGGAGGGCCACGCAATGAATGGACCAGACAAGTTCGCGATGGTGAAGGGCCAGGAAGCCCTCGATGCCATGTCAGAGTTGCGCAGCGCACTCAGGAACCAAACTTCCGTCTTCGGCCCCCTCAGTGACGAGGAACTGCGCACTTTCGCCATGTGCATGCAGGAGATCGCCGCCATGGCCACGCACTGCGCTTACAGCGCCGGCGTTGAGCATGGAGATCAGATTGGTCGCAAGCTTGCACGAAAACTGGTGGCCATGGAGGTAGACGAACTGTGGCGTGACGGCGGGCTGCTTAAAGCCCACACGCCGGCAAGGAACCACACTACCGGGCAAACGTAGAGTACACGCGATGAGCGGCGAGCAACCGCGCAGTCGCAGCAGATGAAAGGTGCAGCAGCACCAGCAACAGACAACTTAGTGCGCAGCCCCTCCGGGTCCGGCCAAGTGGTTTCTCCTGCACCGCCACGCGGCCTTGCTCCCCGGAGGGGCACCCACGGAGATGGGACATGCCACGACCACAATACGAAAACGGAGGCTTCGATCTCCTCTCCCACGCAATCTACGACTGCGAATACCTGTCATTGTGTGCCAAGGCGCTGCTCATCCACTACCTCATGGCAGCGGGTCAGGACGACTACACTTGGGTCAGCAACGACGCGTTGACAAAGCGGCTGCGGATCGAAAGGAACAGCATTGCCAAGTACAACCAGGAGCTAATCGCCAACGGCCTCCTCTACATCATGCCGATCACCCACCACGGAAGGAACTGCCAGACCATGAAGTTCCTGAACTACGAACACCCTCTGCTCAAGGGCAAGCTCGACGACGGCGAACACCGCCGCGACCAACTCGCTGAGTGGGGCGGGCCGAGCGCGAACATCATCACAGCAGCCAAGGCCAAGTACGCGAAATGGGCAGGCACGACGCCAGCCAAGGTGGTGCTGCGGGACCCTGACGCCGTTGGCCCCGGCCAACAGCGTACAACGGGACGCCGTTGGCCCCTGCATACAGCGCACCTGCCAACGGCGTCAGGCCCCACGCCGTTGGCCCCTGCATACAGCGCAGGCGCAAACGGCGCACCTACAAACGGTGCGCCTGCAAACGGCGCAGGGGCCAACGGAACCCAAAACCAAGAGTACCCAAAACCAGCGGAACCCAAAACCAAGGAAGACCCAAAACCACCGGGACACACCCGCGAGCCTCGCGGGGCAGTCGAAGAGGGGGAGGAGACACAGCCAACCCAGCCA
>JAPLOD010000260.1 GCA_026692735.1 Planctomycetota bacterium | reverse complement strand
CGCCCGCGATGTCCCGCCATGTCACTCCGTGGGTGCATGCCGTGGTCCACAAAATGGTCCACATGGCGTTTTCGGAATGGTTCAAGAAGAAAAGGCCACGCTGTAACCCGCGTGGCCTTTTCGACTTAGTTGGTCGGGGCGGCGGGATTTGAACCCGACGCCTATTGAGAACAAAAGACTTACAGAAACGAACACCTGCACGACATCTGGCCGACAAGAACCATACATAACGTCTGAACGGACCGTCTCTTCGGTGCAGGATGCACTTCAGAAACCCACCATAAACCAGACATCCGACAGCCATCCAGAAACACCGGTTTGTGCAAAATCTGTGCAACGGGAAGGGCCCGAAGCGCAGGGACCCAATCACGCCCCAGCGCCTCCGCCATTGACCTTACCCGTCCTGACGCCCAAGTTGGTCGCCCTGGTGGCGCGATGGGAATCACTCCCCGCCAACATCCAGCAGGCCATCCTCCCGAGTTCCTGACAACACGACGCGGCTCCCAGAGCGTGATTGAGGCCGCCAAGGCGATCTTCGGCGTATTGCCCGAATCCTGGCTAACGGCCAACGAAGCGCGCCGCGAACTGAGCAAGCTGGGCGTTCACCGGGGCCTGCGATTTTTCTACCGCGCCTTCCGTCGCGCCAGAGGCACCGAACATAGTCTGCTGCTTGACGCCCAAGGACGGTGGCGCCCTGTCGACTCAACCCAGGACATCGAAGGCGTCGCCATACTCACCGTGGGTGGGGGCAAGCCGATACGGTTCCGCGTTTCCGGAGTGGCAAGGAAACCGCGGGCGTTTGCCAGTGCTCTGGCAGCACGGGGCCATGCTGGCCCCACCTAATCTATAAGGGCGGGTGTTCCGCCCGGGTCTCTTTTGTGGAGGTGTACCATGGCTCGGTACAAGGTTCTATTCCAGGACGGCAGCACAGACGTCCTTGAGGCTCCTTCGGCTGCGAAGGCGCGTGACAAGGGCGAGGCGGACTACGGCGAAGTGGCGCGGGTTATCGTGCAGCCCGACATCGACGACGACGACGATGGCGACGAAGAGGAGGACGGCGAGCAGGATGAGGAGCAAAACGAGGAAGAGAAGGGAAAGAAGCGGAGGTAACGGGCGTGCTGCATCATGCACGCCTCGAGGCGCGGTCAGTGTCCTGTCGCGCTGACCGCGCCCACTTGATGGAACCAACGTCACTTTTCAGAGGAGAAGTCACCATGATGGCTATACCGATGCACCGCGTCCCGTGGCTGAGACGTCCTGACAGGATGAACATCCGCCATGGGTGGCGGCCCAGGAAGCCGAGTGCTGCTGACCGCGCACGCGCGAAGGCCGAGCGAAAGCGGCTGGTGATGCTCATGCGCGTCGCAATGGCGAAGGGGCGCTTCGAGAACAGCTTGGTCCATAAGCCCGCGCCCGAATTGCTGGAGCTCGCTCTGTCCCGTGTCGGCGAGTTGGACGTGCTGCTAAAGCAGCTCGTCCGACTCGCGCGCGGGAGTTGGCAGCGACCGCGAGCAGGCCGCTCTCATCGGCCGAGACCGCCGGTTGTTGTCATCGTTCCTTCGAAACGGCGGCGGCACGCTCGCGCCGGCTGACCCGGACCACGCGCACTGGTTGCGGTCGCGCACGGCGCAAGCGACGTGGGTCAGTCGTCGGTTGACGGTTCCGCCGCCCGCCCGCCTTCGCTGCAGAGTCTGTGCCGGGAGATGACCAATGGCGACGCGGAACGAACTGCCCGACTATTGCTGGAATGACCGCGAGTTCCTGCT
>JAPLOD010000259.1 GCA_026692735.1 Planctomycetota bacterium | reverse complement strand
AGGACGGCGTGGATGACCTTGCGGTTGACCGGCATGCAAAGGCGCTGCTGGTCAGGCAGGTCGCGAACCAGCATGGCGTTGGGGTCCGTGTCAATCTGGCAGGTGATGAAGGTCTCACGCTTGGTGTTGCCGTACTTCGACATCCAGGTCTGAAGGGGGCCGTGGACTCTGGCCGCCAGACCTCCGCAGAGCAGCACGAGGAAGCCGGCGTTCTCCTGTTGGTTCGTCATGTTTTTCCTCTCCTGTTCTCATTTCATTACCAGGCCTTGACAGCGGCTGTCAGGGCTGGCGAAGGCAACCCGTCCACACTGTCGGGGACCACCCCAATCAGGTGTGGACGAGCGTTGTGCTCGACCGCAGCGACGCAAGCGCGTGCCCGCAGCTGTGAAGTCGTATCAAGAGCAGCCGGATAGCCGGCGTAGACACGTGTGACCTGGACTTCCGCGTCTGCCGGGGCATCGGGGAAGGTGGCCAGGGAACACACGCGGCTGAGTTCGTCGCGAAATTCCTGTGCGATGTGCTGTTCCTCTTTGCCGGCAGCCGTCGGCAGGAAGCAGATGCAAAACGTGTATGCCTCCACGCCGTGCTGCAGGTCGGCCTTGCCTCCAAGGTTGACCGTCGGTTCCGCCTTGGCAAACATGCCCTTGGCGGCGCGCTCCACGCCGTGGCGAGCCAGCAGTTTCCAGTAGGAATACTTGAAGCCGTGCATTACCGTCTCGATGAAGGCAGTTGCGGCCTCCTCGGGGCGCATCGCCGCGAGGAACTCCGCGATATCGCTCTTCTCGTTGAGCTTGGCGAAGCGCTGAGCCGCACGAGCCACGAACGCCTTGCGGTACGCTTCCGGGATCAGCGTGCGCAACTCTGATGGCGTGGAAGCGCCGAAGGCTGCCTGGAAGGAGGCTTCCGCCTCTTCCAGTGTCGGACCGTCGGCGATGACATCGAACGTCGTGTCGGCGTAGACGATCTGCGTCTTTTTCTGGAGATAGGCAAGGATCCACTGCAGCCTTGCGCGGAGCTGGTCGCATTCGTATTCGAGCTGCTTGCACAGATCGTCGAGATATGTTTCCACCCGGGCGATCTCAACGCCGGCGAGTTCAGTTCCCAGAGCGGCGATGGCTCGCGTGAGCGACTGCCACGTGGCTTCGTGCAGCGCCTTCTGTACGTCAGGAAATTCAGTCGGAGGCAGCTCATTCCTGCGGGCCTCAATGTCAGTCAGCACCTGGCACATGGCTCGCGCGTGAGCCAGGGCAGAGCCGAAACCGCTGACGAGCTGCCTCTTTGCGACCTGGTGGTTCTTGCGAATCTGCGGCACCAACTCGGTCTTTACGTCAAGCGGACGGCATGCCGCAGCCCTTTTGATTTCCTCCCGCAGCTTCTGGTAGGGACCATCGACCTCTTCGCGCACCGCGGCCTTGCAGATGAGAGCCTCGCTCCCAGCTTCCCCATCAAAGAACCGCGTGAGCAGGCTGCACAGGCGGTTGAAGCCCTGGGAATTGGTCGGCCGCTGGAACGGATCAAGGCTCAGCAGGCGGTGCTTTGCTGCCTCGATAACCGCAGTGGTGCCGCCCTCCGCAGCCGCCAACGCCCGTTCGTCGTACGTACGGCCTTGAAGCGCAGAACAGACGTGATCGAACAGCTTGAGGAGGGCTTCGTAAACCTGGCCGCAGTTTATGCGCAAGCGGCTACTGCCGGCAGAACCACAGTTGTGGATCTGCTCGGGTGCCCCGAGATACGCGAGGCTCGTCTTGGGTGCGTTCATCGGTTTCTCCTTGTCCTGTTGGCTTCACTGCACAGCGTTCTGTGCGACAGTATTCGTGGACTGGTTGGCGCCGGCGGCCGGATTGGAGTCAGGTTTGGGCGGAGACGCCGGGGGTTGGCTGTCCGGCGTCATTATGAGACCAGGCGGCGGAGTCGCAGTGCCGCTTGGGGCGGTGACGTTGGGCTGCGCAGCGCCGGGCAAGGCCGCAGGCGTGGCTGAAACGCCACCGGACGAGCTATTGACCGGGTAGACAGCCTGCAGACACAGGCCGCCAACCAGGAGAACAACAAAGGCGGCACCCAAGCCGGCGGCCATCACGTTCCGCATGGCGCGGGCAATCCTCTCTTCCTTGGCTGCACGGATGTAATCGAGTACCTGCTGCCGGCTGAAAAGGCCGTCAGTCGCGGCCTGCCACAGCGTCATCCTGTTGCCCAGGTAGTCCTGGACGCATTCATTGGGCTGACTGGGAGCCTGGGCCAACCGGTGGACGAGTTCACCGTTCGCTTCCGCGTTCTTGCAGAGGAAGTCCTTGGACTCCTCTTCGCGAACGGCCTCCTCCTTGTGCTCTCGCTCCCGGTGCAACAGGAAGCTCACCACCACGATCGCAAGCAACAAGGCCAGCGTGATCCCGACCACCAGCAGGCTGCCCTCGATCGAGCGCGACGCCACCGCCAAAGGCGGGTAAAGCGAAAGACCAAGCAGTGTCATGTTTTTCTCCTTCGTTCTGGCTCGCAACGTTGGCCCTGCACGATCCGAGCCGGAGATCGTGCAGGGCAATCCACAGACGTCTCAGAAGGTCTTCAGCGTGTCCCCGTTGTCGGAGAGTTTGCCGAGCCTGAACCCGCCGGTGCGGAGGGGGTTCAGGCGGAAGACGCCGCCCTCGAGGTCGCGGCGGCCGATCTCATCCCCGAAGTTGATCAAGCGGACCTCGCGCGTCCCGCCGTGACCGTCGTCGAGCCCCTTCGTCGTGAAGCCGTACGCGGTGCGGCCCTCGATGGCGACCGGGCCGAACGTGCCCACGGGAATGGGCCGCAAGGGATCGCGCAATGGCTGGATGTTCAAAGACATGGATATTCTCCTCTCGTTTGATGCCGTGTCCGCACGGCGATGCCCATGAAAGCCGTGACACCCCGTTGGTGCCCGGCGCTCCCGTGGGCAGACGCCATAGGTCGTGCGGTCTGACGTGTGCGAATTGCGGCGCCGCCTGCCCGAGGCGCTACTCCTCCAACCGACGGCTGTAGACCAGGTGCGGGTAGAGACTCTTCTGCGGGTTGACCTGCGTGGCGAGGACGGTCGCCCCCAGCAAGCGCAAGTCCTCTTTCCAGCGGGCAAAGGCCCGAGCGCGAGCTTGGGCCCGCCTCCCGCGGGAAACCTGCTGTCCCGCGCCTTCGCAGAACTGCTGCTCCAGTTCCTTAAGCCTTGCCTGTGGCGTGCCGCACTGGGCAGCGCGACGGACCTCGGCCGCCCAGTGCTCAATCAGGCAGTCGGCTGCCCGGCCAATCTCGTCCACGCGCGCCTCAAGAGCGGCATCGACCTTGGCGACCAACTGCGCGATCCGCGCGCCAGCCGCCGCAGCGCCCCGCGAGCACGCCAGCGCGCTCAGCAGGCCCCGAAGCCTCCCACGGAACCCTTCGGCAGCGGCTTGGGCCTCGTCGAACGTCAAGGCCCGCTCGATCTCGCTGACCCATGAGTCGGAGATTCTCTCGACGTCCAGGTCAAACAGGTCAGGTTGCGTCGCCGCTTCCTGCTTCAACCTCTCGTCCGTCTTTGCTTGTCTCCGCGTAGCCGCGCTCATTTTCTTCCCCTCCTGCGTTGTCGGTCTGACCTTACGACGCGGCCCTGCCCGCCGTGCCTGCGTTCAGACGGACTATCCTGCCGCGCTGTAGTGTTTCGTGGGTGGGCCGGTCGTCCTTAGTCCGCGATGGCTTTCAGGAGCACCGGGTCTGTGACTGCCCCGCATTACTGGCGGGATTCTCTTTCAGTTCCAGCAACTTCCGTTCCACTTCTCCGGCTTTGCCAGCATCGAGACTGAGCGTGTGAGCACGGGCCGCGCATCCACGAATCGCAACCTCCAGGGACCCGCGCCGTAAACCTTGCATACGCGAGTCCAGAAGTCGTCCATCGCTTGCGCCTCGTCCTCGATCAAGGCGTTGACGACGGCGGCGCACTGATCGTCATCCTTTGCCTGATGGACCAACTGCGCGATGTACGCTGCCGCCTCGAGGATATGAAGCGCAAGCTCGTCCCGCAACACCACCGAGCTGGCATCCCGCAGCATGTGTGTTTCCTCCGGCTGATCTCGTCGTCATGCAAGCTGCGTGCCGCTCACGCTTGGCGCGTCGCAAACAGGCTATCGCACCTCGCGCAGAGCGATGCGAATGTCCGCAAGAGTCGGTTTATCGCGGCGGATTTGCCGCGCAGAACGGGAATCCGCCGCTTACCGCGTAAGCGTTGGATGACATGTGGTCGTCAGGAAGGCAAACACTCGACGCGCCCGGTACGGGTGAGGAGCCTGCGGGACACAACACGCCACCAGCGGCAGCAACGCCGCGTTCACGCCTCACGCGCCCTCTACTTCGGGAAACGCCCGTGCGAAGTTCTGAGGTGACATCCTCTGCAGGATCGGGACAAGCGAACGGTACTTGTGAAGATTGGCCTTCACCACTTTGACCACATCGTCTCGATTTTGTCGCCAATAATTCTTCAATGCGGCGCCACTGCCGCGCTCCATCGCCTCGTCCACCATCTTGTTTGTGATGCGCGGCTTGCCTTCGCTCGCAAGCGCAAGAATCACGTCGAGCCTTCTTTCGATCTCAATCTTCTTATGTGCGTTCACCCCGTTGGCGATAGGCGTAGTCGCGCTCTTGGGTCGTCGCACGCACTCGGGCAGGTGCTCGGCAAGCACCACTTGGCCCCCGCACCTCACCACTGCCGACTCGATGGCGTGATCCAGCTGCCTGACGTTGCCCGGCCAATCGTAAGCCATAAGTATTGGCATGACCTTGGGCTCAAGGACGAGCGGGGTTTTACTGCAATTCCGGCAATGTTCTTGGATAAAGCGGTCAGTCAGAAGAGGGATGTCTCCCCGCCGCTCTCGCAGCGGCGGCATCCAGATGTTAAAGACATTCAGACGCCAGTATAGATCCTCGCGGAACTTCCCCTGTTTCACCAATGCTTCAAGGTCACGGTGCGTGGCAGCAATGACACGCACGTTCACATCTTCAAAGTCATCTGACCCTACATGTCGTATCTGTCGCTCCTGCAGCATGCGCAGTAGCTTGACCTGCATTTCAAGCGGCAAATCGCCAATCTCATCGAGAAATAGAGTTCCCTTGTGCGCCGACTTGACTAAGCCGTTGCGGTCTCTGGCGTCATTAAAGGCACCTTTTACGTGCCCAAACAACTCCCCCTCTATGAGCGTCGGTGCTATGTTGCTAATCTCCACAGGAACCCACCGGCCGAGTCGTCGGCTGCCAAGATGAATGGCCCGCGCAACGAGCTCCTTTCCCGTTCCAGTCTCACCTGTTATCAGTACGGTGGTGGATGTCTGGTCTACCATTCTTATCGAGTCAAACACCTCGCGCATCGCAACCGATTCACCCAGCATGCCGCGGAACGCACTCTCCGCACGAAGAGGTCTCTCAACGTCGACTCCGTGCACACGCGCTCGTTGAACAGCGGTTGTTGCCTTCTGTTCCTCGGCTGCCTTGTCCAGAACCAACTTCTTGGCGTTGATCGCACGCTGGAAGACGTTAAGCAACTGCAGTGAATCGCCCTTTTGGCAGATGACGATCCTTTTCCAGCACCCGCACACTTCCTGGACACGCCGGTTAAAGCGCAGAATGCGCTCAGCGCTCCAGTGCTTTGTGAAAAGGCAAATAATTGGCAGATCCCCGGATACACCCTTTATACATTCGTAAACGACGGGTAGTAGTAGATCTTGTCCGCCAAACTCCTCCCCTTCCCAGTTGTCGTCCAGCAAGACGAGATCGAAGCAACCAACAAATGCGCCACTGGATATCTTACGTACAACCTTGCTTGGCCTTTTATCATCCTCGGCGACAGTGGCACAGAACGTGAGTTCCACATTGCCTTCCAAGATCCCAGTGAGGGGAACGGCGGACGATTCCTTGTCGGCAATCTGGTCAAGGGCCGGTATGTCGGCCCCACCTTCCAGATGGGGCCCCAGCGCCATCCGAACGGGATCGGTAACCTCTAAGGGATTATCGTCAAGAACTAAGACTCGGCAGCGCACTCTACCTTCCATCGCCGTCCCTCCTGCTTACGCTATCTCCCCAATCTGCACAGTGGCGACCATGTCCGCTCCACAAGTGGTTGTTAGAGCCTGCCATGCGGGTGCCTCGTAGTCGCAGGCCTGACACGCCTCTCTGATTGTCGTGATTCCTAACATACTGGGTGAGCCGCGCGTCATATCGGCCGCACGTGCCGCCGTCTCCAAAAGCGGCTCATCCGATGCATTGGTGACCCCGAGAATGACCGCTGCACGAAGTCCTATCCTGGGCCTGGAGGTCAGCGCATACGCAATAGCGGGCTCCGATGCTGCTTGGTGTCTTACGGCGTTTAGCGTCAGCTCACGCACTACCGCCTTAACAACGACAGGAATGAAGGAGACAACGGTCTCCTCGCCCAGCAGAGCGAGGTCAATGCCACGGCTCGAGGGGCATGAAAGTAACTGCCGGGCAATATCCACGATTCGCGGGTTGACAGACACGGTGGTGCGGCTGTGACACTCGAGCGTATCTAGAATGGCCCACGTGATCTGCTCGACAAGCCTTCCGACGGTTGACCTTGTGGCCTGCGTAAGAAGAGAGGCGCGCCGTCCTTCATCGATCATGGCCATGGCAAAGACGCCTAGACTACTTACTTCGTCCATGCGTGCTCCGAGTTGGTCATAACGCCGGCCATGCAACAGCGACTTCATCTCCTTGATCGGGCCCTCAAGTAAATGTGCAGCAACGGCAACAAGCCGTGCTGTCTCCCGAACAGAGTTGTTGGAGCTGGCACCGAACTGTGCTCTTAGCTGGCACACGACTTCTTGCGCCAGCGCGTCAGGCTTGGGCGCTCCCCACCTAACCTGGGGCGAGCCGAGGAACGGATTGTCTTCCGCGACAAGATACCAGGAACCAATCCCAGGCACTGCAAGTTCTGAGGCAACCGTTGGTGCACCACTGCGGTCTGTGGCTGCGAAAGGCTCCCGGCGCAACAGCTTAACCCTGGGAAATGGGAATACCCTGGCGAGCAAGTCCCACTTCGGGCCGACCGCGCTCTCAATCTCAGTGGGGGTCTTGCTCCAGCTCTGGAGATCAGGCAGGGCGAGGCGGACCAACTGCCGAATGTACTCCTGCTTTGCCTCGAGTCGCAGACGGGCACCAGCTTGTTGGATGATATCCCGGTAGAACGTATAGTTGTGCATCCATCGGTCGCTGTAGTTCGTCGCCGTGAATGTGAATACCGCCAGCCATGGCATTCCACCGACGTGAATGGGCACGTAGTACAGGGAGGCTCGTGTTCGAGGGGGGTAGATACACCTTTCCACAGTCACGCGCGCCTGGTCAGAAGCGTCTTCAGAATCTGCCCTGTCCCATAGGCTATCGCCTGGCTGACGGGCAAAGTCAATGACACCGGAACACAACGCTGCGTCCGCCACTGATCGTGATCTTAGGCCTAATGCACCTTCAAGAGCGTTAACGCAAGTCTGAGTGTGTTTCCTGTTCAGAGGGCACGGACGGCCCTTGCTGCTGCGGCACCCTGTGTCACACCATTTCTGGAGGTCGCTCTGTTGCTTGCGGGAAAGGAGCAAAGCAGCCGTATATGGAAACCAGCCATGGCGGAGAGATCCCGAGACAACGCTTCTGACCGCACAGAAAACGTTCCCAAGTGCTGGCTTGTGTCCGCGTAGCTGCATGGGCTCTGACATGGCCTCAGCAAACACGTCGTCCAGCGCGCCGCGAAAGGAATCTAAGATAGGCAGAATCTGGTGTTCGTAGTTGAGCTCCGGGATGTTCTGCGCTGTGGGTGTTCCAGGATACTGAGGTCTTCCACCACAGAGGACAGACTTCGTGAGCAGCGACAGAATGTCCCGCGCCTTGGAGGGACTCCAGGCGGACGCGGCTCGCTCGCCATGCAGTAATACACGGGCATCCCGCATAGCTGAGTCATCTGGAAGAAGAAGCTCGTCCTGCTTTACGGTATCTTTCGGGACGCGATGAGCGGTCGGGTATTGTCTCTCGAGCGACTCAAGCCGCCTGACTCGATGAATGGAAAGCCACACATTATCCTCATTAGAAATACACACGCGGTCTTTGGGGGGCCTCAGTTCTTCGCGGGTGAGGTGATACTTGTTGGCAAAGTAGAGGTCCCCGAATGACGTGAAACGGCAAGACGTGCCCTCCCACAGCAGGAATACCAAGGGGTCCTCTGTTGGCTGCGGCTGGAAGAACAGGTGTAGGTAATCAAGAAAGGCGAAGAGAAAGACCTCTTTGTCAGAAAGGTAGAAGCTCGCGCCAACCATCCCTGCGCGGACCAGGCTCATGCGATATGTGTGGTCCAGCTCTTGGTTGCCATGCCGGGTCAGCGTTCCCATGGTCCTGCTATCCCCATTCTTCACACGCCGCCCCAGAAGCGCCGCAACGCTTCGGAACTGCGGTCGTCGCCAATGGCATCGTAGACAATCTCTCCGTTAGCCAGGACAACAGTCCGGTCTCCGGCGCGAAGGGCTAGGTGCGGTTCGTGCGTAACCTGAACAACGGTCTTCCCCGCTGCATGCATACTTCGGATCTGCTCAATGCAGAGTTCAGACTTGGCGGGATCCAGCGCGGCAAGCGGTTCATCAAGCAGCATGAGAGGGGACGGCCTCAGACGGCCAATGAGGAGGGCAAGGAGCTGCCGCTCTCCGCCGGAGAGTGTCTTAGCCAACTGCTTCAGCCTATCGGCCAACCCAAGAGGCCGGAGAAGTTCCACGTACTTACCCAATAGCTCCTTGTGCGAGCAGTTGGCCGTTGCCGCGGCGTGGTCCGCCACCAACAGATTCTCAAACAGCGTCAAGGTGGAGGCCGTGCCCATAAGAGGGTCTTGGTGCACAAGGAAGACACTGCGGGCAATCTCGCTAGCTGACATGTCAGTCAAGGAACGACCGGTGAGGACTATGTCGCCTGTCTCCGGCCGTATGGCGCCGCTGATCGCCCTTAGAAGCGTGGATTTGCCCGAGCCGTTGTGCCCAACCAGCATGACCCACTGGCCCCGTGGGAGTGAGAGAGTCAGATCTCGTACAGCACGGACGGCCTGCCCCCATCTTGAGAAGGTGACGGTGACATTGCTCACAGTCAGGATGCTGTCGCTCTTCGTCACTGCTGGACCTCCGACAGCAGGTTCCCATCGCGCGAGACGCGGAGAGCAACAACCGCCAACACCATGACCGCCGTAGCCAGTTTCAGATCGGTGGGGGCAAGTCCGACGCGGACAGCGTACGCCACAACAACCTGGTAGGCAACGCTGCCCACAACGGCGGCGACCAGGACGAAGGCATGAAAGGGCAGACGCTTCTCTGGCAGCAATCGTTCGCCGATGGTCATCGCAGCCAACGCGAGGATCAGAACCCCTTGCCCCATTCCAACGTCGGCAAAGCCTTGATGCATCGCAAGAAGCACACCCGAGAGAGCAGCCAGGCAGTTGGTCGCGGCAAGCCCCAGAACTAGATTGGCCGGAACGTTGATTCCGAGTGCGCGGGCGTAGTTTGGGTTAGAGCCGGCAACACGTAAGCGCAATCCCGTCCGGGTAGCTAAAGCACCCAGGATAAGAGTAGATCCGACCAGAAGGAATCCGACGAGTAATAGCGCCGTCCATAGGTGAACGCCCCCGGGAAGGCTTTCTTCTAGCCGTTCAACGCAGTCAAAGACTGAAGACAGGCCTAGGAGCCCGATGTTAGAGCCGCCCATGATGCGTAGGCTCAACGAATAGGCAATCGCGATCACAATGATGCCGGAAAGGAACTTATTGAGTCTAAAGCGTACATGGAGAAATCCGGTTAGAGCGCCGGCGAGTCCGCCCGCGAGCATGGCACAGGGGATTGACAACAGCATCGGTACTCCCGTTCTGTGAAGCACGGCGAACACGGCCGCGCCGAGCGGGAAAGACCCCTCGACCGTCAGGTCCGGAAAATCCAGCAACCGGAACCCCAGCGCCAAGGCCAGAACCGCCCACGCGAGCAGCAGCCCCATAAGAAGACCGATGTCCAGTGGCACAATCCAGCTCATTTCGCTATCTCATCATAGACTTTCGTGGCACTCTGAAGCACCTCGGTGGGGATGGAAACTCCCATGAGTTCGGCGGCTTTCTTGTTCAGGTAGACCTCCGATCCTCGGGCCACGACTGCCGGAATGCTCCGCTCACCGTTGAGCATGCGCGCAACCAACCGGCCAGTCTCAGTACCAAGTTCCGAGTAGCCAACGGATACGGCGGCGAGGCCGCCCTTCTCAACCGTTCCGCTGTCCCCCACGTACAAGGGGATTCTGTGTTCCACGGCAACCTTCACTGCGGCTGCTACCCCCCCGATCACAGTGTTGTCGCTCGACAGGAAGAGTGCATCTACCCTGCCAACAAGGTTCTGGGCCACCGGATAGACGTCGTTCGTGGAGCTTGCGGCGCCCTCGATCAGTTCGAAGCCGAGTGAGGGCGCAAAGCGTCGAATCTCCTTGATGCCGAACTGGGAAGCTGCCTCACCGGGGTTGTAAAGTACCCCAAGCCGCTTGACGGCTGGCGTTATCTTCCGGATCAGTTTCAATTGGTCCTCGTACGGCCACGCATCACTGGTGCCCGTGATCAGCACCTCTCCCTTGTCAACGGAAGAGATCAGTCCAGCACCAACCGGATCTGTAACAGCGGCGAAGACAACTGGGCCGCGTGCGGACTTGGCTACCGCCTGAGCCATTGGTGTCGTGATGGCGACGATCACGTCAGAACCTTGGGCGGAAAGCTCGTTGGCGATGTTCGAGGCCAGTTGAACCTGTCCATTTGCGTTGCGCACAACGTAACGGACGTTCTTGCCCTCCACGAATCCCTGCCGCTCAAGCTCCTTTACCAGATTCCGCTGCACGGCGTCCAAGGCTGGATGGGCCATGAGTGTTGCTATGGCCACCACCTTTCCGCCGCGAGGAGTAGCCGCATGCTTGGACACCACGATGGCGACAACAGTGAGGACGGCGATGACGCCCAGGATCTTCGCTAGTCTTCCCACGTGTTCACTCCTCTCTGCTCATGCAGGCTGCGCCCCACCATCCACTCCGCGTTGTGCGGCAACAGGTGGATTATTCTTGATGAGATAATTCCCGAAATGGAACGTTGTAATCCCTGGAAGACGGCTAATGGCCTTTAGCGTTCCAGAAATCCGAAGAATCGCGTCAGCGTCGACCTCGTACCTGCCCGTCTTCAGCGCAGGGCCATTCAGAATACCCACTGGCAGCCCTCCTGTTCCATGCGCGAAATGCTCGCCCAGCCAGAAACGTACCGGGGCCTGCTCAAACTCCCATGCGGTGAACGACTCGAACACGTCGCCAGGAAACAGGCCCTGAGCCAAGCCATCCTGGAAATGCCGTGTTCCAGGATACACGACATGGAGCTGCGGGAACAGGGTAATAGTCCGGCCTTTTGATGCGGCTTTGCTGCCGAGGTCTGCGAGGATTTCAATGGTTCGCCTCTCGTGTGCCTGGCTCTCGCCTGGCAGGCCGAACTGGAGGTTGAGATAGCACTCGACGGGTGAGTCTAGGAGGCGGGGAATGACCAGCTGATTGAGTTGCTCGATATAATCTGCCGGATTCGCCGTCTTGCCGAGATAGCGGAGATGCTCAGCGTGAAGGGACTCCACGCCGATATACACCGCTTCGCACCCGGCCTTCGCCAGAAGACGAACGGTGTTGCTCCTGGCGATTGACTCAACTCGCGTTTGGCAATCCCAAGTGAAGGCCCCGTTGTGTGTGTGTCTAAACTCCGCAATGGCCAAGCAGAGATCTCTGGTTCGGGCTGGGGAGTGTGCAAAGAAATTGTCCTCGATCGCGATACGGCGAAACCCGGCCTCAAGCAGTTGATTGAGATCGCGGAGGATGGCTGGAATGGACTTGGGGCGAATGCGCTCATCACCAACTGAGCAGAAGGAACACCGGAGAGGGCACCCTCGGGCTGATACGTATGTGACGTGGTCGAATTTCCCCGGGATCCCCACCAGCCTGTGCTTTTCGAATGTCACAGGCAGGCTATCAAGCTCGTCCTGAGTCAAGAAGCCGGGGCTAGGATTGCGGACGAGCGATCCGTCGCGAAGATAGACCGCTCCATGAACGCGTTCAACGTTGGGGTACTCCCGTAGGAGTTCCGCCAGGGATCGTTCGCCCTCGCCTGCGATGACGATATCGACGCCCCCAATATGCTTTCGGAGGACGTGCTCTGCATCGGCGCTGGCGTGATGTCCACCGAAGACGACGACGCAACGCGGCGCCACGCCCTTGGCTATTTCCGCAACGCGCAATGCCGACTGGTAGCTGGCGGTGGTCGTCGTGATCCCAACGAAGACGAGGTCGTTAATGCCACCGCTGAACGAAGCATGAACCTGTTCGCGCGAATCCGAAAGGGATGATGCGCTGAGGTCAAGTACTTCGGTATCAATACTAGGTGCCCGGCGAGAGACGTAGTTAGCGAGGCTCACGAGCCCGGTCGCGAAGCCACCCAATAGGCCTGGCTGAGGAGGCATTATCAATAGCAGGCGAGTCTTGGGCTTTGTCATGGCCACTGCCGCCATTCGTTCTTCCCCTCGCGCGGTTCTGCCTTGGATTTTAATGCAAGGTCCGTGCCAGTAACAGCAATTCTATAAGCCGCATTACAGCCATGACTTATGGGCAACCTTCGAGCCAACAGCGCGCCAATGCGGGCACCAGAGAATTACGAGGTAAGCTCTCGCTTACCTCCGGCCCGGAGCATTCCTGGTTCGCCTCCGATTGGGTATATGCCGACTGACGACCGACCATCAGGCAACCACTCTGTCCACCTGCCTGCTCTCAAGGTCAGTTCTGACGTCGCACCACCCGTTGTGCTGTCCGGGCAGAACGCAGGCGGTCACGCCACGATGGCCGGGTGGAGACCGGGCGCGCTTCGGGGGTAGTAGCACGTTACGCGCCATGTTACTGAAGATACACGAGTCGTGGAAACAAGGGTGCCGATGGCACGATTGGGTCACGAGCCAGCATCTCAAGAATGGTCTGCGACGCCCGGGGCACGAAGGGTGCCAGCCAGTACGCGATACTGTGTAAGACGCCCAGCCATCGCTCCAGATGGCCATGCACGCTCCCGGGATCCTTCGCCTTCAACGCAGCCCACGGCGCGGCCCTGTCTATCTCCTGATTCACAACAGTGATAAGCTTCCACAGCGCGGCCAACGCGCCGTCATACTCGTAGCGACTCCACGCTTCGTGATAGCCCTCTGGCGCCGCCGGCGAGGCTGCACCGACATAACAGCAGAAGCCGGCGCGGGAGCACAGCGTGGTGAGTCGGCTCACGAGGTTGCCCAGCCCATTCGCCAAGTCGGCGTTGTATACCCCCTTCAGGCGCTCCGTTGAGAAATCGCCATCGTCAAACGAAGGGATAGCTCGCAGCAGGTAGTACCGCACGGCTTCCAGCCCAAACTCGCGGACGCAGTCAACCGGATCAATCGTATTGCCCAGCGTCTTGCTGATTTTCTGGCCATTCTGTGTCAAAAATCCATGGACAGCAACAACATCGGGCACCGGAAGGCCTGCTGACAGTAGCAGGGCCGGCCAATAGACCGCGTGGAACTTCCAGACATTCTTGCCCATGACATGAATTTTCAGCGTGTCATCATTCCAGTACTCATCCCACCCATCACTTGTGCCGAACCCCAGTCCAGAGACGTAGTTGATGAGCGCGTCAATCCAGACGTAGATGACCTGTGACGGGTCGCCCGGAACGGGAATCCCCCAGCCGCCCGCCCGCGCTGCAAGGCGTGACACGCTGATATCTTGGAGGCCTTGTCTGACGAACGCCAGGACCTCGTTGCGCCGCGTTTGCGGGACGATCCGTAAACGGTCACTGCGAATGAGATCCTCGACCTGGGACTGGTATGTCGAGAGCCGGAAGAAGTAGTTCTCCTCATCCACTCTGACCGGTGGCTTTCCGTGGTCCACGCAGCAGCCGTCCACCAAGTCTCTCTCCAGAACGAAGTCTTCGCACCCGACGCAATACAGGCCAGTGTACTTCTTGCGATAGATGTCATCGGCGCGCAACCGCTGCCAGAACCGCTCGACCGCTCGCCGATGTCGGGGCTCAGTTGTCCGAACGAACTCGTCGGGCGCGACGCCCAAAGCCGGGCACAAATCGCGGAAAGCGCGCGCGTTATCGTCAACGAAATGCTGCGTAGCGACGCCGCGCTCACTGGCTGCGAGGACGTTCTTGAGCGCATTCTCGTCTGTGCCGGTCTGCAGCCGGACGTCTCGTCCCAGCAGTCGGTGGTAACGCGCAAGCGCATCAGCTTGCACCAGTTCCAGGGCGAACCCGACGTGCGGCTTGGCGTTGACGTAGGGTATGGTAGTAGTGACGTAGCATTTCCGTGTCATGTTTAGGTCCTCCGTTGCAGCAGGCCTACGATTGGGTATGGAGCAGCGACGCTCACGAATGGTGCGGGGAGGGCCAAATCTAGGCTCGAGACAGGCGTTACGAACGAGCGAGCGCCAGCTCGGACGCGGACTCGGCCATAGGCATACGCATATGGACAGCCTGCGGGCGGGGCAGGAATAAAGATCTTGAAGCGATGCTGAACACGTTCCCGGCTCCTTTATCAGTACGCTACCTGGATCAGGCCGCATGTCAATAGGCCGGAGTCCGCGAAGGCGTAAGCACACAGCGTGCCGTTAGCGAGCACGATAGCAGGAGACGACTATATCGGGGCGCGCAGCTGACGCGCCAGGCGCCAAGGCCCTCGCCGGGTCACGGCGCGGCGCAGAGCCCTTGCCGGTACTTTCCAGACTCGCAGACGCACGCGGGCTTCCGACGCGCCGGCGCCAAGCGTGGATAGAGCTTCGCCGTCTCGTCTCCTGGGTCCGTCCTCGGTTGTCGGCGTGAGCGGTAACAGAACGCTTACATCGTAACTGCAAGGCTTCTGGCTCGGCCAAAGGTAGCCTGGGGTCGAGCAACTTCCAACGACAATCCGTATGCCCCTGTTAGCGCACAAAGCCTTCCGGCTGGCTGAGCGGCACACGGCTTGCGTTGTGGCGTGGTTCGTCGCGGAGGACATCGGCGATGGTCAGGACCTGCGTTCTGCTTGTCGGAATTGTGCTGGCAGCCGGAGGCTGTTCGCGGAGCGGTGCAGAACTCCCGAAGGAAGACTGGCAAAGGCGCGCGTCGGACGCGGCTTTGGCTGCAGTGGATGACGAGTTCGTGGCTAAGGTGGTATCATTGCTTCACCCGAGCGGAACATTTCCGCGCCTCCACCACGCATGCGCGGGGCCTGAGGCCAACGGGCATGCTGTACAGGTCATCGTTGCGGTCCAGTACGTCGAGGCTGTCACCGGACGAGTCCGGCTCATCCTTATCACGTTCGGATTCGCCACCGACCAGACGTATCTCGGTTCGCGAATTGAGCACGACAGCTCCCTGTTTGAAGCCGCCGGGAGCGATGCGGGTCGCCTTGACCAGCACATCAAGGAACTGATGCCCAAGATCTTCGACGGCCTTCCGCGAGTGGCGTTTCCGCTTGACCGGGGGATGAGGCGGTGATCGCCAATGAGCCCAACGACTGACCCAGGAGAATTTAGACGGCCTTCCAAGTGCGGACAGGCATTCAGGCACGGGAAATTCTATGACTTTCGGTCTTCCGCGATACAGGTCATACGACTGTGGCCACCACGAGCGTGGCAAAAGACTGCCGCGCACCCGTCCTGGCGCGGCTATCGCCCCGTCGTCGATGTTCGGAGGAACACTATCCGGGGCATTCGTATCATACGCGCCTTTCATCGGACGCCCGAGTTCGGGCAACTGCAATTTGACTTTGGTGCTGCGTGGCGTGAGTCGTATCGCGCTCAGCTACTCTGCGTCTTCGCCGAGATACCGGCCAAAGTGCGGCATCTGGTCGGGGGTTTTCCATGTTCGCACTTTGAGTTGCTCTGTTTGGCCTACCTCGGCGACACCGCGCTCGAACTCCTTGCCACGAGTCCAAATCTCGGCTTCGCCCTAGCTCTGCCGCACATCCTGCATCACCCCCCTCTTCGGCGACCATGGCGCGCCGTTCGCGCGCTGCTGCGAAAGAGGCAAAGAGTCATTTCCGAGTTTCTGGGCTTCTCGCCTGGCGAAAGCGGGCGGCGCATTCTCACGAAGATTGAGCGACCGGGCCTCAGCCCACCAGTCTTAAAGGCCCTCCAACGCGCCATGCGCGATGAGCTATGGTTGAAGGTCTTGCAGCACGCGCCACAACTCAATGGGCCGGCCGTGTACTTGGCTGGCCATGAGGCGTTACGGCGGTACTCGAGCCCTTCCTTGTTACTTGAAATCGCCCAGGAGCACGACATCTGTCAGGGAAGGCGTGCTCTGTGGTTCCTCCGCGATGCCGTTGAGATGGGCGCACAGCTCCAACGCAGGCCAATCATCTTTCATTCCCTCGATCATCTGCTCGACGTCCACGACGGCCTAGCAGAGATCCTCACCCGCGTTCAGCGGCAGGCTCTGCTGTCTGCATGTTTCCCGCCACCGCCTATCCCTGCCGGCCGAATAGATGAAGCGGAGATCATCCCGATTACGACTGGCAGAGAACTCATTGATGAGGCTTTTCAGCAACACAACTGTGTTGTCCAGCATGCGCACGATGTACAGGCCGGAAGGATGTACCTGTACCGCGTCATCACTGCTCGTGAGCGCGCAACACTGTCGTTGGTTCGCGGCCCTGAAGGCTGGCGGCTGGGCGAACTGTTGGCCCGTCGAAACACCAGCGTTGCGCCCGCCACTAGGCGCGCAGTCGAGCGTTGGCTTGCTTCTGCGAAAGCGATGGAACGCGTTTCTCGTGCAGAGGACGCGGAGTGTGACGACAATGCGCCGGTCATGCCGGCGTCACTCGACCAGGATCGGCTCGATGACGACATACCGTTCTGAGTTGTTCTGTTTCCAGATCCGTGATGATGGGGCGCCCACGAAGCCCCATTCGAACATGCGTATGGTGTTCGGCTGCTGTAACCATATCAAGTCGAGGAGGCGATAATGGGAATGCACGATGACGAGTGTAGGAAGGAAGCTCGTGATACTCTTCGAGCTGGGCAGAGCGCGTTTAAGGCCGGCCGGATAAATGAAGCGCAAGCTCAGTTTGCCGACGTAGTGTCGCGCCACGATAAGGGCGCAGACCCCAAGGATGTTGCGGAGGCCGCATTGAAAGCAGGCTCTCTGTTCTTGCTGGATGGCGATATTCTTCGCGCTCGCGAGAGTTTTACCTTTGCAGTGCAGGCCGCGGGCTCCGCGTCGTTGGGCACCGACGTGGCGCTGCAGCTCCGCGATTTCTGCGACGCAGCGCTTGCCGCCCCTTGCGGCGACACTCGGGAAAGGGCTGTGGAGGCGTTGTACAGGCGCGGAAGGGTTCTGACCAACTGCGGTCTGGCGAAACTTGGGCTGCAGGAGGCAGATCGAATCGCGGCCATAGGCACGCCAACCGCGTGCCCCCGGGCGGCCCTGCTGCGCTCACATATTGCGCTGAAGACGCAGGATCACAGCAATGCCGAGAAGTTCGCCGAGGAGGCGCTACAACTCCTTCCGTCAATCAGCGACGATGATCTCCTTCGTAGCCCAAGTCTGTGCGAGGTATTCCTGGAGGTTGTGGAACACCGCTTGGCCGTCTGCAGGCAACTGGGGGACGAATCGCGGCCAATCCAGATTATGTCATGGGCTTGGCCGTTGGTCGCGGCCCTCAGGGAACGCGTGACCATAACCGCGCAAACGGGAGCCACGCCGGCACACGATGCCTACAGTCTCGGCGCGATGATTGACGAGTTCATAGCTGCACATCCTCAAGACGCCACGAACGTGCCGCGCGAACGCGCAACCTTCTATGGCGTTCACTCCGTTAGGATTGGGAGGAAAGGCATCGCGCTGCCCAAGCCGTTTCAGCGATGCCTTCGCGAGGCAGGCGAGCAGGCGGTGATCGTTGTCCAGATTCCTGGAGAAGACTTTGCGAGGATATTTCCTGCTACGACCTTCGCCAAGGCTCTGGCCGAGATAAAGAGGAATCCTCACATTACGGCCGAGACCATGCAGTTGATTGCAGCGAGAGCTCATACGATTCGGGTAGATAGCCGTGGCCGGTTTATCGTGCCGCCGGAAACGGTGGCAGCACTAGCCCTGCGCGCCAACAGCGCTACCTTTGAGGGCGCATTCGGTTGGATAAAGGTCGCGGGACGTCAACCCGCAGTTGACGGCAATACGCAAGAGCAAACGCGTTAGATGGAGATCGCTCAGCAGATACTCGACATGTGTTGAAACGCTGAGCGGAGTTCTAACAGACGAATGGCAGCCAAGCCGGCACGGGAGAGACATGGACATCATCGGTGACTTCGCGACCGAAGACCTGGACGACATGCTGGCGTTGGCGTTTCTCTGTGCGCACCCAACCGTCAATCTCTTGGCGGTAACCGTCACGCCTGGCTCTCCTGCGCAGATCGGAGTTGTCCGTGAGGTCCTGAGTCGCTGTGAAAGGTCTGGCATCCCAGTCGGGAGCTTCAAACCAGACCATCCGCATGACTCCGTCAACCCCTTTCACTACAGGCTACTTGGCCGCGTAACGCCGGCGTCTCCTGATGCCCGCGGCCATGAGGTCCTGGCGCGATCCTTGCAGCAGTCTCCTGCCGCGACCATCGTCACGGGCGCGCCGCTCAGTAACCTCCGGGCGTTCCTTGACAATCACCCCGATACGGAGATCGCCCGGTGGGTGGGCCAAGGTGGCTTTGCCGGCGCGAATGTGGTGCCCCCTCAACACCAGTTGCCTAAGCTCACTGGGCGGATCACATGCCCCACATTCAACTTCGACGGCGATATCGGGGCCGCCCACTTGCTGCTCTCAACGCCGCGCGTGAAGCTCCGGCACCTTGTCGCGAAGAACGTTTGTCACGGCGTAGTGTATGATAACGAGCTTCAATCGTAGAGTTGAGAGCGTGGCCACTCGTCATCCTGGGATCGGTTTCATCCACCGAGCTATGGGGCTTTACCTTGAGCGCCACCGCGCGGGAAAGGCGTTTCACGACCCCCTTGCCGCGGCGGTCGCCGTCAACCCCGCGATCTGCCAGTTCATGGAAGTCGAGGTTCGCCGGCAGGACAAGGGATGGGGTGCGTGGCCGAAGCCGGGCTGTGGAACCTGGATCTCTGTAGCGGTTAACCGGGAGGCATTCGTCAATACGTTGCTTCTGGGTGAGACTGGCAGTGAGTGAGAAGGAAGACCACATGCCTCAGTTCTACCCTCTTCCCCGAACGCCACATTGCCCGCTGGACTCCGCCGTGGTGGACGATGACCGGGTCTTGACCCAGGCCGAGTTCAGCCCACTTGTGCGTGATCATGTCGTCATCGTTCAGGAGAAGCTTGACGGGACATGTTGTTCTTTCCACTACGAGGGACGGTGGGTCCTCGTGCTGCAGAAGAGAGCCGGTCTCATCTCCAGCGGCGAGCGAGAAGTGTACAATATGTTCAGGTTATGGGCGCAGCAACGCATCGAATGGCTCTACGATATCGTCGGCGAGGAATACGTCCTGTTTGGCGAGTATGTGCGCGTCAGACACGGGGTGTTCTACGACCTCCTGCCAGATGAGTTCGTGGCGTTTGATTTGCTGCACAAGGCGACCGGCAGGTTTCTGGGGTTCGAGGAATTCCTGGAGCGGCTGACTGGGCGACTGGCGGTCGTACCGGTGCTCTGGCAAGGACCAGGAATTCAACTGCCGCCTTTGCCTTCTTTACTCGGCCGGTCAAGATTCGGGCACGAAACCGCAGAGGGCTGCTACCTCAGATTCGAGAAGGACGGTCGTCTTTGCGGACGAGCCAAGTGGCGTCGGAGCCAAGTGGCGTCGGCCGAGCTTCGTGCCGGGCCGGGAGGACTTCGACAGACAGCTGCAACTGAACAAGCTGGCACCCGGGGTGGAAGCCAACCGCGAGCGGCCATCCAGGAGCCGCTAACCACAGGAACCGGAGAACGAGGCTTATGCGAATTGCGCGCGCACTCGTGTTCCACGCGCACTGGCAGGCCAGGCTGAGCAGGCAGTATCGGCGCCAAGCTCGAGCGCGGCTGGAGACTGGTCTTCTCATCTGCACAGGGGACGACCTTATGCACTGGGAGCGGCGTGTATACTGGTCGCAGATGTCGCTGGCGGCACTGCCGAAGCCGCAAGCCCGTAGAGTTTCGGACATCCCCGGCGCGGCACTGAAAGGTGGATCTACCTTCAACCTTAACAAGCCGGACGTGGCGTCGTTCAAGGGGACAGTGGAACTGCCCGCGGTGCTGGAAGTGGCGTGGGAACGAACGTGTCGGGCGAGCGCGGGAAACGTGGTGGATAGGAGACTCACACAGCACTGAGCAGATTTGCCTTGCGGGCGGATTCCTTGTATGCTGCGCCACAGTTCACACTTCGGACGGTTATGCGTGCATTGCAGGAGGCGTGCAGAGGGCATGAGCGGCGCGAAGAACGCTCCAGTGGGTCTCCAACTGGCGATGAAGCCGCAGGACCTATCGCGCGACCCGCTTATCGCCCATGCGCCGCGCGCGAAGGTTGGCGGCGTGCTGTGCCCGACGCCGAGCGGGATTCCGCTCCTGGCGAAACTGGGCCGGGCGGCATGGGCGCGGTCTACTACGGTGTGCACCCCGTCCCGGGAATCGAGGTCGCGGTCACGATGCGGCTGTGGCCGCACGTTGTTGAGGAGCGGGCGGCGAAGAGGAGCATTCGCCGCTTTCTCCACGTTGGCCAGGTAGCCGCCGCGGCGAAATGCCGCATCTGGTCGGCGTGATGGATGTGAGAGAGGAGGAGGGCACCCTCTTCCTGGTGCTGGAGGATGTCAATGGCAAGTCCGCGCAGCAGGGCCTCGACGCAAAGCGACGCCGACGCGCAGTACAATCTGGGTGTCATGTACGCGCAAGGCACCGGTGTCCCGAAGGACGACGCGGAAGCAGCGAAGTGGTTCCGCAGGGCGGCCAAGCAGGGCCACGCCGACGCGCAGTATGCCCTGGGTGTCATGTACGCGGAGGGCCGCGGTGTCCCGGAGAACAGTACGGAAGCCGTCAAGTGGTACCGCAAGGCGGTCAAGCAAGGCCACGCCGCCGCGCAGTACGATCTGGGCTTCATGTACGAGAAAGGCCGCGGTGTCCCGAAGGACGATGCGGAGGCGGTGAAGTGGTACCGCAAGGCAGCCGAGCAGGGCGAAGCCGCCGCGCAGCTTGCCCTGGGCCTCGTGTACGCGGCAGGCCGCGGTGTCCCGAAGGACGACGCGGAAGCAGCGAAGTGGTTCCGCAGGGCGGCCAAGCAGGGCCACGCCGTCGCGCAAGGCAGCCTGTCTGCCCTGTACGTGGCAGGCCGCGGTGTCCCGAAGGACGATCGGCAAGCGGTGAAGTGGCTCCGCAAGGCGGCCGAGCAGGGCGAAGCCACCGCGCAGCACCATCTAGGCCGCATGTACGCGAATGGCCGCGGTGTCCCGAAGGACGATGCGGAAGCAGCGAGGTGGTTCTGCAGGGCGGCTGAGCAGGGCTACGACGCCGGGCCGCTTGCCCTGGGCTTCATGTACGCGAATGGCCGCGGTGTCCCGAAGGATGCTACGGAAGCAGCGAAGTGGTTTCGCAGGGCGGCCGCCCATGGCGACGCCGATGGTCAGTTCCTCCTGGCTTGCATGTACGCAAAAGGCCGCGGTGTCCCGAGAAACGATGCGGCAGCCATCAAGTGGTATCGCAAGGCGGCCGATCAGGGTGAAGCCACCGCGCAGTACAATCTGGGCTTCATGTACGCGAAAGGCCGCGGTGTCCCGAAGGACGATGCGGAAGCCGTCAAGTGGTTCCGCAAGGCGGCCGACCAAGGCGATCCCATCGCACAGGGCAACATGGGTGTCAGGTTCGAGAAAGGCCGCGGTGTTCCGAAGGACGATGTGGAAGCCGTCAAGTGGTACCGCAAGGCAGCCGAACAGGGCGACGCCGCCGCGCAGTACACCCTGGGTGTCAGGTACGAGAATGGCCGCGGTGTCCCGAAGGACGATGCGGAAGCCGTGAAGTGGTACCGCAAGGCGGCCGAACAGGGCGAAGCCGCCGGGCAGGTTGCCTTGGGCTTCATGTACACGAAAGGCCGCGGCGTCCCGAAGGATGATACGGAAGCAGCGAAGTGGTTCCGCAAGGCGGCCGAGCAAGGCGACCCCGACGCGCAGGGCAATCTGGGTGTCAGGTTCGAGAAAGGCCGCGGTGTACCGAAAAACGATGTGGAAGCCGTCAAGTGGTACCGCAAGGCAGCCGCGCAGGGCGACGCCGCCGCGCAGTACACCCTGGGTGTCAGGTACGAGAAAGGCTGCGGTGTACCAAAGGACAACACGGAAGCCGCTAAGTGGTATAATATGGCCGCGAAGCAAGGTCACGCAAAGGCCAAGCGGAATCTGGATAGGTTGTGCTGAAGCTCGGATTACTACTTACTTACTGCATCGTGCGGCACGAAATGCTTGGCGTCGAGACCTTCCACGCTACCCCTGCTATGGCAGTGTCCCCAAAAGTTCTCAAGCACCAGCGCACGAACCATGAAGCTTCGACGGCATCATCGAACTGCCTCCCTTTGGGGGACTACCGGGAGTAAGCGTGGAGCAAACTAGCGATTCCCCTGGTAGGGCGGTAGGGTGGTGCTTACATTCGCAACGATGCGGCTAGCGGTTGGCGGCGTCTCAAGCGCGTTTGGCAATGAGCGTATCGGTGGCCGACACGCCGAGCCAAGTGGCGTCGGCCGAGCTTCGTGCCGGGCCGGGAGGACTTCGACAGACAGCTGCAACTGAACAAGCTGGCACCCGGGGTGGAAGCCAACCGCGAGCGGCCATCCAGGAGCCGCTAACCACAGGAACCGGAGAACGCTGGCAATGCGCATTACGAGTATCGAGAGCAGTCCCTTCCACGAACTGCCCTACAGCAACGTCGCCGGCGGCGAGGCCAGGAAAGTCGTGACCGTTCGTCTGCCATTCTTCCGGGCGACGGTGGATAGCCTTCCGCAGTCGGTGGAGGCTATTTTGGTGGCAGCGGACCTGCAAGGCCGCGAGCGCATGGCGGCTGAACCCAGGATGCTCGGCGAGGTCCTGGCCGAGGAACTCTGCGCGATGGGGTGCAGGAGGTTGCTTCCGCCAGCGGAAAGGATCGGCGTCATTCTGGCAGGCGATTTGTACTCCTACCCGGATCTTCACAAACGCGGTGGCTCGGGTGATGTGCGGCCGGTCTTCAGAGCGTTCGCTCGTGTATGCAAGTGGGTCGTGGGTGTGGCAGGTAACCACGATATGTTTGGCGTGACGGCGCCGGCCCTTGATATCGCTGCATTTCAGCGTGAGTCGGGAGTCCACCTGCTGGACGGAAACGTCGCGGAGCTCTGCGGCCTGAAGATTGCTGGAGTATCCGGGGTGATCGGAAATCCAAAGAAGCCATTCCGACGGGACGAACGGTCGTTTTCCGAAGAGGTGAAACGTTTGGCCGCCCAGTCTCCAGACCTGCTGGTTCTCCATGACGGCCCCGATGTCCCCGCTCAAGGACTCATGGGCTGGCCGAGCATTCGCGCTGCCCTCGAGTCGGTCGCAATGCCTGCCCCGCTGGTAGTCCGCGGACATGCGCACTGGGACGCGCCACTTGCTACGCTTGCGCACGACATCCAGGTGCTGAATGTTGACTCCAGAGTTGTCGTTCTCCAACGGGCTGCCGACTGCCAGGGAAAGGTAAGAGCCCCAGGACGGCCGTAGGTGTAGCATGCGTCATTCTGCGGATGTCAGCCCCAGTTCGAGCCTGCGGACTGTAGCGCTTTACCGCCCGAGAGCGGGGGATCTCCCATGTAACCGGCCTGCCCTTGCGTAGAAGACGTGCTATACTGATGCAACACCTCGCGCAGTGGGCAGCGTGGCCGTGGATCGTGAACCATGAAACACGAACAGTCTCGCGACGCAGAGCTCTGGCGCCATGTCAGAATGCGGGCGCGGAGCATGCAAGGCCGGATCTATCGTCACAAGGACCGCCTTTACCTCGTGCGTGGTGACCCGGAGTTCCACCAACTCCAGCGCTGTCTTGCGGGCATGCACAAGGCGCCTGCACCCGACGACGCGCCGGATCCAGTCGCGTTGGGTTTTGCGGCCGAGGAAGTCGCACTAGCCGCGAGTGAAGACATCGGCGCCTGTTCGATCTCCGGTTTCACGCCCGCAGCACACTCAACCGCGCCGTGCGACACTACCACGCCCGCCGCTGGGTCAAGGCCCTTGCCCACAATTCCTCGCGCTACATCAATGCCGACCGGCAACTGGCGTTCGAGTCAGTTGCCCACTTCAACGCTGCCGCCTGAAACTCGTGCAACGCATTGCTGAAGCATGCGCGTTAGCTCGGCGTCAGAGATCTCCTCCTCCCACCATGAGATACCTTTTCGGCGCAGCCACCAGTCTACGCTCCAAGCGCCCAGCGCCACCGACAAAAACCTTCGCTTGACACACCGCCAAATCTCTTACGATGGGTTACCCGATGTGCAGGGCACTATTGACGCCAAGGGACCTTCTCGTGACTGGGTACTACCCCAGCAAGGAGCGCAGTGACGTCGATCCGTATCGTTGACAGGCTGGTCAACGCCCGGATAGGCCGAGCGTTGGCCGGCCCTGAGAGAAAGAACCCATGAGCCAGTTGGTTTGCGTGCGTGTATCGGTGTACCAAGGTGCGATGACTCGCGGGAAGCGCTACGACGCACTCGCCACCGATGAGGCAAAGCGCCAAGTCCGCGTCAAGGGTGACAACGGAAGGATCCGCTGGTTTCCCGCATACTGTTTTGACCACAGTAGCCGATCCGTCCCTACGCTTAGCGGATACCGGCTTAACGATCCGATCATCCCGGGTCAGGAACTCCCGATTGAGGTGATAGTGCAGCTATCGAACGGCGAACGAAGGTGGTGTATGTTTGCTACGCCTTCAGCTCTGGCAAGTTGCGGAGACTGGATTGAAGGAACGCAGGTTCCATTCCACTACGGCAACCGACACATCATTATCGCAAGGGAGCTTTCCGACGACCTTATCGGGCGCATGTTGCAGTACATTGACAGCCAGGGAGAGCTCGCTGAATGTTCCCTGCCGCTTGCACGCTGTGATGGTGAGATAGAGGCTAGCCCCTGAACAAGTGCGTTGAGAGCACAAGAAAACTCGAAATGCCGATCCTTCATAGGCGTCTGAATGGTATCGCACGCCGTTCAGCAGCCGACGAGGAGGGCATTTCGAGTGAAAAGGGAAGATCGCCGGAATCTCCGGAATCGCAAGCGCAGGATTGCGTGGCGGCTGCGGCCGCGGGAGTGGCCGGAACGGCCGTACCCCATGTTCGCGGCGTCCAACATTCAGTACGAAGTGTCGGCGCGGCAGCGCGGGATCACGGCAGGCGGCATCGGTGCCATCCATCTGCTGGCGCGGCGCGTGGGTTTGGTGCGCGAACTGGACCGTGTGCTGCACCTGCTCAAGCGACACTTGCCGTACCACGAATCGGACCACGTACTGAACCTGGTCTACAACATTATGTACGGCAACACGCGGCTGGAAGACCTGGAGCTGCTGCGCCAGAACGAGTCGTACCTGGACATGCTGGGGGCGCAGCGGATTCCCGATCCGACAACGGCGGGGGATTTTCTGCGCCGCTTCACGGAAGCAGACATCGTGGCGCTGCTGGACGCGGTGAACGGCATTCGACGGCGAGTGTGGATGCGGTTGCCGCGGGAGGAACGCAAGCGCGCGGTGATTGACGGCGACGGCACCGACGCACCGACTGACGGCGAGAAGAAGGATGGCATTGGGCTGTCGTACAAAGGCGTGTGGGGCTACAGCCCGCTGCTGATCTCGCTGGCGAACACGAGCGAGCCGCTCTTCATTGTCAATCGTCCGGGGAACGTGCCGAGCCACACGGGCGCGGCGGAGTGGTTCGACAAGGCCATCGCGTTGTGCGAAGGCGTCTTCGATGAAATCCTGTTGCGCGGCGACACGGACTTTTCGCTGACAGCGAACTTCGACCGCTGGACGGACCAGAACGTGAAGTTCGTCTTCGGCTACGATGCTCATGCTTCCCTCGTAGCGCTGGCGAAGCAACTGCCCGAGGCGGCCTTCCGGCCGCTGCCGCGGTGGCCCACGTACGACATCCAGACTGAACCGCGCCAGAAACGCGAGAACGTGAAGGAAGCGATCGTGAAAGAGAAAGGATTCGAGAACATCCGTCTGTGTTCCGAAGAGGTTGCGGAGTTCATGTACCGCCCCGGCAAGTGCCGCCACGCCTATCGTGTGATCGTGCTGCGCAAGAATCTCTCCGTGGAGAAGGGCGAGGCAGTGCTCTTTCCTGATGTGCGGTACTTCTTCTACATCACGAACGATCCCAGCATGTCCAGCATCGAGGTGGTGTATCAGGCCAACGAGCGGTGCAATCAGGAGAACCTCATCGAGCAGCTCAAGAACGGCGTCAACGCGATGCGCGTGCCCGTCTATGATCTTGTCTCGAACTGGGCCTACATGGTCATTGCGTCGCTGGCCTGGACACTGAAGGCCTGGTTTGCCCTGAC
Organism: Planctomycetota bacterium; assembly: GCA_026692735.1. GTDB lineage: Bacteria > Planctomycetota > SZUA-567 > H5-PLA8 > H5-PLA8 > JAPLOD01. The sequence continues at coordinate 10,748 of JAPLOD010000259.1, read as the reverse complement.
CCTGCCGCGCGCGGCGGACCGCGAGGACGTGCTGCGCATGGAGTTCAAGCAGTTCCTCAACGCGCTCATTCGCGTGCCGTGCCAGATCATCAAGGGCGGGCATCGCATCCTGCTGCGGCTGCTCGGCTACACCAGCTGCGTGCGGCTGTTGTTCGCGAGTCTGGGTGCTGTGCCGCGCCTGAACAGCGGATAAGCTCCCGCGTGCCACTGTGGCTCAGGCGTTGGGGGGGACCAATTCCTGTCCATAACCTCGAACCACGACACCGGCGCTGACGGGAGGGGGAAGTTGTGTCCCCGAACCGCCGGCCAGACGTGCGCTTTCACCCCGCCGCTCGCCTACTACATTGCCCTTGTTTTCGGACTAACCCGCCGCGTGGCAGCAGAGCCGGCTTCGAGCAGCAACGAGACGCTCAAGCCCATGTCGTAGACAAAGCCCTCGACGCCGTTTCAAGGGCGCAAGATGAGGCGGAGCGAACTGGGCTCCGTGGCATTTATCAACGTGAGCGCGCGAAGCTTGAGGCAATGAACGCTAAGGCGCCGACAGATTCGGCAGCAAGACCGGCCATGAGTATTCAGGACCTCATTGACGCAGCCATCGAGGAGCTGCGTAATCTCGCGTGTAAGCTCGACGACGCGACCGATTCAGCGGAAGTCGCGTCGTTGCTGCGCGCGATGCATGTTCGCGTGTGGTTGCGCTTTAAGAAGGTTCAGCGGGGCAATCGGATCGTTAACAAAGTGGATCGCGGCGTGATTTGCGTTGGAGGCGCGCCGAATCCGGATGAGTCGGTGGGAAAGGTTAACGTGGACGGCTCATTAGGGATGGTACAACACCACTTGTCCTGATCAGTTGTGCCACGGATGAGCTTCGCACATCCGTGGCACAAACCTGACGGCGCAAGCCGCGGTATGAGTCTATCGGGAAATCCACGCCACCAGCCGCGCTTGAACCTGCTTCTGAACTGACTGCCATCGTCGGTGCTTTGTCCGCGCTTTCGCGCGGGAAAGCGTTGCGCATGTCCTGAGCCTCGAGTGTTACCAATCTCCTGACCGCGCCTGACCACTGACTACTGACCAGTGACTACGGACCACTGACCACCGCGCGCATCTCCGCCGCCCGTGTTGCGATCCCTGACCACGTCCGCGCCGCGTCGGGGGAGAGCGTGAGCGTCGGATGCAGCGCCTCGATTGCCGCAAGCGCCTCACGCGCTCGCTGCCGGAGCGCGAACTCGGCCGCCAGCTCCTCGAGCCGCCGCCGCACCGAACCGAGGCCCCCGTCGTCCGGGTCGCACGGCGCGAGCATCCGAGTCTTGAAGTCGCTGTCGCCCCGCCCTGCCACCAGCTTGCGAATCCCGCCCAGCACCTTCCGCAGTTTCGCGATCCGCTCGGCCACCGCGGCGTCCTGCGCGCTGCCGAGCAGGAACGGCAGCCGCGCGCACGCCATGTACAGGTTGCGCGGGTCAATCCCGTGCTTCGCCAGCCGCTCGGCGTTCTCTTTGAAGTTGCTCGCGAAGCCGTGCCGCGCGAAGAGCGCCAGCGTATCCACCGTGTCCACCTGGTTGAAGACGATGAGTGTGCGCTTGGCCAACTCGGGCCGCTCGGTCAGGACCGTCGGCACCCACTCCTCGAACTGGAATGGCTGCGGCAGCGCCAGGATGACCGCAATGTCCGCGCCCCGCGCCTGCTCGATGATGAGGTCAACGCGCCGCGCCTCGTGGAACTGCGGAATCCACGGCGTGTCAACCAGCACCGGCGGAGCGCCTTGCCAGTGCCCCTCGGAGCGCCGCACCAGTGCCACGCGCCGCAACGTCCACAGCTTGCCGACGTCCAGCGTCCGGCCATCGGGCCGCCGCCGCCCCATCAGCAGATCGCGCCGCTCGTCCCACCGCGCCAGCACGGTCTCGCCCGGCCGGTACTCCGGCGCATCGAGAAACGCGAGGAACTGCTCGAGCTGCTCCAGTTCGTCCGAGACGTAATCGTGCAGCACCAGGATTTCCGGCCGCTGCGCGCAGAGCTTCTTTAGTGACGAACGCCGCCGCCTCGGCGCGCGTCAGATACGACGCCCACACCTGCCTGTCGGCCTCGCCCGAAGGCGCCGCGGACGCCTCGCCCGCGGTAGGCACGCGCACGTACGTGTTGGTCTGCGTGCAGTCGCGCACCGCCGTGGGCAGCAGCTCCGAATCCCCCCACAGCGAACTGACGAAGCTGCTTTTGCCGACGCTGCACAGCCCCGCCACCAGCACCGTCCACTGCCGCTCGCGGAAGCGCGCCGCCGCCGCGCGCAACGCTGCCGCATGCTCCGGCGTTTCCCGTTCGATGAACGCCAGCGCTTCGCCCAGCAGCGTCTCCAGTTCGGCGGGCCACGCCGGGGTGCTGCCCGGCAATCCGGCGGATGCCTGCACGTGGCTATCTCTCCGGTCCGGACGTGAACAGCGTGAAGTGGCCGCGCCACAGCGGGTCGTGTCGCCCGTGAACCACGAGCTGGCAGCCCGCGCCACGTGTGCTTGGCGTCTTGTGAGCAGCAACCATCGCAAGCCCTCCGGCGGAATCCTCCGCATGATACCGCGCACGCGATTCCACTGCCACCAGAACGTGTTCAGAACCTCGTTTACTTTACAGCGCTCGCACCTTGGCTATGATACCCGCCCGTAGAGCGATCCGCCGGATCGCCCGCACCGCCAATCAAGGACGCCCCTCATGCGCCACATCCTTTGTCTTCTGAGCCTCGCCCTTGTTCCTCTCGTGGGCCGCGCCGGCGAAGCGGAGAAGCCGAAGGAAGCCGCGTTCCCTTATCTGCTGACGGCGCTGCAGGCCATGGACGCCGCCGAGTGCCGCACAAAGGCGTTGGACGCCGAGAAGGCCGAAGACTGGCCGGGCGCTCTCACGGCGTGGGAGCGCGTCATTGACCGCTGCCCGTCCACCGAGGAACAGCGCATCGAGGCCCGCGCTCACATCAAGGAGTTGCGCCCCAAGGTCCCGCGGAACACCGATCCGGAGAAGGCTCACCCCTGGAAGGTGCTGGTCGTCATCTTCCGGAAGCTGGAGTTCTCGTGGACGGACGCCAAGAACAACCAGATCGCCGTGGAGAAGACCGTCAGCGAGGACAACGAGAAGAAGATTCGCGGCAGCATCGAAGCCTTCGGCAAGCACGTCTTCCAGTTTTCCAGCGGCATGTTGCGGCTCGACACGGACATCAAGGTGCTTGACGAACCCCTCACCAAGCTGCACGGCCAGGGCCAGGGGCCGTTCACGCCGGCGCCGCATCTGCTGCGCCCGGCCATTGATCCCCTGATCAAAGAGAAGACGTACGACACCGTCATTGCTTACGTGAAGTACAACGGCGACAAAGGCCCGTCCGTGCCGGCGCCCTTCGTTGCCGCCACGTTCGGAAGTTGCGGCGATTTCAAAGGCGCGGGCTTCATCATGGTTCCCTGGCACACCAACTATCCGTTCCCTGGGGAAACGGACGGTGAGATGGAGACCCACGAGTGGCTCCACCAGATTGACTGGATGTTCTGCCACGTCCTGCACTATCCCGACCCGCTTGTGCCCAGCAGCGACTCCGGACGAATGGAAGGCGACAACCGCCCCGGCGGCGACCAGGAATACGCTCGCAAGAAGACCGAGACCACGTGGATAAAGCTCTACCAGCACATTATGGAAGACCACATTACGCGGCAGATGTGGACCGAGGCCACGATGCACGCGACGCCCGGCCAGCCACTGCCCGGCGACGTGTGCAAGGCGAAGAAGTAAGTACGCAGGAGTGGGCGGCCCCCGTTCAACGATCTCGCCCGCTGCGCTAGCCGATGAACGCTCACGCCATGACTGACCAGACTTCGTTCCTCATCCGCCGCATGCAGCCCGCTGACGCCGAGACCCTCGCCGCCTTCTACAATGGTTTGAGCAAGGCGTCCATCCGCACGTTCCGGCCGCTGGGCACGAAGACCGCCGCGGATGTCTGTTTGAAGCTCGCCCTCAATAACGGTGTCGAGAAAGATATCCGGTTTGACCTGCTCGCGCTGACCGGCCCGCGCGTTGTCGGCTGGTGTTTCCTCTGGGACCTCGACACGGACAAGCCCATGTTCGGCCTGGGCATCGCCGACGATCATCATGGCCAGGGCCTTGGCGGGACGCTCATGGACCGCGTGATGCAAACCGCGCGCGACCGTCGCTTGGCGCAAGTGTTCCTGACGGTCGTGAAGGACAATGTCGTGGCCTGGCGTCTCTACGAAAAGCGCGGCTTCGTCAGATATGACGAATACATCAGCAAAGACGATGGTGAAACATATCTGCGCATGGCCTGCGGCCTGCGCGGCGGCGAGCCGGCGGAACAGGCAGCCTCTGTGAAGCGCGGCGGCTGATCGGCTACTTCAGTCCGTAGCAGTACAGCGCTTTCGCATCCCGCAGGTACAGTTTCCCGTCCGCCAGCGCCGGGTGCGAAAAGGTCTTCCCACAGATCCTCATCGTGCCGATCAGTTCGCACTTGTCGGCCTTCGCCGCCACCAGAGACAGCCAGCCGTCCTGCTGCAGCACCAGCAGCCGGTCATTCCCCGCGATCACGACCGTGAAGCCCGTGATCGCGACCTGCTGCGATTCCACCCACAGCGTCTCCAGCGTCTTCGGGTCGAGACATTGAAAATCGTTGCCGCTCCCGAAGATCAGGTTCTTGTAGCAGACCGGCGTGGCCATGCCGGGCGTCAGTTCCGCGTTCTTCGCCAGCGGCTCCGGGACGATCTTCCCGCCCTTCTCGAAGCCGAAAAGCCGCGTGGCATTGTTCTCGGTGGCCACCAGCAGCTTCCCGTCCACGTTCACCGGCGTGCCCACGTTGAAGTCGCCGGGGTTCTCCGGCGTGACGCTCCACAGCTTCTTGCCGGTCGCCAGTTCCCAGCCGGCCAGCGCGGGGCCGTCGTAGCCGACCACCTGCATGACATCGCCGAATCTGCCGGCCAGGTAGCTTGAATGCGGCTGCCCCTCGCCCTTGGTCTGCCACAGCACCGTCCCGGTCGCCGGGTCAAATGCCGCGATGCCCGCCGCCGGGTCGAGCGTGCTGACGATCAGCTTGCCGTCGGCCACCAGCGGCGACCCGCAGAAGCCCCACGTCGGCATGTGCGCCTTGAAATCCTGCGTGAAGTTGAGCTTCCAGACCACGGTGCCTTTGGCCAGGTCCAGGCAGCACAACTCGCCGATGGCGCTCATGGTGAACACGCGGCCTTCGTGGACCACAGGCGTCGCGCGCGGCCCCGATCCGGTCTGTATCTGCAGCGCGTTCGGTGTCGAGTAGCTCCAGACCGCCTCTCCGCTCCCGGCCTTGAAGCAGCGGACCTGGTCCTCGTCCTTCACGTGGCATGCCGCGACGACGAAGCCCCCCGCCACGACCAGTCCCGCGGGGGCGTCGCTTTCCAGAGGTTGCTGCCAGAGCGCCTTCTTCTCGGGAAGCTGCGCAGGCACGTCCAGCGAAATCCCGTCGCGTCCCGGCCCGCGCCACTGCGGCCAATCCGCGGCCGTCGCCACGCACGCAATGAAACCGCAGATGAACGCAGATGAACGCAGATACGAGATATAGGATACAGGCTGCAGGATGGTTGTTTGCGCGCGCGGCATCATGAATCCCGTATCGTGCATCTCGTATCCCGTATCCTGTATCCTGTATCCTGTATCCTACTTGGCGTCCTTGGCGTCTTGGCGGTTCGTCTGTTGTACCGCGAAGAGATGCTTGTTGGTCGCCACGTAGAGCACGCCGTTGGCCACGATGGGCGTCGCGTAGATGGGCGCGCCGAGGTTGATCTTGCTGAGCACCTTCAGTTCCTTGGAGGCTGCCAGGACCCACAGATCGCCCTTCTCGTTGCCGACGAACACCTTCCCGTCCACGGCGAACGTGGAACCCCACATCGGAGATTCCGTCGGATGCACCCAGTACGGCTTGCCCGTGGCCGCATCCAGGCAGTGCACCGCGCCTTTGAGGTCCCCGATGAAGAGCAGGCCGTCGGCGATCGAGACGGTGGACAGCGTCCGGTTGAGATCGGTGTACTGCCAGACCTTGCCGGAGTCGGTGATGTCGCCTTCCTTCGAGGCGTCAATGCAGGACAGCACCGCGGGGCCGGGGCCATGCCGCGGGTCCTGCCCGTTGGCCACGTAGACCCGCCCTTCGTGGAAGGCCGGCGTCGCGATGTACTCGCTGGGCCCCTCGGCGCCCGGTTTGTTGTGCGACGCATAGTTGCACTTGCGCGGGTCGGTGAAGCGGTTCTTCTGCAGGTTGCCGTCGAACGACCAGACCTTCTTGAGCGTGCCCACCCCGCCGCTCTCCGACGGAACGGGCTTCGGATCGAACGCATAGCACACCCCGTCCGGCGCCGCCAGGAACAGCAGCGTCTTGCCGCCGGCCTGGCCCAGCGACGGCGACGACCAGGAGCCGTGCAGCGTGCGCGGCCCGATCTTCGCATCGTCCGTCGCGACGACCTTCCCGGTCTTCTTGTCCATCACAATGATGGCCGGCGCGTCCGGCGTCGGCAGGATTCTGTGCGATTCCTCCACGCCGTTGGGCGTGCACACGTACAGGTAGTCGCCGTGGACCAGCGGCGAGCAGCTCGCGGCGTCCTGCACCCAGCAGGGCAGGTCGTTCAGCATGTCGTAGCGCCAGATGACGTCGGCATCGGTAGCGCTCAGCGTCACCGGGTCCGTGGGCTGCTTCCACACCCAGATCGGCAGGCCCTTTTTGGCGCGCACGATCCTGCCGTTCTGAACCAGCTCGGGGTTGAGTTGCAGGCCCACGAAAGGCGCGTACAGGAGCGCCTCGTCCTTGTACGGCCCTTCGTTCTTGCCGTCGCCCAGGCCGTTGGTGCTGACGCACAGCAGTTCCGCGCGGTTCGTTACGAAGTACACGCGCTCTCCGTCAACCAGCGGCGACGAACAGATCCCGAGCTGCGCGAAGAACATGTTCGCGTTGCCCATCTTCGGGATGGCCGGCAGCGCGCACTGCCACAGGAATTTGCCCGTCGCCTCCTCGAAGCACATCACCACGCCGCGCTCGCCCTTGTACTTCGGATCGCGCGGCGCGACGTTGTTCGTCCCGACGAAGACCTTGCCGCCGGAGACGGTCGGCGTGCCGCAGCAGTAGGAGCCCAGCCGCGCGACCCACTTCACGTTCTTCCCTTTGCTCAGCTCGTACTCGCCGGTCTTGAGCTTCGGGCCGGGATCGAACGACTCCGGGATGCCTTTGGCGGGCGAGGCCATGGTGCGCGCGTCCGTCCCGCCCCACTGCGGCCAGTCGCCTGTGCCGCTGCCGGCCTTGCCGTTTGTGCCACTGGCCGCAGCCAGTGTGCTGTCGGCTGCCAGCGCGTTCACCGCAAGCGCGACGCTGGCGCTCAGCGCGGCTATCCCGGCGAAGCGCATCCCCCCGATCCGGCGTGCGTGCATTGAGTCGGCCTCCGTTGTCTTGGCCGCATACACCGGCCGCAGCCCCAGGCGCTACGGCTTCGACTGTACCGCGAAGAGGTGCTTGCACGTCGCCACGTACAAGACGCCGTTGGCCACGACCGGCGTGGTCTGGATTGACGCGCCCAGGTAGACCTTGCTGAGCACCTTCAGTTCCTTGGAGGCTGCCAGCACCCACAGATGGCCTCCATCGGTGCCGAAGAAGACCTTTCCGTCCGCCACCAGCGTCGAACCCCACATGGACGAGCCGCTCTGATGGACCCAGTAGGGCTTGCCCGTCGCCGCGTCCAGGCAGTGGACTGCGCCTTTGAGGTCGCCGATGAACAGCAGGCCGTCGGCGATGGAGACGGTGGACAGCGTGCGGTTGAGTCCCTCGTACTGCCAGACCTTTCCCGACTCGGTGATGTCGCCTTCCTTCGATGCGTCTATGCAGGAAAGCAACCCCGGTCCGGGGCCGTGCATCGGGTCCTGTCCGATGGCCACGTAGACGCGCCCTTCATGGAAGACCGGTGTCGCGATGTACTCGCTGGGCCCCTGGGGGCCGGGTTTCTCGTGCGAAGCGTAGTCGCACTTGCGCGGGTCCGTGAAACGGTTCTTGGGCAGGTTGCCATCGGCCCACCAGACCTTCTTGATGATTCCTGTAGCATGGGCATCCTGCCCATGTTTCACGGGCGAGGACGCCCGTGCCACCGGTGTCGCATCGAACGCGTAGCACACCCCGTCCGGCCCCGCGAGGAACACCAGCGTCTTGCCGCCGGCCTGGCCGAGCGACGGCGAGGACCACGAGCCGTGGAGGATGCGCGGACCGATCCGGGCGTCGTCCGTGGCAACGACCTTTCCCGTCTTCTTGTCCATCACGATAATCGCCGGCGCGTCCGGCGTGGGCCGGCGCGTGTGCGATTCGTCCACGCCGTTGGGCGTGCAGACGTACAGATACTCGCCGTGGGCCAGGACGGAACAACACGCGGCGTCCTGCACCCAGCAGGGCAGTTCGTTCAGCATGTCGTAGCGCCAGATCACGTCCGCGTCGGTGGGGCCGAGCGTCACCGGCTTGGTGGGCTGCTTCCACACCCAGATCGGCAGTCCCTTCCTGGCGCGCAGGATCTTGCCGTCCTGGATCTGCTCGGGGTTGAGTTCGATGCCGTTGAAGTGCGAGTACAGAACCGCCTCGTCTTTGTACGGCCCTTCGTTGTTGCCGTTGGCCAGGCCATCGGTGCTCAGGCACAGCACTTCCGCGCGGTTCGTCACGAGGTACGCCCGCTTGCCTTCGATCAGCGGTGATGAGCACAGGCCGATCTGGGGGTAGCACATGTTGGCGTTGCCGGCCTTGGGGAGACCCGGGAGGGAACACTGCCACAGAAACTTCCCCGTCGCCTCCTCCAGGCACAGCAGCACGCCGCGCGCGCCCGTGAACTTCGGGTCGCGGGGTGCGACATTGTTCGTCCCCACGAAGACCTTGCCGCCCGAGACGACGGGGGTGGAGCAGCAGTATGAGCCGAGCCGCGCGACCCACTTGATGTTGCGCCCTTGGCTCGCGTCGAACCCGCCGCCGGGCAACTTCGGGCCGGGGTCCACCGAATCCGGGATGCCTTTGGCCGGCGACGCCATGTTGCGGCTGTTCGTGCCGCCCCACTGCGGCCAATCGCCCGAACCACTGACGGCCGTGCCGTCGGCTGCCAGCGCGTTCGCCGCGAATGCGACACTGGCGATCTGGATGGCTATGCCGGCGAAGCGCATGCCGGCTGCAGGGCGATAGGGCAACGGTCCGGTCTCCTTTGCCGGGCGATCACGCCGGTCGTGCCACGAACGAGACGTTCGTGGTACCACGGGCGTCCCGCCCGTGGATATGGCCGGCAGCCAATAGACTACTCGCCTTCGCGGAGTGCTTCAAATCCGCAGAGGACGGGCTGTCTGAGCTTCGTGGCGTTCGAAGGCGCCAACGCAATATCGAGGTAGTCCTTGACCTCGACGCCCTTGAACTCCTTGACCAGCGCCCGGCGCGGACCGTTCGCTTCAGCCACGATGTCGAAGCCCGTCAGGACCTCCTTGCCCTGCAGCCGCACGGCGAAGACGCGCTCGCCCGGCTTGACGTCGCGCGGCTCCGCGAAGTAGAGCTTCACCGTGTACCTGGCTGCCGGCTGGCCCGCGTCAATCATCTTGAACCGCAGCGGCTTGTCGTGCTGGTACCCGGACGTGAACACCCAGGGCGTATCGGTGCCCGCGATGACCAGCGTCTCGTCGCAGTAGCACATGCTCTGCTCGTGCTGGTACGTCGGGAGCCACTTACCCAGTGGGCCCGCATCCGCACGGGCGGGGTAGGGGACCCACAGGTTGCCGTTCGCGTCGTTTCTGTAGCCCGGCGCACCCAGGTTCACCGACACGCGCTTGACCGGCAGCGGGAACACCTCCGCCAGCCCCCCCGTGAAGCCCGTCCCCCACGCGCTCGCCGTCAACCGGTAGGCGGGACACTCCTGCCCCGCAGGATAGAAGACTATCGAGCTATGGAGCGGCGTATCGCAGGTGCAGCCGGAACGGCCTTCGGGCACCGCAAAGACGCCGTTGGCCGGCGTGGCGCAGAGGCCGCACGCGAGCGCCATGCCGCCAAAGGGGACAAAGCCCGCCTGTTCGTTGAGATTCCAGTACGCGATGCCGCGCCGCTCGCCGAAGAGTGTTGTCGCCGAAGCAAGGAGGTGGCCGCAGCCGATGTACCCGCGGTGGAAGTCGAGAACCTGTTCCCGGCCGCTCAACGGGTTTGGCACGGTCCGCAGTTTCCCGGTCTTCAGTTCCCATGCGAACGGCTCGGCGTAGATGTGATCCCCCACGATGATCGGCCGCTTCTGGTAGCCTTTGCGCCCGCCCCAGAGCAGCTTGCCGGTCTTCGCGTCGAAGGCATAGAGCGCGCGGCGCGCAAACTGGCCCGCGAGAAATTCCTTATGTGGATGCCCCAGGCTGCCCGTACCGTGCACGACCAGCACGCCGTCCTTGTACATGCACGCTGCGCCGACGCGCCCCTCCGAGATGGCGTTGTCGTCCAACGTGATATCGCCGCAGTTGAACGGTTTCTCCCAGACGGGTTTGCCGGTCTGAGCATCCAGCGCGACGATCTTGCGCAGGTCCGGATCAAGCTGCTTGCCCTTCCCGTCAACCGGCTTGCGATCGGCGACGGATGCATCCTGGATGGTGTTCGCGACCGCCTCCTTGCGCTCGGCCTCCGTGAGCCCCCGGTCCACGAAGAAGACCTCGCCGCCTCCGATGGCGATGCCGTCGTGGTCAATCCCCTGCCCTTCACGGACCCACGCCTCCCGGCCGGTCTCAAC
>JAPLOD010000258.1 GCA_026692735.1 Planctomycetota bacterium | reverse complement strand
CCTTCAAGCTGAAGTTCGGCAACACGCCGGGCGTGGCTGAGCAGATTCAGTCGGCAACGGAACTTCTGCAGAAGCATTGCAGCCTGGGCCGGAACGCCACGCTTCCGGAGGTGCGCGCTTCCATGCAGAAACTGCTGGACGCTGACAAGTTCGGCGATGCGGAGCGCGCGGTGAACGCTTGGAAGGAGCGGTGGCGTTGGGACAGCGAAACGGCCGGGAGCGCCAAAGCGTTGCTTGAGGAGGCGGCGGCGAAGCAGAAGGAGATCGCCGAGAACCGCCTCAACGAAGCCCTGCGCCTGCGCAAGGAAAAGAAGTGGGACGAGGCCGATGCCATCTACAAGGGCCTCATCGAAAACTTCGCCCCGGCCCACGTGACGGCGGCGCGCCAGGCCAAGGCCGACGCCGCGGCCGAAGCCGAGGCCGCGCTGACGGCGGCGGAGAAAGAAGAGCGCGCCCGGCAGGCCGCGGCTCAGAAGACCGCCCGCGAATCCGCCGCGCCCGCCAGATTGCAGCAGGTCGCCGGCGAGATCGAGACCGTGCTGAAAACCTTCGACCTCGACCAGTGCGAGCGCCTGCTGGAGAGCGCCGATAAGGTGCTCGCCGGCACCCCGCAGTTGGAGGAACTGCGCGAGCTGCGCGCCGACGTCAAACGGCTCGGCGACTTGCGCGAACGCTTACTTGCCGGCAGCAAGACCAGCAAGTACGTGGTCCCGCAGGTCACGTATCGCGGACAGTCATATGCGGTCACCGAGCTGGCTCCCAAAGGGCCCGTGATCCAGGCGGGCTCCGGCAGAATGCCGCTCGCGTGGGCTGACATCGCGCCCGGCGATCTGGGCGAGACGGCCCGGCGCGCCACCGATGCGGCCAGCGGCGAGGAGCTGCTGGCCCTGGGCATGCTGCGCTATCACCTCGGCCAGTATCCCGAAGCCCGCCAGGCCCTCGTCGCGGCGCAGAGGTTGGGCGCGCCGGTCAACCGGTACATGCCCAAAGTGGAAGCCAGGCTCAAGGACCTCGAGGCGAAGGCCAAGGACGCCGCCGCTCAGGAGGTCAAGGCCAAGGAAGCCGCCGCTCAGGCCGCGGCTGAGAAGGCCGCCACGACGCCCGCCAATCCGGCCGCGGCAGCGCCTCCCGCGCAGGATCCCGAGGTGACGAAGGCCCTGGCCGTGTGGGGGCTGGAGGTCAACCGCGGGCTGTGGAAGGTGGGGGCCGATGGCGTCCTGCAGGCGTCGCAGAACCCCGCCGACCAGATGCCGTCGCTGATGAGTCTCAAGCGCGTGCTCAAGAAGGACTTCAAGACTATCACCATCGAGGTGCGCGGCTCAGGCGACGCCACCGGTTTCAGCTTCGGCAAAGCGCGCCGCTTCATGGTCCGGCCCGATGGCTCCTGGCAGAAGCTCACCGTCGAGCGCAACGGCGTGGCCTTCAAGTCCAACGGCAAGGCCTGCGATTCCCTGGAGCCAATCGGCAAGGACGTCGTGGCCGACAACCTGGTCGCCGATGGGACGGTCTACATCCGCTTCGAAGGCACGAAGGGCGAGTTCCGCAACCTGGTGGTTGAGGAATGAAATGCTGCGCGTGCCTTGGGGAGCGGGCCATGGCGAAACAGTCTCTAAGTGGCGCCACACGGCGGGCTGTGGTCGTGCTCTCCCTGCTCCTGCCGTTTTTGCTCCCGGCCGTTGCCGGAGAGACGCCGGCGGCACTGCGGCCGAACGTCGTCATCATCGTCGCCGATGACATGGGCTTCTCCGATGCCGGCTGCTACGGCGGCGAGATTCAGACGCCCAACCTCGACAAGCTGGCCGGCGGCGGCCTGCGCTTCACCCAGTTCTACAACACGGCCCGCTGCTGGCCTTCGCGCGCGTGCATTCTCACCGGCTATTACGCCCAGGAGGTCCGCCGCGACGCGCTGCCCGGCGTCGGCGGCGGCACGAACGGCCGGCGCCCGGCGTGGGCGCGGCTGCTGCCGGAGCTGCTCAAGCCGCTCGGCTACCGCTCGTATCACTCCGGCAAGTGGCACGTGGACGGTCCCGTGCTGGCGGGCGGCTTCGACCGTTCCTACTCGCTGGAAGACCATAACCGCAACTTCAACCCCAAGCAGCACACGCTCGATGACCGTCCGCTGCCAGCCGTCCCGCCCGACAGCGGTTACTACTCCACGACCGCCATCGCCCAGTACGCGATTGACATGCTGGCCGAACACCAGGCGAAGCAGCGGGACCAGCCGTTCTTCCTGTATCTCGCCTTCACCGTGCCGCACTTTCCGCTGCACGCGCTGCCTCAGGACATCGCCGTGTACCAGGACCGCTACCAGGCGGGCTGGGACGCCTTGCGGCAGGAACGCTATGAGCGGATGAAGAAACTGGGCCTCGTCAACTGCGCCCTCTCGAAGCTCGACCCCGGCATCTGGCCGTCCTGGAACCTATCGCAGGAGAAACTGCGGGAGCAGATCGGCCCTGGCGAGGCGGGCCGCGCCGTCGCCTGGGACAGTCTGACCGCCGAGCAGAAACAGTTCCAGCCCGTCAAGATGGCGATCCATGCGGCCATGGTCCATCGCATGGACATCGAGACCGGGCGCGTCCTCGAGCAGCTCAAGGCGATGGGCGTCTTCGAGAACACCGTGGTCTTCTTCGTGTCGGACAACGGCGCCAGCGCCGAACAGATCATCCGCGGCGACTTGCACGACCGCTCGGCGCCGCCCGGCTCGGCCAAGACGTTCCTTTCCATCGGCCCGGGCTGGTCCAGCGCGGCGAACACGCCGTTCCGGCTTCACAAGTCATGGGTGCACGAAGGCGGCATCACCACGCCGCTGATCGTCCACTGGCCGCAGGGCGTTGCGGCGCGCGGCGAGCTGCGCCACGACCCAGGGCATCTGATTGACCTCGCCCCGACCGTCCTCGAACTGGCCGGCGGCAAGTGGCCGGAGACCTTTGACGGCAAACCCGTCCCGCCGCCGCCGGGCAAGAGCCTGGTGCCGGCGTTCGCCAAGGACGGCTCGGTGACGCACGACTACTTCTGGTGGTATCACGACGGCAACCGCGCCCTTCGCGCCGGCGACTGGAAGCTGGTGGCCGACCACAAGGGTCCGTAGGAACTCTACGACCTGGCGTCGGACCGCTGCGAATCGAAGGACCTCGCGGCGGAGAACCCCGCCAAAGTCAAGGAGCTCGAAGAGTCGTGGACCCGCCACATGGAGGAATTCCGCGCGCGGGCCATGCAGGACCTGCCGCCCGGCCAGGACCGGCCGAAAGCCAAGCCCAAGAAAGCGGCGGCCGAGTGACGGGACGAGCGCTGTGTGGGCCACCGGCTCCGAAACCCGTCCTAATATGCCGCTCGTATAATGCCTTCATGATCTTTGCCAGTTCCTGGCCGCCGAATCGGAACGTGCGGTTGATTTCATCGATCGCGACAACGCCCGCAACCTGGTCGGGTTTGCGCCCGTCCGCGAAGAGGTCAGGGAGTGAAACATTGAACTTCATACACTCCCCCGACCTCAGCTCCCGTCGGGAGTTCAGCTCGCCAGTGAGAAAACTTCGCGGAAAATACAGCATCGCCCCGTCTGTCATTTCTAGGTGGAGGGATCGGACAAACACAGAATGTCCCGAGTGATTCTCCACAGACATTACCAGCAGGTCTACATGGACCCCGGGACTGGGCGCGGCAAGGGCGCAACTGGCGCCGACACGGATATCCGGCGCCAAGGAAACGGTTGAGCCGCCCAAAAGAGCCCCATAGAGCTCCGCACGGTATCTCTTGACTTCCTCAGCCGTAAACCCCTTGGATTGGCTCCGCCGAGTGTCGTAGTCATCGTGGTGCTCCAAGCACAAATAGGCCAGGTTATCAGGATCGTTGTTTGAGGGATCCCGGTCGAGATGCGAAATCTGGCCCGGTTTATCGGCAAGGTCGCGACCAAGCGCAAAACAGATACAGCAACGCCGCCGCGCAGTGGCAACAACCTTTGCCGCCACGGCAGGGGGAATCTTCTTCCTGTCTCCCATCATTTTCTCCGAGCTGCCGAGCTTCGCGACTGCCCCCGTAACTCAAGAATGAATAAGGGGGGATTCAAAGCATCAAGTCTCTTGGCCGTTCGCGTCGGCTTCGAGCTCAACTGAAGGTGAGGGCCTCGATGTGGCCCGGTTTCTGCGCTCAGCCAAGATTCGCGCTTTCTGCGCCTTCTGGAGCCATTCCTCTTTGGCTTGGGCGTCGCGTTCATGGTCAAGGGTTGCACGCCATTGTTCAGCTTTGGCTTTCTCCGTCCAAATCACATCCTTCCCTTGCTCCAGATTGTCCACCACTCGGCGAATATCATCTAAGGTCACTCTAAAGAATTCCTTGCGGAGGTTGATCTTATTCATTCTCATCGCAAGAAATTGCTGATGAAGTTTGGACTCCAGATCCGATGCCTTATCGGTCGTGATCTCGGCATGAATGTCAAACTCAAACGGCACGCTCGCGCTGTTAAGTTCGTCCACTCGCTCCTTTGCGGTTCGTCGCGTAAACCCAATCTTAAAGACTCCCTCGCCGAATGAGCCGACGTTGGAGATTATGTATATGCGCCCCACCTTCGTCAGTTGTGCTATTGTAAGCTTGTGTTCGGTGGCTTCTTTAAGCTGTTGGTCTTTTTCTGCTAATTGTTGTTTATTTTTCTCGTTCAATTCAGCTATCTCGTTAGCATGTCTCTTTTCTGCTTCCTCAACTGCCGAACTTCCTATTTTGCGTGCTTCATCTAATTCTTGTTTATGTTGCTCTATTAGTTTTGCAGCCTCTTCGTTAAAACTCTTTTTCGCTTCCTCCACAGCCAGTCTCTTCAGTTCCTCCTCTTTTTCCGCCTCGCGTATTTTCTTTTCATTTTCCCGCCTTGCCAATTCTTCGTCGCGTGCCCGGTCTTTCAGGAATCGCTGCTCTTCTCGATCCCTCAACGCCAACTCCTGCACGATGACCGCCCACTTCAACTCCGCCAGCCTGGCATCAAGATACGCCGGTAAAATTCGCGCATTTCGGAAGGCGCTGCCTTCCCTGTTCACAATGGCGTAGCAGTCCCGGATTCTTTGCTCAAGCGTCCCATAGTTGTCGGACTTCACTCGTGTCAAGGTGGCGTCCACGCTGCCGTTGAAGGCGTGAATCACAAACTGAATTGCCGTATTTCGCCGGGATGCCTCGACGTAGTCGCAGGCCGCGGCTTGGCCTTGCTCAACCATGCGTCTGGATTGATCGCGTGCAGATGCGAGTGACTGTCCCGCTGCATCATATCCATACTCTACGGCGAGGTCGTCAAGCAAGCTGTGCGTCGGAAGAAGGTAACGGTCTCCGTAGCCCTCGATTGTATTGCGCATGGCCTCGGCAGCCTGCTCCAGCAGTTGCTTATCCCGCAGAGCCGTGTAGGCCTCGCCAGCAATTTGCTCCGCGCGCTTTTCCGCTTCCGCAACGATCCGCCCAGCGTCTATCAGCGCTTGGTTGAGGCGAGCATCGGCTTGCTCGTGGATGTCTTTGGCCTTCTCGACCGCCGCTGAGCGCTCGTTGGCTGCCACGACGCGGGCTTGTTCCATCAAAGCTTGCGCTTCACCCCGCAAACTGGTCGCTTCCTTGACCGCGTCGGCAAGCAAGCGTTTCACCTCTCCCTCGGCATCCCGAACTCCCTCATACTTCCGAAGTGCCTCAACATCCTTGAGGAGTTTGGCATAAGCGGCTTCCGCCTCGACTTGCACTCGGCGCGCTTGGGCCTCAAAGTGCTGCCGCACGCGCTCGCGCTCCTGAGGGATCTCTGCAAGTTGCTGGTCAACTTGTTGCTGGGCACGGGAGACAGCGGCTTCTGCCTCGCTTTGGATGCGAGTTGTTGCAGATTCGAAATCCTGGCGAGCGAGTTGGGTATCTCGTTTGGCAGCTGCAACTTCCGTAGCTCGCTGGGCAGCCAACTTCTCGGCCCGATCGGCCTTGCCGGCAATGACGATTAACAGCACGACCAGCGTTAAGCATAAGAGGCCAAGCGCAATGATCATGGCGCAACTCCCTCTTCTGGGGCGGGTTCACGCGGCGAGGGCTGGAGTTCTGCGACCATTGAGGTCAATTCTTCCCGCAATCTTTTGACCTCGGCAGACAAACCAGGCAAGTCCAAGCTCTGGATGGATGGTTGCGCGATGTCCGCGGGGGTGAGCGGCGTGATGGGCATGAAGGTGCCAGACTTGCGCGATGCTCTGAAGTCTCCGCGATGCGTGAGGTTCTCAATCGCGTCAGACGGGTCAAGCCGTTCGAAGTTCAGTCCATCAACCTCCGCGCGAGGCATTGCAGCCGATAGTACTGGCTGCTCGACTGTTTGGCCCGTGCGAGGGTCGATTGAGTCTGCGCACGCTGTGATCAACAAAGTCTCGACTGGCAGCAGGGCGAACACTTCTCGCGCCACGCGCAGCATGTAACTGCAAAGGCAGTCTTGATACAGCTCGTGAAATCGTGCCCTGGGCATCTGTTTGACGGAGACCTTTCCAGTGGCCGTGAGAGTCTTCACTTCCGACGGGATAACCTCCGTGCCCTTCACTTTGAGCACGCAGACCAGCAACTTCGGGTTGGGCACCGTGAAGCGAAGTTGTGAGCCCAGTCCAGAGAACTCTGCAAACGGGTTGAACTCTGTCAAGGCTTCGTGGTATGCCTTGTGTTCGCCTGCGATAACCCGAGAGGCGAGATCCTTCAGCCTCTCCCATTCTGCCTTCTCCTTCGCGTAGCTTTGCAGCGCTTCGTGGTGGGCCTCTTCGTCCTGGTTCTGCGCTTTCGCGAGCATGGCCCCCGAGTCGTCCTTCTGGCTGTCCGGCAGAACTGCTATTCGCTGCTTCGCTCTGTACTCGTGATACGAACTCTTCACCGGACAAGGCGGGAGCAGCGACGCTTTGAGGGCGACCCAATCCAAGCGTTCGCTTTGCTCTTTGTGGGCAGACACAAGAACTTCCAGCCAGCTCTCGTAGGTTTCGACCTCCAACCGAGATCGTTCGATTTCCGAGAGTTTGGCTTCCTCCTTGGTGCGCCGCTCAAGATCACGACGGCGTCTTTGCTCTTCACGCTGCAGTCGTCGCTCCGAGGCTTGCGCGGCTCGCCAGTTCATGTATTCCTTCACCCGATCTTCAAGATATCGAGACAGACCACGGCAAGATGGGCGTTGCGGCGGTCTGTTACGGATTCTCCATTAGGATACCGCCATCGCGGCCGGCGTCGAGTTCCAGTTGTCCGAGCGCATTCCGGGGGATATCCGGGGACACCATTCCTTTACTGTAACCGCTCCTTACTGACATGGAAGCGGCGGGAAAGGGGGCAACCGGCCGACGGTAGAACAGACAGGGCAGGATGCCCGGGTAACGAGCACCGGGCCAGTCGTGATCACCACCGCGTTGTGACGCGGAGCGTTGAGCCCGCGGTCAGGTTCAGCGCCGGATCGAGCGTGATGACAATCGTGCCGCCAACGACGCGCGCCGCGGGGGACAATTTGGCAAATTGTCCTACGGCACGCGCGTTGCCGAGCTCGACGGAGGCCTGCGCCTTCTCGGCGCCCGCGGGGAGGCCGAGCGCCAGCTCCGCAACGCGCAGCTTGCCCCACTTGACCTGCAGCGTGTTCTGCTGCTCGCCGGCCTTGCGGTCCTGCGTGAAGGTGCCCCAGCCTTCGGCGCCGGAGAAGAACGACTTGTGGTTGTCCGGGTTCACGCGCGGGCTGAAGCCGAGCTTCCCCCGCGGGCCGACATAAGAAGAGCCCTGGCACGCCAGAAGCACCGACCAGCTCGACATCGCGCGCGCGTAGTGGTCGCCGCACTCGATCTCGTTCCAGGGGCTGCGCTGGCCGTCGTTGTAGCGTTCGTGGATGGCTTTCACATAGTCGCCGCGCGGCCAGCGGCACATCAGCAGTCCCTTGCCGTTGCCCCAGATGAAAATGCGCGGCCGTTCGTAGTGGTACTTGTACAGCGACATGTCGCCGATCATGTTCCACTTCTCGATGGCGGCGAACGAGGCGTCCACCTTCTCCTTCGGCAGGAC
This sequence comes from Planctomycetota bacterium, assembly GCA_026692735.1. Lineage (GTDB taxonomy): Bacteria > Planctomycetota > SZUA-567 > H5-PLA8 > H5-PLA8 > JAPLOD01. The sequence continues at coordinate 627 of JAPLOD010000258.1, read as the reverse complement.
GTACCCGAGGCCGTTGACCAGCGCCCACCACTGGCCGAGCACCTGGTCCACGAAGCACGCGTTGCCGTAGTCCGATGCCCGCTGTCCTTGAGGAATGCGCTGCACGAAGTACTTGTACTCGTCGTCCCAGCACTCGCTCGCATAGGCCGCGGAGCCTTTCTCGAAGATGCCGTGCCAGCGCGTCGCCGACGCCTCGTCGCCGCAGACCTTCGCCATCTCTTCGGCCGCGCGGAGGGCCGCGAGGTACTGGCTGCCGACGAACGTGTTCGGCCCGACGACCTCAGTGTCGTAGGTGTTGAACTGCCGCCCGCGGGCCACGCCGTCCTCGTCCGTGCCGTCCCAGTGCTTGATCCAGAATTCCATCGCGCGCTTGACGGCCGGGTACTGCTTCTTGAGCCACTCGTCGTCAGCCGAGAGCCGCCACTCGCGGTACGCCTTCGAGAGCGTGCTGGCGTGGCCATCGGCGGCGGGGCCTTCGTGTTTGTCGCCCCACGGCGCGTCCGGCGCTCCGTAGCGGTTGTAGACCCCGCCGTCGGGCGTCTGGCCGGGCCCGAGGTTCAGCTCGCGCATCTGCCGCTCCAGCGCGGGGAAGACGTACGCCAGCGTCTGCTCGTAGTTCCAGACGTG
>JAPLOD010000257.1 GCA_026692735.1 Planctomycetota bacterium | reverse complement strand
CCTGTGGCAAGGGCGCTTCGCCTCGGTCGTGCTGGATGGGCCGCACCCTTTCGCGCCAGAAGCCGGGCGGAAAGCGAAAGGACCAGAGACGGCGTGCTTGCCAGGCTTGGAGTAATAGGTATGGTGTCCCCGGAACTCCCCGTAGAGTCGTGAGTTCATGAGTGAGAAGGTGGAGTCCATGCGCAAGGCTCTTGGCGAGGATGCTGGTGAGATCACGTGGCGAGACCCATAAGGCGGCGCTGCTTAATGTTTGCGATCTGGCGTGGAGGAACGCACGGTGAACATCAAGGCGTTGGCTAAGCGGCTGTGTCGCCTCGACTACGAGGCGATAGAAGCAGAAGTTGCTGGGTTCGATGACGCAGTTCTGCTCGTACTGCTCGATAGCAGTTCGCGGAAGGTGGGAGACACGGCCGCAGAACTGCTTTGCTCTCGCGGGAAGGCCAAGGTTGTCGTTGCGGCATTACTTGCCTCGGAGATCAGAACGAAGCTTGGGCGCATCCGAGCTATGTCCGTTCTGGGGCATTTTGGCAAGCGCGTACCACGGGGTGCGGAGGCGTATCTGAGACTGATCGAGGAGAAGAGCGCCACGGTCGTCTACGATGCCCTGTTCGGGCTTGTCTTCCTGCAAGACGAGGCCAACATTCCGATGATTGAGGCAGCTCGTAGACGGTCGCGGGCTGGCCCAAAGGCAGACGGTTACTTCGAGAAGGCTTTGACGGCGATTCACGCGAAGGATCCGTTCATCTTCTCGCCGGGATACCGCGACGCCCACGACGTGTGGGGCCTGGATAAGGAGCGGTTTGGCAACCGCGTTGGCTGAGGTAAAGAGTGCAGTCTTGGCACGCGTTGCGTTGCGTGGATGCCGCTCCCCCGCCCTCCGCCCCCCCGCTCAGGCGGCTGCAGGCCAGGGCGGAAGTGGGCCGGAGCAGCAGCGCCGCAGTGACGGCGGCAGTCGGTGAAGGGCGGACTGCCCACAGCGGTTGTTGCGTCGTGGCGCGGCGTGCAGACGGAAAGCAGAGGACGTGGGAGAGGGCGGCGATGTCGGTCGGCGGAGGAACGGTGGGCAGGATACGGGCATAAAGCAGGACGGAATTGGCGGGAATGTTTGGGCGGTGGGCTTCACAACAGGGGAGGGTGATATGACTGCCACGGGACGACGGATTCTGGAGTACCTCCGGGACGCACGGCTGGGGGAAAAGCTCTTTACCGACAAGACCCAGGGGTACACGGCTGGCTACAGGATCATGGCCGACCTCACAATAGCTGATGGCGTGTACCTGACGGAAGCTGAGCTTCTGAGAGAAGACGGGTACATACGCACTGAAGTGTCCGGTCCAGGCTGCAATGTGGACTCGACGAACATCGGGGTGCAGATCACGACCAAGGGCGTTGCGATTCTTACAGCGGCTCCGGCGGCACCAGGAGTGCAGGTCAACGTCAATATGGGACCGGTGACCGGTCCGGGCGTGCAGGTCAACAAGACTGTGAATAACACAATCAACAATCAAGGGAACCAAGCGGGCAGCCCGTGAGTGACGGCGGGCTTAATTCCGGGGACACCATACGTGATTCGGAGTTCAACGGCGGCTGACCATATGATCGCGCGCGGGAGGCGGATGGTCTTGCCAGTGATCGCCGCGCTCCTCGCGAGCGTACTCCAGCAAAACCATAGCCACAGCGGGCGGCTGCTCGCGGCGACGGACCAGGGCGGCATCGGCACGGCCTGCACGTACACGAACCACGGCGCGGTGGCGACCGTCACCGACGATCGCGGGAAGGTGACGACGAACATCTACGACGAGGCAACGGGGTGGCTGAAGGCGGTGCGGTACCCGGACGGGAAGGGCGTCGTGTACACTTACGACTTGAACGGGAACATCGCGACGGCGACGTACGCGAGCGCCGTCAGCAGCACCGGAGAGATCAGCACGGACCAGTATGAGTGGGGTCCGGGGCTTCGGCCGCAGACGTATACGTACAGGTACGACGAGGGGAACCGGGTGATCCAAGAGTGGGACCCGCTGAACCACCTCACGACGCGGGAGTACGACACGGCGGGGCGGTTGTACAAAGTCACGGACCCCGACGGGCGCAGTATTACAACGTCTTACGACGGCGCGGGGCGGACGGACAGCACGGTCGCGGACCCCGGCCGCCTGGTGACGAAGTATGCCTACGATCCGAAGGGGCCGCTGGCCTCGGTGCGCTATCCCGACGGGCGGACGGTGGCGTACACCTACGACGATCTCGGGCGGAAGAAAAAGGAGACGCGGACTGGCGAGGGGACGACGATCTTCAAGTATGACGAGCGGCACGATCTGAAATTCGCGACGGATGCGCTAAAGAACGTCGCGGAATACTTCTACGACGACGCGCACCGGCTGGTGCAGACGACGCTGCCGGGCGGGCGGACGAGCGCCCGGAACTATGATCGCGCGGGGTTTTTGAAGCGGATGCGCGATCAGAAGGGGCAGGAGTTCGCGTTCACGAACCGCGACAACGGGCAGCGCGGGAAACTGTGGATGGGCGAGGAGAATGGCGGCGGGCTGCTCGGCACGTGGAGCTACGAGGGGAACACGCCGACCAGCGACGGGGCGCTGAGCTGGGGGCTCGACGACGCCGGGCGGGTGGCGTCGTGCGGCTGGGCGGCGTATGCGTACGGGAATCCTCTGGGGCTGCTGACGCGCACGAGTTACGGCGGCGTGAATCTCGATTACGGGTATGACGACGCCGGCCGGATGGCGAGTATTACCGACGGGACGAACTCGCTGACGTACACGGAGCGGACGCCGGGCGGCTTGCCGAAGGCGGCGCAATACGGCAACGGGATTACGCGGACATGGGGGTACGACGCGAACTGGAACTTGAACAAGCTGGCGTACAAGAAGGACACTGAGACGCTCGCGGAGTTCAGCGTCCTGAATGACGCATATGGTCGGCGGCGGGCGCTGGATATAGTGCCGACGAACGAGCACTTCGTCTACGACTACGACGCTGCGTCGCGGCTGAAGCAGGAGCTCCGCACACTGGACGGCGTGCCGACGAACACCGAGTACAAGTACGACGCCGTCGGGAACCGGACGGAGAAGCACATCAACGGCGACTTGCAGGAGAAGTATGTCTACAGCGACAGATACCAGTTGAGCGAGATTCAAGACGCGCTCGGCCTCAAGCGGGTCGGGTTCGAGTACGACCTCAACGGGAACACGAAGAAGAAACAGGTATTCGCGGGCGGCGGGGCCGGCGTGGCGTCGCGCAGCGCGGGGGCCGGCTCGCGGGCGCTGCCGGGCGGGCCGCTGGAGTCGGAGATCACGTACGAGTGGGACGAGTTGAACCGGCTGACGACTGCCACGCGAACGGTGGGCGCGCCGACAGAGGCGACGTTCACGTACGCGGGGACGATGGGATGGCAGATGACCAGCCAGACGGTGAACGGCGAAACGCGGAACTTCAACTGGGGATATGGCGGGGAGCTGCTGTGCGAGACGATCCCGAACGTTGGCGCGCGAACGTATGTGAACGCAGGCGTTGACCAGGTGCTGTGGTCGAAGGACAACGGCGGGGCGAAATTCTGGCTCAATGGCGCGAACGGGTCGGTGTTTGGTATTACCGACAGCGTCGGGAGTGTTACGGAGCGACAGAGGTTCGACGCGTTCGGTAACACGCAGGCAACTGATCCGGGCGGCGCGCCGGCACCGTCGCCGAGCGGAAACCGCCTCGGCTTCCAGGGGCGGACGAACATCGGCGAGTTGGGGATACAGTATTTCCGGAACCGCTTCTACGACCCGCAGATCGGACGATTCCTCAGCCGCGATCCGCTGGGGCTGGTGGATGGACCGGCGGTGTACAGCGCGTTTGGCGGGAACCCGGTCGGGAATGTGGACCCGATGGGGACGGAGTGGGTCTGGAATGCAGCCATCAACGACTACGAGTGGATCGCACGGCCAGGCGAGTTCGGGTATGGAAGTGGGCCTATGGGCCAGTTCTTGGCGTGGTGGAAGCGCCCTGCCAAGCCAGGTCAGGCTCCGGCAGCCTCGGCAGGCGGCGGCAATGCTGCTACGTCTCTCATCTGGCTGAACCGCAACCCCGGACACGCGGCTGGCATCGCTCTTGGGACGCTCGGCAACATTGCTGTCGAGACGAAGAACCTGTTCTACAACGGGATTTTCTCGGTGGCAACGCTGATGGGCACGGGCGAACGCGCCGACCTTGGCCAGACGCAGGCGTTCTTCACTGCGGGTAACACCAGCCAAGCCTTGACGGCCATTGAGCGGCAGCGGGCTTCGGGTGTTTCGGAAGCCAGCATTCGCTGGGGCGTCTTCTCGGAAACCGCCGCCGCGCCCTACTTCTCGGGCAGGCGTATGGTGGGGGCGTTCTATTCGGGCAACCCACAGGGCGCAGTCGAGCAGGGAACGATATTCGCGCTGACCGCTGCACCGGCAGCGACACTGCCATTTGCCAAGGGGTCGCCCGCCGTGGCTTTTGTCAGGCGAGCAGGGAGCGCATTCGTTGAGGAGATAAGGGCAGCGGGGCAAGCTATGACCCGCGAAGGCGTGCCTGGGGTCAGCATGACCGCTGTTGGCGACCAAGGCGTGTTTGGCTTCTTCGAGGGGGACGTGGTGCATCCGAATCTGGCTCCGTATGCCGGTGCGGAAGCGAGGGGCATCCTGGACATCGTTGGGTACGACGTGTCTCTTGAGAGCACGTTCAGCGGGAACGTTGCCGTTGATCTTCTCAAGTCTCCACGCCCAGGAATGAACCTTGTCACCTTGTCGCACGTCGAGGCTCAGGCGGCGGCTATCCTACGGCTAACGAATATCCAGGAGGCCGTGTTGTACATCAACCGAAGGCCGTGTTCACCGGTCGGCGGCCAAGGCTGTATGCAGTTGCTGCCGAAGATGCTCCCAAAAGGAAAACAGTTGCGAGTCATCGGTCCCGACTTCGACGAAACGTTCGTTGGCACAGGACCGCAGTAGCAGACGAGAGGACTACGAGATGAACCGAGTGAAAGTTGCGTGGCAGGAAGGGCAGGAACCCGTCATCGTTGACGAGATTAAGACCCTCGATCTGCTTCTCGACCGCCTAGACAGCGAAGCATCACATCAGGTTGACCGACCGTTCATGGTGGAAATCATGGGCCAAGACGGGAGCGTGCTGGCCATGGGGCTGGGGCGTGGAATGACGGTGGTGAGCTTCATTTCTGCGGTGGGCAACTACGGGAGTGTTGGGGACCGAGGCAAAGCTGGAACCGTGTCCTTCTTCCTTTACGGTCACCATTCTGAGTTCCCGATGCGAAGCGCCGTGCCGTCGGCCACTGCGCGAAATGCCGCACGGGAGTTCTTCATCACTGGTCAGAGACCGGGAAGCGTGCAATGGGAGGAAGTGTAAAGGTCGGCTGTGCCGCTCCCGTCTTCCGCCCCCCGCTCAGGCGGCTGATGGCCAGGGCGGTTGCGGGCCGGAGCAGCAGCGCGGCAGTGACGGCGGCGGGCGGTGAAGGGCGGGCCGTGCCGTGCGCCGGGATGAAAACGCGGTAGAATCCAGCCCGTGAAGCAATTCATGACCGCCATCTTCCTGCTGCTGGCCCTTCTCGTCCAGCCCGCCAGTGCCGACTCCTTCACGCCCGCCGACAGCCAACCCGAAATTGGGGCTGGCGTTCACTTGGGTCGTACCTCCAGGCACCAAGGTCGAAGATGGACATTGGGAGATCGATCCGAACACGCCCGATGAGCAGGACCCAATCCCCTTGGCGAAGGGAAGGTATGCAGGAGATCGCTGGCTTGGGTCCGCCGAGCGCGATGAGATCGAACGATGGAATAAGGACATCTTCGTAGGCGAAGAACTCGAAGTGAAGGAGATTGGCGGCAAGAAGGTTCTCTATGGCCCGCGGAAACGAGGGGAGTACCTCCGCATCTATAATGAACTCTTCAACGAGCAAAGTCGGAGGACTGTCGAGCGGCTCAGGGAGATTGAGGCGGCGCACAAGGCCGACCTTAAGACGCGACCTTGGAACAGCCTGTCCACCGAAGAACAGTTGGCGGTCATCGCACCGAAGGTCATCGAGGAGCACGACAAACGCAGAACGTTCCAGAACAAGGGGCAGGAGTATGCTGGCTATGCCATGATCGTCGGCGGCATTCTTACTGGACTCGCTCGTGGTATCATGGGTCTAACGGAGCAGCAAGTAATTCGAGGCGTGGAGAGCGGCGCGCAGCAAGAGGTGCGATTCTTCAGGTCATTCGATATTTTGAAGAGTAAACTTGGACCAGCGGGCGAAGGGAAGGTGTGGCACCATATTGTCGAGAAACGTGCCGCCAACATTGAGAAGTTCGGAGCCGAGGCGATTCACAACACGCAGAACGCCGTGCCTGTTTCTAGCGCGGTGAACCAAGCCATCGCGGACTACTATTCAAGCGTGCGTCCTTCATTCACCGGCGGCCAAAGAGTCAGGCAATGGCTGGAATCACAATCGTGGCGGGAACAATTCGAGTTTGGGCAGAAGATACTCAACAGGGCACTGGCTGGACAACCGCTGCCTTGAAGGAGATGGCCATGAGAGAGAGCATCAAGGAACTGGTTGAGCGATATCGTCAAGGCGCGATTGGGACCGGGGACACCTCCGACCCGAAAAAGGCCAACAAACACGCAGCAGATCTGCATGCCTGCTATAAGGTTCTACGAGAGTCCGAAGAGGGTTGCGAATCCATCATGTCTCTCATGACGGACCCCGAACCCAGTGTTAGGTGTTGTGCGGCCGCTCACAGTCTCCAATGGAAACCTGGCGTTGCGCGTCGGGTATTGGAAGCGTTGCGGGACTCGCGTGGCCCCTTTTCATTTGACGCGGAGATGACCATCCAGGAATACGACAAGGGTCGGCTGACCTTCGACTACTGAGCCCAACCGGCTGATGGCCAGGGCGGTTGCGGGCCGGAGAAGCAGCGGCGCAGTGAAGGCGGCGGGCGGTGAAGGGCGGGCGGAGCGACGGACGGGTTCGTGGTTCGTGGTTGCGCGGCGGATGGCGCCGCATTCCGGCATTCCGGGGACACCATACATAATGATTGACAGGAACATACGGGGGCTGTAATGTGAGGGCATGGCGCGTCTGGGCGCTACACGCGGCGGATCAACTTCGCGCAGGGCTGGCGCGGGCACCTGTGGCAAGGGCGCTTCGCCTCGGTCGTGCTGGATGGGCCGCACCCTTTCGCGCCAGAAGCCGGGCGGAAAGCGAAAGGACCAGAGACGACGT
>JAPLOD010000256.1 GCA_026692735.1 Planctomycetota bacterium | reverse complement strand
GGGCATGCCGAACGGCCCGCAGCCAAGCCATGGGAAGGACTTGTCGGGCGCAATCGCCCACTGCGTCGCCGAGGGCAGCACCGGGTTCTTGATGCGCACGCTGCGGATGGCGGGGATGGCGTCGGCGGCGACCGGGCCAAGCAGGGCGAGATAGACCATGATGTTGTAGCCCTCGACCTCCGTGGCATTGGGCAAGGTGCGCACCATGAACTCGACCGCCGGATGGGCGTCCTCTCCACCGATCTGCGACATAGCTCGTACGGCCGCCCAGCGGACGGCCGCCTGGTCGGACGATAACATCTGCGCTCAGCAAAACCGCCAGCTTGTCGGCCAGCGGCGACGCGGCGGGCCCGCTGAGGCCCGCGGCCCTGGCCGATTCACGGCGCACGGGGAGTTCGGCACTGCCTAAGCCCTGGGCCAAGACTTCGAGAGCACGGGCGTCCGGGGGACTGATGCAGAGCAGCGCGGCGGCGGCCAGGAAGCGGACGCTGGGGGCCGAATCGCTGAGGAGTTCGGCCAACGGCGCCGCCGCCGCGGCTGCTTGTCGGCCGAGACAGCGCAGGTCGTTGGCGGCCTCGGCGCGCTGCATGGCATCCGGATGCCGGAGCTTCTCCATGAGCGCCGGCAGATCGGCTGCATCCACAGGCCCGGTCCCAAGGAAATAGGCGGGATTCGCCGACACGCCCACGACCACGGGTGGCATCTTCAGATGCGCGCGGATGCGTTGGACTCTCACCAACGCCGGCAGGGCCTGGCGGTTCAAGGCCAGGTCGAAGCAGGCCCCTTCGTTGTCCGCGCCGAAAGCCACAACCGTGATAACGGCGTTCTTGCCGTCGAGCATTGAAGCGATGCTGTCCACCAGGCGCGAGACCGTTCCATAGTACGCCAACGGCAGATCGGGCCGGTCCGCCCCAAGCGTCCACGCTCCGGCGCCCCCGGCGTGAACCTGGTACCATCCCTGGCCCAGACACACCAGCGTCGTGGTGTCCGAGACGAACATGACGCAGCGGGCGCCAGGGGAAGCCCACTGCATGATCTGCCGCGGAACTGCCCCGCCGCCCGCCAACCCGACCGCATGGCGGATCAGGTCCGGCCAAGGGTCCCCCTTCAGCGAACGGACCTCCTTGAGGACCACCACACTCTTTTCGCGGCTGTACTGCACAACCTCGGCCAACGCGATCCTGTCCGACTCCGCGATGATCTTCGAGAGTGTCGGCGCCAGGTCAATGTAGCTCAGCGCCGGCGCTGGGGGCCACAGATAGATCAATGCCAGGGCGACGAGCAGGCGGGGGCATCGCAACATGGGATGTTCCTCAGGGAATCAGTCAATGTAGCCAAGACTCACGAGTGTTGCCTCTTGATCGCCGGTAAGCAGCTCCAAAAGGTCTTTCTCCGCGTTCGCCACGTCGCGCCGCGCTCGCTGGCGGGCGGCGCGGACCTCAGCAACCTTCTGCTGGAGTTCCTGCGGCGTGGTTTTCGGATCGGCCAGTGCCGTTCGGAGAGTGGCAAGCGCCTGCGCGACGGCGCTGTCCGGGCCGCCGAAGCCAGGCGGCGGACCGCCCCCGGGTCTGAACCCCGGCGGAGGACCTCCCCAGGGCCCAAAGCCCGGTGGTGGACCTCCGCCTGGCCCGAATCCCGGTGGCGGACCTCCGCCAGGGCCAAACCCTGGTGGCGGGCCTCCGCCAGGGCCGAAGTCTCCCCCTGCTTTGGTGGAGGGTCCGGCAAAGGCAGCGTTGCCCGGGCCTCCCCGCTCACGGCCGCGTTCTCTATCCGCCACGCCACCTTTGGCGTCCGTAGCGGGGCTGTTGTCCGCGTTGATGGCGGAGTCGGCAGCCTGACGCGCGAGCATGACCTTCTGCAGTTTCGGGCCGATCACTTTCCACTCTTCGTCGCTGGCGCGGATTCCGGCCTTGACGGACTCGAGATCGGCTGCGGCGCCGCCACGCATGAAGCCCATGGGCCCGGGGCCAAAGCCGCGGGCGGGGTCCCGGCCATCGCCCTGTGGCGGCGGAGCCGGGGGGATTGGATTGTCGGCTTGCCCCGCCGGAACCGACAGCGCCAGGCCGCACGCACACACGGTCAGGAATCCACGCAGTGCATTCACCATTGCCGTGCTCCTTTCTGTTTATCCTCGGCCGGCAAGCTGTGCCGCCGGTGCTGTGCAGCGACGACGATTGCGAGCAAGCGATGCAGCCGCTTACGCTGCATGAGCGAGAGAGGCGCCAGAAGCTTCTCCTCCGCAAGCTCCACCGCCGCAGGATCAGCGCCGCGAGCGCTCTCAGCCGGTGACTTCGTCTGTTGCAGCAGGGCGAGCCACCTCGCGACCAGCCGGTACAACGGCGCCAGCGCCTGGCCCGGCGGCAGAGCGCGCAGCGGCGGCTTGGTCAAGGAGCGTGCGGTCGGCCACGTCTTCAAGGTCTCATCCCCTTCGTGCTTCGTCTCGCCGCGCCATGCCGGCCTGGCACAGCAGCGGCCCGAAAAGCGGGACTGCGTCACTCGTTCGGCGGCGGGCCCGGCGGCCGCGGTCCGGGAGGATGCGGTCCCGGCGGCGGCGGCAGCAGCGGGATGAAGCCCCCCGGTTTCTTGCCGGGGCCCCTTTCCTTCATGCGCTCGAGGTGCTTTCGTCTGATCTCGTCGTACTTGGCCCGCTGTTGCTCGCTAAGCACCTGCCGGGACCGTTCCGTCGCATCGTCGAAGATCCGCCGCGACTCCCGCTCGATGTCATCGAGCTTCTTCTGGTAGTCGCGCAGAAGCTCGTCATACCGCTGTTGCTGGTCCGCCGGAACCAGGGCGCGCAGGGCCTTGTCATAGTCCTTCTTCGCGGCCTCGCGCCGTTCGTCCTGAACGGGGAAGCCGCCCTTCGCCACGGCGTCGGACCAGATGGCCTTCAACTTATCCTGCTGTTCCGCAGTCAGGTTGAGTTCGCCGACGAAGGGGTCCGACGGCGGCCTCCGGTGCTCCCACAACACGCCGATGAAGACACCGGCGCCCAAGGACAACAGGACGCCCAGGACAAGTATCGCGACAAGCTTCTTCATGGCCTCATCCCCAAGAGCTTCTGTGCGACTGGATCAACCAAGTCAACCTCGACCATGGCCATCTGCGGCATGACGGCGGCCTGTTGCCATGCCACGTCGGCCGAGGAATGCGCGCGCCCACCCTCGCCCAACACCAAGAAGCCGGACACCGCGAAGAGCAGTGAAGCCGCCAACGCCAGCCCCTTCGACCACCGCAACAGCTTTCGCTGCTTGAGTCCAGAGAACGTGACGCGTGCATGGGGGGACTGGCGCTCCGCCTGCATGGCCACGGAGAGGAGCAGCGCCATGCGCTTCATGTACTCCAGCTCCAGCGTGCATTCGCGACAGCTCAGTATGTGTTCCTCGCAGGCCGCCCGCTCGGCGCCGGCCAGTTGGCCGTCGAGAAAGGCTCCTATTCGCTCGCAGTGAGGGCATCCCATGGCGACAACTCCTAATCCTTGTAGTCCTTGAGCCGCATCTTGAGTTCCTGCCGGGCGCGGAACAACCGGGATTCCACGGTCCCGCCAGGCAGGTCGAGCACGTCCGCGATCTGCTGGTAGCTCATGCCGTCCATTTCACGCAAGACCACAATCTCCCGATGGTCCGGCTGCAGCGTCTGGAGCACGGCCAGGACATCCATCTTCACGTCGCTGGCCGCCGTGAGCGACGCGGCGGTATTCCCGTTCAGCAGGGCGCGGGAGGCGTCCGACAGACGTCCGGACTGAGCCGACCTGCGGGCGCTTGAGCGACGATGGCAGAGGGCCGCGCGGCGCAGCAGGATCGCCGACAGCCAGGTCTTGACCGAGGAGCGCGCCTGGAACGAACGCATGCTTTCGTACGCGGCCAGGAACGTGTCCTGCACGACGTCTTCGGCGTCGGCGGAGCGGCCGACAAGGAACGACGCCAACGCGTGGAAGAGGTCGCTGTAGCGGCTCATGAGCTCCTCGAAGGCTGCGTCGTCTCCCTGTTGCGCCCGGCGAAGGAGCTTCAGGTCGTGGTCGGCGTCGGGCGGTTGTGCGCCGTGATCAGCACTTGCCAAGACGGGATGCCCCCTCCGCTCACGCTGCACCTGCTTGCCGGGCAGCACCAGGACCTGGATCCTTGCAGTCAGCCACGCCGGCAAAGGCCCTTCACCGCCCCTTGCGGCACCTTGGTTTCACCAGCGGTCTGTTTTCTTCCCGAAAAATACGAAGATTCCTGCGGCGTCACGGTGTGGCGCCGGGACGGTGTTCACGCTCCATTTCCTGCAGGTGCGCCTGGGCGAGCATCGTCAGGGTCTGCTGAAACTGCCGGCGTTGCAGAGGTGTCAGCGTGGCCAGGAACTCATCTTCCACGGCCATCTCGATCTTCCGCGCGGCCTCCAAGGCGGCACGGCCGGCGTCAGTCATGCGCAGGATATTGGCCCGCCGGTCTGTCGGGTTGGCTTCGCGCTTGACCAGTCCCAGTTCCTCCAACTCGTCCACAACGTTGACCATCTTCGTACGGTCGAAGCGGACTTTGCAGCCTATCTCGACCTGCGATGGCTGCCCGCCTTCCGACAGGGTGTTCAGGACGACATAGTGCGGGATCTTGAGCTTCAGCGGGGCCAGGTTCTTCTCGAACGTCGAGACGACGGAGATGGCAGCCGTCTGGAGAAGAAAGCCGGTGCGCTCCTTGATGAACGCCGGTACCGGCACGCCAATGCCTCCTGGTGGAGGCGGAGGCGAGGGAAAACGGTCCTTCCTTCGCTGTCCCATGTCGCCCTCCGAAACTGCTGCCGACCTTCGCAGACGGAGTCGGCCTGCGTGCGCGCCGGCGCGCTGCCGCCCAGACCGACACGCCGAACCTGGTCTCACCGCCACGGGAATGGACGGATTATCACTATACGTGAGTATTATCATCGTGTCAATGAGTCTTCGGAGCGGTTTTGCCGTGATGGTGCAAGTAGTTGGCACAAAGGCTCTTACATCGTTCGCACAGGCTCATGTCATATACTCACGATGGAGGATTATAATACACATTGACAATCATAGCTATGATGGTACCGTCGAATAATAAAGCGTGCCACGGAGGGACAGGTGCATGTACAAGGGGGCTTTGCGGGCGTGGTGGGTATGTATGTTGTTGATCGGCATTGCAGCCGCGGCCGCGCTGGCTTGGCGAGTGCCTGATGCCGTGCCGGCAAGCGCGACGCCGTGCCACGAACGAGACGTTCGTGGTACCGCGGGCGCGTCCCCGGCGGCGGCAAGCGTGTCCTTTGTCGAGACTGCTCCCGGACGGTACGCAGCGTCCCGCAGCGCGTATGACGCGTGTTTCAGTGCCGCGTCCGGGCTGGCGTACGTGCCGCGGCACGCCGGCCGTCATTCCGCCGAAGCATCCGCACCCGAGCTGTCCCTCAAACTGCTTGCCGTCCGTCGCGGGTCTTCGGACGTCACCGCCACGGTAATGCCACCGGACGGCGAGCATTCCGAACTCGATCCCGCCGGCAGGGCGCGGCTGACGCACTCGCGCTACCTTGAGGAGCAGTACGCCGCGCGGGCCGACGGCGTCGAGCAGCTCTTCGTCCTGCGCGAGCCGCCGCCCGGCGCCGGCGACCTGCGGTTTGTGCTGAGTGTCGGCTGCGGCGGACTACAGCCGGCGGCGGCAAGGCCTGATCGTCATGGCGGCGTGTCGTTCCTGGGCGCAGATGGGACTGTCGCCGTCCGGTACGGCCATATCGTGGTCCGCGATGCAGCGCGGCGCAGCATGACTGCGGAACCCGAGATGAGCGGGGATGCACAGATAACATTCGCGCTGCCCGAAAGGTGGCTGCGCGAGGCGCGGTATCCCGTTGTGGTTGACCCGCTTGTCGGCAACAACATGGTTCTCTCTCCGAGCTCCACCGTCTCCAACACTGTGGCGGCGCCTACCGTGGCCGCGGGCAGCAACAGCTTTCTTGTCGCGTGGACCGACTATGGCGCGGGCGCCAATGCTCCGCTGATGGCAGCTTCGATCGTCAGCCAGTCCGGCGTGGCTTCTGCGCCCTTCGGCATCTCGTCTTCAGTGGCCAAGCCACGTCCCTTCCGCCAGCAGCGCTGTGAAGCCGCGTTCGACGGCGCCAATTGGCTGGTGGTCTGGTCGGACGATGGGTCCTGGGGCGGCGGAATCCGCGGGAGCATTATCACGAGCACCGGAACGGTTCTGGGCGGAACAGATTTCGCGATCGCAACCACTGCAGGACTGGTCGAAGAGGACCCCCTGGTAGCCTTTAACGGTGTTGACTACTTCGTCGCCTGGCAGGATGTGCCATCCGGGAGTTCATCGGGACAACAGATCTACTTCACGCGTGTCACGACGGCGGGCATGGTCGGCACGGTTCAAGCTCTGCCCGCTCTGATCGCGCCGCAGAATCAGAGCCTGCTGTTCCTGTCCGCGCAGACACCGAGCGGCGACACACTGCTCATCTATCGCGAGAACGCCGAGACTCCGGCGCAGACTCGGAGCGTACGAATCGGCGTTGATGGGACGATACGTGATGCCGGAGGGACGAGCCTGTTCAAAGAATCGGCGGCCGACAATGGGTATGGCCGGCTGATCGGCGTGGCGTTTGTCAATGGCGGTTGGCAAGTGTTGTCGTCCTACGGCCAAACTGTGGATAGCTCCGTGTTCCTGCACAAGATCAGCACCAACGGTACCGTCACGCCGCCGCAGGGAGTTTTTGCAGAAATGGGACTGGGGCCGGTGGGCGACACCTCGGACTCTTACGCGCCTGCGTTTGCGGGCACGGACGAGTGGCTGTTTGTGAGAAACGAGAAGATCTCCAGCAGCGTCTATCACATCATCGGCAAGAGAGTATCGTTTGCGGGTGAGGACAAGGATCCGATTCCCTTCCAGATTGACACGGCTACCACAGGCGCGTTACGCGACGCCGTGGCGGCGCAATCCGGCAGCTTCTTCCTGGTCGCATGGGCCGATGGCCGGAGCAGCACGACCCAGCCGGGGGACGCGGCAAACGTGGCCGCCGCGATCGTGGATACCACGTCTGCCGGAAGCACCGACACAGCGCTCGTTGCCGCCATTTCAGCGAGTCCCACCTTTGGCGAGAAGCCATTGACGGTCAGCTTCAGCTCGGCACTTTCGCAAGGGAGCTATGACTCGCTGAGGTGGGATTTCGGCAATGGCTCCGCATCCAGCGAGGCAAACACTTCGTATACCTACACGAGCAACGGGACCTACATTGCGCGCCTGATGCTCACAAAGGGAGGATATCAGGTCTATGACTCAGTGGTCATCGCTGTCGGGACAGGGACCGCTTCCAGCCAGGCGGCCCGGGTGGGCGTGCCGGTCGCAGACTCTACGGGCATGTCAACCGGCCTTTCCCTCGGTTCACTCTATGTTGGGCTGAACTTCCGGAATACGGGCCAGGACAGCGTGAGTCTCTCCGGCCTGATGGATACCACAGCATTGCCGGCGGACCTGACGGGAGTGCCTTGCAGCGTATGGATCGGCTCCAAGACGGTCTCCTTCACACTGGACGTGAACGGCGGTTACAAATCGGACGCCGGCACGAACCCGGTCACGACGTTTGCGCTCACACCTGCCACGGGCCACGTCTTGTTCCAGCTCGCCAACGGGGACCTGCGTGATGCGATGGTGGGTCTTGGAGCCACCAATGCAGACGTGAAGTCGTCCGACCAGATGATCATTTCCGTTCCCGTTTCGCTGACGGTCAGCGGGTTCTCTGCCAGCGCCAGTTGCGGCGCGCTCTACACGGCCGTCGCGGACAACACCGGCAACGCGAACTACATTTTTCAGAAAACGGGGACGGTCGTATCCGGTTCGTGTTTCGCAACCAAGTTCGCTGCGAAAGAGAGCACCAAAGGCACGGCGAAGACGAAGGTCCATACTTTCGCGATCACCGGCCAGCTCATCTTGCCTAATGCCGCGAAACTCGTGCCGGCAAGCGACGGCTCGTTTGACTTTGCGGTCGGGAACTACGGCATGCAGGTCTCGTCAGGGCTCGCCAAAGTCAGCAAGGGCGCGGTGAAGCTCGCCGTGGCAAAGGCGGCCGCCGGCCTCAGCAAGTTCACGCTGAGCTCGAAAGGCGTCTTTACGGCGACCTTCGTGAACGTGCCTGCGGAGTCGCCAGGGGGCAGTGGATTGCCGGTCGCCAACTCGGGCGATGGCATTGTGGACGTGGACCTCAATCTGTCGCTGCAGTTCGACCTGTCTGATGGCAGCCGATTGAGCGCTGGGTTTCTCATCCCGATCAGTCGGCAAACTACCAGTGCGAAGTCCTGGAAATTGGGCACTTCGAACTAGCGCCGCACATCCAGCCCTGCAGAAAGGCGTGGCCTTTCCTCGTCCGGGTCAAGCTCGCACCACGGCCTGCCGGCATGTGCGGCCGCGCTTCGGCGCCGTGGGCCAACACGGCAGCATCGCCGTCATCGAACGCTTTATCAAATCGCTGAAGACGGAATGCGTGACACGCCTACCGCTCGTCCCCCTTGATAGGGACCGCATGGCTGCCGAGCTGCAACTCTATCTCGACTGGTACAACGCCCACAGACCGCACGAGTCTCTCGACGGCAGAACACCCGATGAAGTCTACTACCGCCGAAGGGCCGCCAACGCCAAGCCGCGACTCGAAACCCGCGCCGACTGGCCGCGCGAAAGTCTCTGTGCGGCGCCGCAAGCCCCAGTTCGCGGCCCGTGCGGTGCGCACGTGGAACTGGTGATCCACCTCATGGCCGGCCGCCGGTATCTGCCCATCATCGGACTCAAACGAACGGCGTGAAACCAAGGCCGTTCCAGCGCTTTCATCCCCGCGCCGCAGACGCACTCCGTTCACGCCTCGTCAACCGACCGCCAGAACCTGCCGCAACCGAGTCATCTTGCCCCGTTCAAACCCGATGGACCACTACAGCCTCCGCACTCTTCTTGTCCTCACTCCCGGGGTTTTGAGGCGGGACACCAGGCGACACCGCTTTAGTAATGCGCGATACCAACACCGCCACGACACTCAACGCGACGATGCTCACTAACGCGTCGCCGAGGATCCCCCACGGATAAAATACGGTTTCCTCAAAGTAGCCACCCAATCTAAGGAATCTCATGGGCCACCCAAAAAATCGCCACTCCACCCAATACGGCGCCATATGGTGCTGCTCGTAGGCAATCACGACTTGAGGCGTTGCGTTCGCATATACGATTACTACGATAGCTATCAAGAGCGGGATTATGATTAGAGGCCGCCTTGAAAAGAGGCACCGGAGAATATGGCTCTTAGTCCAGGAAGACATAGCTTCCCCCTTTCTCACAGCCACGAGGTCCTACTTCAATTTCCCGCCGCCCCCGACCCACGCCTCCAGCGCGATATCCCATCGCTGCTGCGGGATCTCGGATTGCAGCTCCGCGACCGTCGCCGTGCTGCTTCTCTGGCCCGCAACCGCCCTTGCCATCACCCCCCTGACCGCCGGCCGGAACTCGCTGGGCCGGCACACTCAGCGTTCATCTTTCTGTCCTACAGTCTCCTCAGCCACTAAACCTCGCCGGGCCGATTCACACCGTTCAGAGATGACGGCAGCAACCACCATTGCAGCCACGGCAATGATTACATCAAGACTCAAGTTGCCAAGTTCCCAGTGCTCAAACGCTGGCCAATAGCAGCGTAGCGGCCACCCGTTTGCTGAACACATCAGAGGGCCGGAAAAGGTTGTTCCCTCTGCCGGGTCAACCAATACTCCAGGCGGCAATCCACTTTCATACGTGTGGACATTCGCCCACAGCAGCACACCCGCCACAAACATCAGCACGACAGCCGTAGATACGTGGAGTCGGGGCGGCGACCGACGCTTCTTTGCACTGGCCATGCCGCTCTCCCTTGCAGACCATGACGCTCGCCGAACAAGCAACATCGGTAGTTGCCGAGACTCCGGTGATGACTACGTCTGGGCCGTTCCACGCCATGCATTCCAGACTACGCTCCGACCCCGTCACGCACCTGGTCGAGCGGCAGCGCGTCAGTCCGAGGGTTCGTCATGCCCTCTGCCACACCGGTCACTGCTGGGGGTCTTCCCGGAAGGCCAGGCCGTCCACCCAGATACGCAGCGGCGGCGCGCCCCACGAGTCGAACCCGAGCGTGAGGTAGTTGATCGTTGCCAGTTCAGGCCCCTGGCGTTTCCACATCTCGTCGCCCGCAAGCGGGACCTGGAAGCGATACCAGCCTTCGCGCGCCTCGTTGTACGGTGGCTGAGCCAGCAGGTCCACCTTCGGGACAAAGCGCACGAAACGCGTGTCGGATTCATACAGCGTGACAATCGGGTTGAGGTCCTGCCACGCGGGGACGTTCTCGTCGAGCACCTTCAGCCAGAAGACGAGATGCGTCTTCCGCTGCGCCGGCCAGGCGGCCTGTTTGGAGGCGGGATACAGCAGGCTGACGCGGCCGCCGCTGTAAGGCTGGACCAAGGCGTACAGCGACATGGCGCCGGCGAGACGGACGGTCCGGTCGTCGGAGAACTTCACCGTCGAGTGGGGGTCAATCCAGGACCAGTCGGCGGCCCCGCCCTCGGTGCCGATCTCGCGCAGGTCGTCCGCGACGTAGAAATCGCGCCACGCCAGGTCGGAGAATACCCCGTTGTTCACCGTCAGCCCCACGCGGTAGAACCCGGGCTGGCTGAAGACGTGCTTCACCCGCGCCGCCTCCTCTACTGTGCCGTCGCCCAGGTCCCAGCGGAAGGTCAGAGCGCAACCCGCCGGGTCGCTGCTGCGCGAGGCATCGAACACGACCTTGTCGCCGACCTTGGCCGACGACGGCGCGGCGAGCGCGGCCTTTGGCGGCCGGTTGACGTCTTCCTGCGCGGGGTGGACGACGAGGTTAGTCACGTTCCCGGCCTGGTGAACGTCGCCCTTAGCATTCTCCTTGAAGACGTTGCCAGCCATGTCTATCCAGTCGGCGTGCTGGACGTAGATGCCCCAGCGGTTTCCTTCGAGGCGGTTCTGTTCGACGATCCAGTGAAAGGCCTTCCACCGCCGCCCCTGGCTGTCCAGGTCGCCGATGAGCGCGATGCCGGCGCCGTTGTTGCCCGCGCAGACGTTGCCTCGCACGAGAGTGTGGCTTGAAGGGCCGAACATGAAAACGATCCCGGCGTGGCCCTGGTCGGGGAGATGAGGCGAGTTGTGCAGCCCGGTCGGCAATCCGTTATGGGAGGCTTCGTTCTCAATGAGCGCCGTCTGGTCGGAAGCGCCCAGCCAGAAGCCGTAGCTGCCGTGGTTGGCCTTGTTGCGGACGTACACGTTGCGTGGCGACCAGGCCTCGAAGCAGTTGTTGTTGGCGTAGGAACAGTCGTTGCCCTCGAAGCGGTTTCCCGTGCTGACCCAGCCGTTGAGCACGCGGACAAATATGCCGTCGCCGCCGTGGCTGCAGTCGTTCTGGAGGAGGCGGTTGTCGTTTGAGCCGCTTTCGACGAGCACGCTGGTGGAGTCGCGGGCGTGGACCTCGCCGGGCTTGATACGCAGCCCGTAGCTGAGGTTGTTGTTCCGAATGGTGTTGCGGCAGGAGGTCCACAATTTGAGGCACGTATTGGAGGCACGGGAGAAGTCGCAGTCCTCAACGGTGTTCTCGTTGCACTCGACCAGCACGCAACCGTCCCAGACGCGGTTGGCCGTAACCTTCCGTACGACGGAACGAAGAAGACGTTCGAGGACGAGGCCGCCGCGCCTGCCGTTATCGCCCCAGCCGAAGTCGGGGTCGTGGAAGTTGTCGGAGAAGTTGCACTTCTCGATGAGCCAACCTTCGCCGTCCTCGACCCGCAATCCCGTCTCCCAGCCTTTCGCATTGAGGTTGCGCAGGGTCACGCGGGAGACGCCCCGGGCCAGGACGGCCGTGCCTTTGTAGCTCTTGGGCAACCCTTGCGTGGCGCCGACCAGCCACGCGCCGCGGCCGTCAACTGTGATGTTGGACGCCTTGATAACGAGCGGCCCATAGGTCCGGGCCGGATCGAGCACGGTGTCTTGCGTGATCTCCATGGGCGCGCCCTGTTCGGCGGCGTTGGACACCATGACGCAGCTCGCGGCATGGGCCAAGGCCAGGATGACCGGGGATATCAGGATGACTCTCCGTGCGCTGGTTCGGGGGCTCATGCTGAGTGCCATTCTTGCGGTCTGCCGCCTTCCCGCAAGCTGCTTTGCCGGTTGTGGTGTGCCACGGCACTTGCGTGCCGTGCCTGGTCCGTCCTGGCATTGCTGATCGCGCCCGGCATTTCCCACTTTCCTCTTTCGCGCCTTGGCACTACGGTATCCATGCAGCCAACGTATGAGGGCCTCGCCATGAACAGCGCATTGTGGGTCGCCGTGTCAGCCTTCTGCCTGGGAGTGCTCACCGCCATGCCAGTCTCACGCGCCGAGGAAGTCCGTTGCGTCAAGGAACTCCCCACCGCGGGGACCAATGGCTTCTACACCTCCAACCGCGACCCGCTCCTGCCCAGCCCGCTCATCAAGTTGCCCATCGGCAGCATCGCGCCGCGCGGCTGGCTGCGCAAGCAGCTCGAGCTCGAAGCCCAGGGCATGACCGGCGGGCTCGCCGAAATCTCCGGCTGGCTCAAGTTCGATGACAGCGCCTGGGCCAGCCCCGAGGGCAAGGGCAAGAACGGATGGGAGGAGCTTCCGTACTGGCTCAAAGGCTACGGCGACCTCGGTTACGTCCTCGGCGACGAGACCATCATCAAGGCCGCGCGCAAATGGATTGACGCCACGCTCGCCAGCCAGCAGCCCGACGGCTACTTCGGCCCCGCCGCCAACAAGACGGGCCTCGACGGCAAACCCGACCTCTGGCCGCACATGGTCATGCTGAACGTCTTGCAGTCGTTCCACGAGTTCACCAACGACGAGCGCGTGATACCGTTCATGCTGAAGTACCACAAGTGGCTCAACGAACAGCCGCCCGAGGCCTTCGGACGCGGCTACTGGCCCAAGGTCCGCTTCGGCGACAACATCGAAACCGCGTTCTGGCTCTACAATCGCACCGGCGAGAAGTGGCTCCTCGACCTCGCGCAGAAGATTCACGACAACATGGCGCGCTGGGACACCGACGTCATCAACTGGCACAATGTAAACCTTGCGCAAGGCTTCCGCGAACCCGGCGTCTTCTACATGCAGGCCAAGGATGAAAAGTTCCTCCAGGCCGCCGAACGCAACTATCAGAAGGCCATCGGCATGTACGGTCAGTTCGCCGGCGGCGGCATCGTGGCCGACGAGAACGCTCGCCCCGGTTACGTGGACCCGCGCGGGGGATTCGAGACCTGCGGCTGGGTTGAGTTCATGCACAGCTTCGAGATGCTCACGAAAGTCTCCGGCAACCCGGTGTGGGCCGACCGCTGCGAGGACATCGCCTTCAACTCGCTACCCGCGTCGCTCACGCCGGACCTCAAGGCGCTGCATTACCTGACCTGCCCCAATCAGGTGCGACTCGACAAGAACAACAAAGCCCCCGGCGTCCAGAACGGCGGCACGATGTTCTCCTACAGCCCCGGCGCGGTGTACCGCTGCTGCCAGCACAACGTCTCGCACGGCTGGCCGTATTATGCCGAGGAACTCTGGCTCGCCACGCCCGACAAGGGCCTTTGCGCGTCGCTGTACGCCGCCTCCGAGGTCAACGCCAAAGTCGGCGACGGAACGGCCGTGAAGATCGCGGAGGAGACTGACTATCCTTTCAGTGAAACCATCACGCTGAAGCTCTCCGCGCCTAAGCCCGTGCGCTTCCCGCTCTACCTGCGCATCCCGGCTTGGTGCGCGAAGCCCACGTTGAAGATCAACGACAAGGACGCCGCACTCACCGCAGCACCGCTTTCCTTCGCCGTCATTGACCGAGAATGGAGGGACGGCGACGCCGTGACATTGGCTCTGCCCATGTTCCTTGGCGTCCGCACGTGGGCCAAGAACAAGAACTCCGTCTCCGTTGACTATGGCCCGCTCTCGTTCTCGCTGAAGATCGGCGAAAAGTGGCAGCGCTACGGCGGCTCGGACCAGTGGCCCGAACACGAAGTCTTCCCCACGACCCCGTGGAACTACGGCCTGGTGCTGGACGAAAAGGAGCCGGCCAAGTCGTTCACGCTCGTCCGCAAGCCGATGCCGCAGGGCACGCAGCTTTTCACGCCCGAGGCCGCGCCCATCGAACTCCAGGCCAAGGCGCGCAAGATCCCCGGCTGGGTTCAAGACGGCACGGGCCTTGTCGGCAAGCTCCAGGCCAGCCCGATAAAGTCCGACGAACCCGTCGAGACGGTCACGCTCATCCCCATGGGCTGCGCGCGCCTGAGAATCTCGTCGTTCCCCGTCATCGGCACGGGGCCGGATGCGCAGGAATGGGGCACAAGCGTCCGCGCCAGCGCTTCGCACTGCTTCGGCGGCGACTCCGTAGACGCGCTCAACGACGGCAACCTGCCGCAGAACTCAAACGACCACAACATCCCGCGCATGACGTGGTGGGACCACAAGGGCACCACGGAATGGGTGCAATA
This sequence comes from Planctomycetota bacterium, assembly GCA_026692735.1. Taxonomy (GTDB): domain Bacteria; phylum Planctomycetota; class SZUA-567; order H5-PLA8; family H5-PLA8; genus JAPLOD01. Next base: position 38,680 of record JAPLOD010000256.1, on the reverse strand, counting down.
CGATTTCCCCAAGCCGCAGCAGGTTGCGGCGTCCGACGTGTACTGGTTCGACGACACTGGGAAGGGCGGCTGCCGCGTGCCCCAGTCCTGGAAACTCCTCTACAAGGCCGGCGACGAGTGGAAGCCCGTTGAGACCGGCGACCAATACGGCGTCAAGCCGGACACCTTCAACAAGGTGACGTTCAAGGCCGTCCAGACGACAGCACTGCGCCTCGAGGCCAAGCTGCAGGACGGCTTCTCCGGCGGGATTCTGGAATGGCGCGTCTCCGACAAGTAGGTTCCTGGGCTTTTCTCGGCACCGGTGTACAGCAACTCAGAAGATTGTTGTACGGTGTCGCCGGCGTCCTCGGCTGTGCGGCCACTGGCTGCCACCAGCCATGTGCTTTGTCCACAGCGACTGCGTCGGGCGCGTTTTCGGGCAGGCTTACCCGGCTAAGGACTTGAGATGGTACGCCCGGCGCGAGTCGAACGCGCAACCCCCGGCTTCGGAGGCCACTTTATACCTAACGCCTACGAGGGAGAAAGGACTAAAAGACAGACTCTTTGTGAATGGCCCTGTGAATTGGAACAAAAGCCTAAGTCGCAGAAACGCGAACAGGTCGCCGAGGTGTTGGGCGCGGCGCAGGCCGAAGTATGGCGCGGCCTGTGTCTCACATTATCCAGGGAGGTAGTGGGCCGCTCTCTGGCGAGACATCGCGCACATGGCGGAGGTCTGTATCGTTTACCGGCTCCGGCATTATCGCACTTTCGCACCGGCGCTCTAAATCAAATGTCCAGACGACTCAACATCCCGTCAATTGCTCCGGTGCGCCGCAGCAAGAATGACTCGGCGAAGTGCTGGAATGCGCCTGCGCAGTTCATTGAGCCGCACGCGTGCGCGTCGCGCCGCCGATTGGTTCCCGTCGTGGATGGCACGCTCCGCGTCGTAGGCGGCGAGGTCCGCCAGTTCCCAGAACGCCTTAATCTGGCCGCTGTAGGCGTCGGGCTGATCGAGGATGATGGGCTGATTGGTGGGCCGTTCCTGTGCTCTGGCTTCAATGGCCGGTCCGCACCGGCGCTGGTGAAGGGTCAATCCCGGCCCGCTGGTGCATAGTCGGCCACAGACGCACTGCGCAAGCTGGGATAGTTCGGGCGTCCGTCTCATTTTGACCCCCGACTTATATTTGCGCCGGAACCGTCTCGGAGAATGGTGAAGAATGGTCTCCTCTGCGGGACAGCGCTGGCGGTCAAAGATCGTCATGGGAGACTACGGAGGAATACGCCATGCGCCTATCTGCACTTTCTGAAATGTCCACGGAGGTTGTCGCCCGCCTTCGTCAGTCTCAACGGGAGGCGAGCCAGCTTCAACGCCGGTACGCGCAAAAGCGCCAAACCCAGAAGCAAGAGGCCGAACGTGAGGCACGCGAGCAGGAGAAGGCCCGCCGGGAGGCGGAACGGAATCGCCAGCGACAGGAGCGTGACAAGGAGCGCCGGGTTTCCGAGCGGCAGGCCGCACGCCGGGAGCGGCAGACGGAGAAGTAGGCCAGCCGGGAAGGGCGCAGGAAGGCCCTCCGTCTCTTTCTCCGGCTTCGGATGGTCCGAGGGGCCGGGTTGTGGACAGAGAACTCGACGGAGGCCCACGGAAGGCTAGCGACGGGCCACGGAGCCGGGGGCCGGGGCTGCTGGCGACGCGGCTGGGCGGCGTGTGCCTGTGTGCGAATGCCGAACTAATGGCGGCGTGGGCTGCCAGCACGGGTGGGCCTGTTTACAAATGCGGGACTAATGATGCCGGTGGCCTCTGGCCTGTAGGCCGTAACCAGGCGTTCGCTTGGTGCTAACGCTTAGAACTTCGTTAGTTGGCACGCATTCACAAGAGACCATAGGCGGATCATCATGACGGAACTCCTTAGCACCTTTTCCTGCCAGTTCATTCAGATATCCGAATGCCTATGGGCCGATGACGAACGAGGCAAACGACCCACCAGTTACCACCCGCACCGTCAGTTTCTCCCCGATCACCGCCTCCTCAATCGTCACGTTTCCGCTTTTCTTTTTCAGCGCCAGCTTCAGCTTCAGAAGTGGCTCCATGAATTCTAGCGGTGCCTCTCCAGAAGTAAGCCACACGATGACGCCATTGACCTGTATCGGCCCACTCACGTCGGCTCCGCTAATGTGTTGAATGTGGACTCCCTCCTTCGTAAATATGAAGTCATTATGCGGCTGGCCATTGATATCGAGCCAACCTCCCCTAAACAAGCATACGATCTCAACCGTGGTGCTTCTCGGCCACTTGAATTCAGGTATCTCCGCGATAGCTATCTGTAGCGCCCCGCGTCTTCCCTTGAAATTGGATTTGTCGTCCTTCATAGTAAATGACAATTCCCCGTCTTTGTGCGCTCGGAGTATAGTAGTGGCTTTTGTCGGTAAGGGCCACCACACAGCGCTACCAGCATCGAATTCACCCTCCCCTGCCCCTATACGCGCCAGCAGGGCCGCAATCCTTCCATCACTGTCTGTCCACGAACCTGCAACGCTGATCCGATAAAATCTACCCCCTGTGACGGTGAAACCCGACTTGACGATAGAGTCGGACGCATTTGCCACGATTTCCACGGGCTTAGATAGTGATGTTGATGTCTCTGCCTTTGTCACACCAGATACAGCAGCAATCCGCTTCTCTAGTTTGGTCTTTGCAAAACCTGACAGGCCGCGTAACGCCCTAGTATAGAGGCCCGCAGCACGCTCCTGCAACCTCGCCTTTGTGGCTCCCGTGGCCTTCTCTGCGGCATCCCACCACGCATCACCCAGCGCCGCCACGTCACCGGGGCTGACCGGCTTGGCCAAATCTCTCTCAGCCGCCGCCTTTAGTGAGGCATCGTTGCCCTTTGCCAGCATGGGTAAGCCGTTCTCCCAATCACCCTTGACGCAGCAGAGAAATTTCCCGACAGCGAAGTTCGCCGCAGGATCATCCGGTTTCTCGGTGAGCGTCTGCTTCGCGGCCTTTACCTTGACGAACTCGCCTTGCAGGTCGCGCAATTCCTTCGCTCGTGCCTGGACCTTCGCCACAAGTGGCATATCCTGCGCTCGCCGTGCGGCAGATTCAGCGGGGCCGGTCGCTCGCGCTGCGGCGTCATAGTTGTCAGCGGCAATAGCCTCATCAATGAGCGCGACATAGTTCTCTGCCAGTGCCTTGTTCGCGTCCGCTGTCGCAGCCGCGCCGCCAGCCTTCGCCAAAGCGTCTATCTTCAGAGCCAAGGCATCAACATTGTACGCCTTGCCCAATTCCGTTAACGCCTTCATCGCGGTCGCCGCATCGCCCGCCTGCGCGGCTTGCGAGGCGGCTTCACGGAACAGGATGTAGCGCGTGGTCGCGTCATCCTTGGTCTCCATTCCTTGTTGGAGCAACTTCTGGGCGAACTCGGCCCTCTCGGCGGGCTTGGTCTTGGCGTAGTCCGCCTTGAAGACATCCCTCACCGTCTTCTCGGCATCTTTGAGCGCGTCGGCAACAGGCACCGGCTGACGTGAATCCTCGCCACAGACCACAGTGGAGCAGAGGAGGATCACGCTCATCGTAGACGCTACCAGCCCCAGTCTACTCACTTGCGGTACTCCTCATAAAGTATCTGGTTCTGGTCTACACACTCACTGTTTCTTCGCTGAGCCATTCGTATTTGCCTTGGCAATGTAGAGAACCGGCGTCAGACTGCTGTAGGTGGTGCCACCGATTGTCAGCGAGAAGGGCATTTGCAGCGTTGTACCCGGCTTCGGCACGTCTGAGTTGGTGAAACCCACGCCGGAGAGTGACGACAGAAGCGACGACTTCTTGATTGCCAGCGCGAACTTTACGGGCGGCGCGATGAATGCACCATCCTTCTTCTTGCCGCTCAACGTGAGCGAGTAGGTATCCCCGCTCGCCTTGCCCTTAGCGTCAAAGGGGAATTGCATCTGGAAAGCTGCAACGTTGACGATGACAGGCTGGTTGGCCGGGATGAAACCCTGTGGTACGGCAACCGTCCCACCAAAGGTCATACTGTCCTTGGCCGGAATCTTGAAGTTGAGTTTGACCTGGGTCTTCGTGATGCCCAAAGGCGCTCCACCGACAGTGCCAGCCCCAGTAACCTTGCGGACGCGGCCATTCCCATTATCAGCGATGTATAAGTTGCCAGCGCCATCTAGCACAAGGCCCTTTGGGTACTTGAGGCTTGCAGCCGTCGCTGGACCACCATCACCAGTGAAGTCTGGTGTGCCATTACCAGCAACCAGAACTGCCGTACCTGACGCATCCAGCTTGTACACGCGGCTGTCGTAACTATTATCCGCAAAGAAGACATTGCCCGCACTATCCAAGGCCACAGAGCTTATGCTTTCACCGCCAATAAGCCCGCTGGTTGTGCCAACCTTGACGATTGTGCTGATGATCCCTGTGGCCTTATCAACCTTCCTGATGGAGGTCATGGACGCGATATACATGTTCCCTGAGCGGTCAATTGCAATATCAACAGGTAGGCTTCCAAGGCTCGCGGAAATAGCGGGACCGCCATCACCGGATTCGACAGTAGTTTGCTCTCCGCTTCCAGCCACCGTGGTTATGGTGCCGGTCTGAGCGTCAACCATGCGGATGCGAGAATTGTTGGAGTCCACGATATAAAGGTTTCCAGAGGAATCGAGAGCGATCCCTCTAGGGTAATATAGTGAAGATGACGCTGCAGGCCCACCATCCCCAGTGAAGCCTTCATTGCCGTTACCAGCGACAGTTGTGATGACGCCCGTGGATGCCGTTACCTTCCGGACGCGGGCATTGCCTGAGGCCCCCTGCGAGATGTAGATGTTTCCGGCGACATCAACCACGACATGCGACGGGCTATCAAGCGTGGCCGCCGTTGCTGGCCCGCCATCGCCGAACACGGTGCCTCCGCCAGCCACTATTGAGATGACTCCCGTAATGGCATCAACCCTCAAGATGAGGTCGAGACCGTCTGCAATGTAGAGGTTCCCAGAGGAATCCATCGCAAGGCCGTTCGTGCTAACCCCTGCTGATACTGCAGGGACTCCATTGGGGACCGCCGTTCCGCCTCCAGCAATAGTAGTAATGATGCCGTCGGCACACGTGGCAGTACCGCTACAAGCAAGACCCAAGACCACCAGTATTCCGGCGATTGCCGTCGGCCCAGACCAGCGGCCATGCTTCGCAAGCCGAAAGGAAGTGCTCCTACTAAGTGACATAGGCATCCCCTTTCAAGTCAGGTGTTTGCTCTGCGCGTGTTGCCCCCGATTCGGCTTGTGGTCTTCACGCTGGCACGCTCACCCCGAATCGCAGCCTCAATTACGCCCCGCAACTCCTCGTCGCTCTTGGTGGTCAGAAGATCGGCAACCAGCATCCGCAGCACGACCGAACCGGGCAGGCCACGGAAGCTGGCATACACGCGGTCAAACCGCGCCTGCGGTTCGCCCGACAAGCGAACATGGTAGACTTGTCCGTATTTCCTCACTCGTCCCGACTCCGGTTCATGCAACACCGTACCCCAACGGGCTTCCAGCGGAACACAGAACAATGTTATTCTCGTTCTGTTGTTCTCATGTTCTGTGTCTCTCGTACCGAGCACCCTCTGGCCTGGTCGTATTCTTCGGCGGAAGGCGGCTTGCAGCCAGGCTCGCCCCCGGCAGACTTCCCGGCTTTCGGACCTGTGAATTGACGATCTCGATTTGCCGGTCCAGCGGCAGGGCCAGTGTCGCGGTGACGATCATTCGGGCGATGGTGGACGGCGGCAGCCCTTGGAATTCCTGACGCAGCCGGTTGAACGCTGCGGCCAGTTCCTTATTCATGCGCACCATTACCACGTCACTGCTGGCCACGCCCGCCCGCCTCCACTGCCCCGAACCCCGCGACTTTATCCGTGCCGGAATCGCCTCGTCAGTGCTTACTTTGTCATTCTTGTTAGCACTGCTACCCCCGCTGGTTGCCGCACGGACGACCACCGGCACGCATTCCACCACAGAAGCGGCGGCGCTGGAATTTCGCACCGCGCAAAACACGCGGCGGCGGGCTAATCGTCAAGCGGCAGCAGCAGACCCGGCTCGCGCTGATGCGAGACCAACGCGTTGTGCGAGTCGAATGTGCCGTTGTGTTTCACCCGGCCAAGAAGCTGTTGGTGCGCGTCGGTCACACGAATCACACCGTCAGCCTCGTAGTGGTAATAGGCGATGATTTGGTTGTGCCGGTCTCGAATCGTCTCACGCGACATGTGCCGTCCCTCCCTCGATTGGATTGGCTCTGCAGATGGTACGAACGACTTTCGGCCACCAGTGATTTCCCTGTTTCGCCGGTGCGCGAATGATGGTCAACAGCTTCGCGATCTTGCCGTAGGAAAGGCCCTTCTGGCGGAGCGCCTTGATCTTCCGGATGATGGCCTGTTCGGTCTCCAGCGGCAGGAGCGTCTGTTTGTCGTCGGCCAGCGTCCACCCGTAGGGAACTTCACCAACCAGCCGCCGCTGTGAGCGAAGGTGCTGGAGCGCGGCGCTGGTTCTCTCAGCAATCTGGTCACGCTCGAATTCCGCCAGCACCGCCAGCATTCTGAAAACCATTTTCCCGGCAGCGCTCGTTGTGTCTATCCGTTCGGACAGGCTCACGAGATCAGCACCGGCTTTTTCGAGCTTCTCCGAAATTGTGATTGCGTCCTTGGTGGACCGCGCAAGCCGCGAGAGGCTGTAGACGACCACGGCAGCTTTGTGCTGGCAGGCGTCGGCCAGTGCCGCTTGCAGGCCGGGGCGGTTCTCGGTTCTACCGCCGCTGATTCCGGCGTCGGTGTGGATGGCAAGAAGCTGGTGATCGTTGGCCGCAGCCCACGCTTCGATCTTCGCCCGTTGCGCTTCCAGGCTGATGCCCTCACCAGCCTGTCCTGCTGTTGAAACCCGCACGTATCCGACTGCTTGCTTCGTCTCCATGTTTCCCGTCTCCCGTGATTGGTGGTTGTGTGGTTATTCGCCGTCCATCCATAGACCGCGAACGAACTCGTAACGCCCCAAGGCGAGAATCCGGCGGGCAACCTCGCTGGCCGAGGCATTGCTGATGCTCTCGATCTTGTCGCCGGGTAGTTGCCAGCGCATTTCCCAAGAGCCGTCGTGTTTGCGGTGGAGTTCAACCTGCGTCGTCATTTTCCCGTCTCCTTTTCCTGTGGTCGCCGGTCTTCCCAAACCAGCCAGAAGAAATCCCACAAGTGACGTGCCAGGAATTCCTGCTACTGGTTGAGTAGGAATCCCCTATCACAGATACGACGGGTGGGATTATTTCTCGGCCTATGACGAAGCGTGTCATTCGCTATGACGTGCGCTGTCATTTCTATGACAAGCCTAGGAATTATTTCTCCCTTAGCTCCAGCCGGTTGTGGTTGGGGTCAATATACCCATCCAACCAGTGGCAAGGATTCCTGGCACGGCATGTGAAAAAGGAAATCCTAGAGCCGAGGCAAGGGGCCAAGGCAGAGACCGGAGAAAAGACGATGAAGGCACGCGTGGTGGATAAGGAAATTGCGGTGGACGTGACAGTGGAGATCGAAGGCGACCTAGAGAAGGACGCCCCTCGCACGCTGGTGGACAGGGCAATCGAGAAGATCATCCAGACTCAGCCACAGCACGATATCTGCATCATGGATTGGGACCTGCAGTACGTGAGCCGGGACACGACCAGGAATGGGCGGCGGCTGATCCGGGTGGACTGGAACGACAACCGCTCGATGCCGCTCTACGTGACGGTGACAGAATAGGCAGGGCGAATGCCCGGTGGGCTGGATTGGCCAGCCCACCAAACCAAGGACAACACAGCAAGGAGACGGAAGATGAAGAAAACGAATCGGAAGACCAGCCGGAAGACCACCAAGCTCAACAGCCGGGTGAAGGCCCAGAAGGCCCCCAAGGCCCAGGAAGCCGCCCCGAAGGCCCTTTCTGCGCAAGAGAAGGCCCAGGACGAAGCCGCAGCAAAGGCCCACAGCACCCCGCCAAAGAGCAAGGCCCTGCCAGTCGCCCGGAAGAACGGCACGGCCAGCATCGAGACCGTGGTATCAGAAGCCGTGGGTTGCCACTTCGTGTGCGAGACGGCACAGGCCCCGAAACAGGGCTTCATCCTCAGCCTGAGCGTGAAGGACGAGGCTGTGAAGCTCGTGGCCCGCTATGTGAAGCCCCTGAAGGACGGAACGCTGGTCATGGCGTTCCTGCCGAAACTGACGCAGAGCATGAAGAAGAAAGGGGCGGTTAGCCAGATGCCGATCCTCGCCAAGTATAAGGGCGAAGCCTGCCGCGTGTCGTGGGATGTGGACCAGTTGGCCGACGACCTGGAATCCACAATCCTAGACCTCCTCGGTGCCGTCAAGGAGCCGGTGCCGGTGGATCAGATCATCGAGAAAACAGAGGAGAAGGCCGAAAAGGTACTGGCCGCATTGATGGTTCTGGAAGTGCGGAAGCTCATCCGGCAGCAGCCGGGAAAGCGCTTCATGCTGGCATAAACAGGAATCACAGCACGAGACCCGGTGATGAGCCGGGTCTTGCTTTATCCGAACAGTGCGCGTATACTGCAAGGCATGAAGAAAGCTGACTTCCTGAAGCTCCGCCCTGGGGATTATGTCGTACACTGGAAGTGCATGTGGCAGATTAGGTCAATTGAAGGCGACTATGCCCATCTTGAGAGTGGCCACATGGCCAGCTATAGATCATTGAGCCAACTTCCACAGGATGAGATTGAGCGACGTAAGGCGGGCATAGCGAAGACATCACTCCGCATACCAACCATACGAGCAATTCGTGCTGCCACAGGTTGCTCCCTCAGGAAAGCATCTAGCCTGGTTAGGCAATGCCCACTGAACGAACTACCGACATTATTGGACAAGCTGAAACAGAACGCCAGAACGAAGAGTGCCAAACGTTAGGCTCCATACTTCGCCTTCAGCCTATCAAGTTCCACCTGCGCAGCGGCGAGGGCCTGCCGCATGATGCCGGTCACGATCTGGTCAACGCCAGATGCCGGAGCGGCTTTCGCTGGCCGTCCGCGCTTCCGTCCCGGCTTCGGGCCTGGCTTCGCCTTCTTGGTCTTGGGCTTCTTGACCATCATCATTTGTTGTAGGCTGGCGACGGTGCCCTTGTAGCCCGCTTCCTGTGCGGCCTTGTGGGCGTCGGTCCACGGCTTGGCGGCATCACGAGCAGCCTTCGTGGCGGCGATGATCTTCTGCTTGACCTCTGGCGGGTAACGCTTGCCTGGTTTGGCCATTAGTGGTAGTCTCCTTGAATTGTAAGAATATCTAGGAGCGCGGCATTTTGTCAAGGGAGAAGATCGGTTGACGGGCCACAACTCTCGTCGGTGACCAAATGGCCTGCCGTTGCGCCAGCCTGGAAAACCAGTAGCCTGAATCCCGGCAAGCCGATACATGGAGCCGGAACGGGGTCACATCAGGGATGACGACCGCTGTAGATCATGAGCTTACATTCTGCGCCAGTGCGGCGGAATGGATAAACCAGGAGCTTCAGTCTCGGCCTGAACTGGTCTTCGGTCGAGCCGCTATTGAGCAATCGTCGCGTGGCTCGGCCAAGCGGCGCGACGTGACAATCTACGACCGCGAAGGCAAGATTGCCGTCACCATCGAGGTGAAGCTGCCGTACATGGTTGATGGCACAACACCGTTCAACCAGACCGTCGTTGAGGACGCCCACAGCAAGGCTGCGCGAGCCGGGGCGCGGTTCTTCGCCACGTGGAATGTTAATCGCCTCGTCCTCTGGCAGACCGACGACGCCGGTAAGCCGCTTTTCGAGCGCCACATCTGGGACACGAGCATCACCCAGGTTCGCGACGAAACAGACCTGACTTTCCCCGTCGTCGAAGAAGGCATCAAACGTGGCCTGTCGAAGTTTCTGGAGCGTGCCAGCCAGGCGTATACCGGCGCTTCGCCGCTCTCAAAACGCCCACTCGATGAGTTCTTTATTACTGTCCTCGAAGCCGCGCTGGAGCGCCCCATTGCCGCAACTTTCATCGCCCTTGCCAGAACGTGTGAGCAGGACACTGCATTCAAGAGCAAACTCGATGCGTGGATGCGCGATGTCCAGGGGTGGCACCTCTCGGACGACGAGTTGATCCAGCGTGATAATCTGGAACGTGCGGCTAAGTTCACCTGTTACGTATTGGTGAATCGGATTGCGTTCTACCACGCGCTACGCAAACGCTTCACGGACCTTCCGGCTCTGCGAGTCCCTGCGAAGCTGGATTCGGTAGCAGATTTGCGGACGCGGCTTGGGACGTTCTTCGAGCGTGCCATGAAGGTCACCCGCGATTACGAGACAGTCTTTCGTGGTGACTTCGGCGACAGCATTCCTTTCGTCACGGACGCCGCTGTCGCGGCCTGGGGCGACCTATTGCGCTCGTTCGACCAGTTTGACTTTACACAAATCAACTACGACGTGATTGGCCCGATCTTTGAGCACCTCATCAGCCCGGAGGAACGGCATCGGTATGGGCAGCATTACACCAAGCCGGAAATCGTAGACCTGATCGAGGCATTCTGCATCCGCAAGTCCGATGCAACCGTGCTGGACCCGGCGTGTGGCGGCGGGACATTCCTGGTCCGTGCCTACAACCGCAAGAAGGTCCTGGCCCAACGCAGCGGTGTGCGTCTTTCGCATGAAGACCTCTTGAATCACCTCTATGGCACGGACATTTCCGCTTACGCCGTGCACCTCACGACTATCAACCTTGCGACCCGTGACTTGGTGGACGAGGAGAACTACCCACTCGTCGCGCAGAGTGATTTCTTTGATGTGCGCCCAGGTGCGGTGATTTGCCAGGTTCCGATGGCGGCGGGCGCGGGAAAGCAAATGCGCCCGGTCATTATTGACGAGGCGGATGCTGTGGTGGGCAACCCGCCCTATGTGCGGCAGGAGGAGATCAGTACGCCGCCAACCAGTTCGCTGAAGGGCAGGGAGAGAATCGCGGTCAAGACGCTAGAGCATATCAAGAAGGAGGCCGCAAAGTACAAGAAGCATCTCACAGACTTGGCCCGTCGTGCTTGGCCAGGGGCAGACCTTTCGGGCCGCAGCGATTTGCACGTCTATTTCTGGCCACACGCTTCGATGTTCCTAAAGCCTGGCGGCTATTTCGGCTTTCTGACCAGCAGCAGTTGGCTCGACGTGGAATACGGTTTCCGGCTACAGGAGTTCCTGCTGGAGCACTTCGCCATCGTTGCCATTTTCGAGTCACAGGTTGAGCCATGGTTCACCGGCGCACGTGTGACAACCTGCGCTACGATCCTGCGAAAGGAAGCCGACCCGGCAAAGCGAGACGAGAACCTGATCCGCTTCGTGCAGCTTCGCTCGCGGCTGCAAGACATCTTTCCGGCGAATGCAACGGAAGCAGATCGGCAGTATGCCGTGGAGGCGCTGCGCGACCGCATCGAAGCAATCACCGCGAATACCGTGGACAGGCATTGGCGTGTGCGCGTGGTGCGGCAAGGCGATCTGGCAAGAGCAGGGAGGCATCAGGTTGCCGTCGTGGAGCGTAGTGGCGAAGAGACTGCCATGTCTTCATGTCGGGTTGCGCCAGGCTCCTACGTTGGCGGCAAGTGGGGCCTACACCTGCGTGCCCCGGACTTATTCTTTGAGCTTCAGGAACGATACGGTGGCCGTTTTGCCCCCATGGCACAGTTGGCCGAAGTTCGCTTCGGTGTGAAATCCGGCTGCGATAAGTTCTTCTTCGTGCGGGACATCACGACCGACTGTTTGGGAGAGGAACTGACGCCGCGGGAGTTCAAGCGGAAGTACGGCATTCTGCCTGTACAGGCGGACAAAGTGCGAATCGTCTTAGCCGGTGATGACAGCCTCCATCTGGTCGAGGCCGAGTATCTCGAACCAGAGGTTCACAACCTCATGGAGACAAACGGCGTCTTTGGCATCCGCATTGATCCCGCCCAACTGCGCCTGAAAGTGATCCTGTGCAGCAAGCCGAGGGATTATCTTCGCAAGACGCACCTGCTAAAGTACATCGAATGGGGTGAGGCGGAAGGGTGCGACACCGGATCAACAGTCCAGCAGCGAGTGACCGACACACGGGAATGGTACAACCTGATACCTGACCGTAGAGGCACTATCTTCTGGCCCAAGGCCCAGCAGTACCGCCATATTGCGCCCATCAATGACCGAAATCTGGTTTGCAACTGCAACCTATATGATGTCTTCCCGCAAGGCGGAATTGATGGGCAGCTTATGTGCGCGGTTCTCAATTCCACCGTTGTTGCGATGAACAAATTCTTCTTCGGGCGTTGGGCTGGCACGGAAGGGAATCTGAAGACTGAAGTGGTGGACGTGAACATGATGCTCGTCCCTGACCCGCGCCACGCCGTTCCTGGTGTCAGCAAGCGGATCGTAGCGGCATTGCACCGCATGGCTGAGCGCCACACGCTGAACCTGCCCGATGAGTTTGTCCTAGAAGATCGGCAGGACCTCGATGATGCGGTATTTGAGTTGTTGGGTGAGACGGACGCCGATGAACGGCGCAGACTGCGCGACCGTTTATACGCTGAGATGACCACGATGCACGCCGCCATCCGCGAGAAGGAACTGCGGATGATCGAGAACAAGAAGCGCACCAAAGGCGGGGCCAAGGTCTCGGTGGAGAAGGTAGCGCAGGAGATTTGGGACAGCCTGGACTCATCGCTGCTGCGGCGTTTCCCGGAGGATTTCATCAACGGCGCGGAGAGCGACGAGATCGAACTTGGCGACGGCCAGATAAAGTTGGTCTCCGAACCCCTGTTGGGACGAGTGGGCATTCAGCAGGACGGGACATTCACGGAATTGGGGCACGAAGAGCGCGTGGCGCTGGTGAAGGCTATTCATGCTAACGGTCGCCGGGGACGAGTGAAGATACCCCGGAGTGCCGCCACTTGCACCAAGGTGCTGTCGCGTTACCGCGCCTATCTCGATCAAGTCCAAGCCGAGTTCGCAGAGCAAGCCGCTCGCAAAACGAGCAATGAGAAGGTCCAGGCCCGCATCGTCGTCATCCTGAAGCATAGATTGGCCCGGTTGTGAGATGCCAGCGGACGTGGGGAAGCGGGAAGTTCGGCCACTCATGAAACGGAAATCTACGCGGCACTATACCGCCCAAACGATCAAGCTGCTCTGGGGTCGAGCAGCCGGTCGGTGCGCTGTCCCGACATGCCGGGTTTCTGTGATTGCCGACGAGACCGACTATGATCCCGCAGTGCCAATCGGAGAGATCGCCCATATCGAGGCATCCAGCGACGGAGGCCCTCGGGCCAGCAGGAAACTGCCGCCACGTGAGCGCGATAAGTATGAGAACCTAATCCTCCTTTGTGCGCACTGTCACGGGAGATTCGATACGCAGGCACGCAGCCATTCAGTAGCGGAGATCAGGAAGCTCAAGACCGATCATGAGGAATGGGTCAGGAAAAATCTCCCTGAGCGCGGTAGGAGCACGACAGGTTGGCGAATGCTTCTACTGGCAGGTGACCATCCAATAGACAGAGAACGTGCCAGGGCTGCGCTGAGTCCAGACTATCCCGCTGGCAGGGCGCTCGCCTACGAGGTGGGGAGTTCCGCCGACTGGGTGCAGACCTTCCGTGGTGTGACGAGTATAGTCCGTCAAGCGCTGCATGGCGGCGATGGTTTCGACAGGCGCATTGCCGTCTTTCCGCTCGCGCCTGTATCGGCGTGCGTTGCGATGGGCTATATGTTGACCAGCCGTCCGAACGTAAGACTGTTCCAGCACTATAGAAGTACACGGACTTGGGCTTGGCCGTCTTCATCGCTGCAGGCGGCTGATCTTTCCGTGACAGGAATACCGCGCACGGCCACACGAAGAAAAGGGGATGTAGCTCTTTGCTTCCATCTGAGTGCTACAATCTGCCGGGATGATATCCGTAGCCTGAAACTCCCGCTGATCGGTCGAGTGGATATCCGGGCCGCGAACCCAAGCACCGACTGGTTGCGTCACGAACAGCAATTGCGCCGCCTTGAGGAACACGCTCGGCACACATTCGAGTCGTGTCTTCGCGCGTTTCCGGGCGCCCAGAAGTGGCATCTTTTCTACTGCGGGCCTGCTCCGGGCGCGGTTGCCGTTGGGCAGCAGATCAGCCCGACGATGTGTCCGCCCGTGCAACTTTATGAGTTCTCGCGGCACGCTGTTCCAGCCCACAAGCCCAGCATACTCCTGCGACCAACCCGCTGAGATCGGGCCACTGTGCAATACCGCCCGACCGCACATGGCCACAATGGCGCGGTTATGTTGGCGCGGTCGGACCCCCTGTTATCCCTAAATCACATATAGACTGTTATAAGTCATGGAGGCACGATATGTTGCATGTTGTCTTGCTTTGGCCCACAATTAGCGGTATGTTCTTGATTATGTGTGCGGCCACTATCCGCACCGGTATGGGGGAGGACGCAATGGCAAGCCAACCAACAACTGAAGTGTCGCTCGATCTGATTCTGCGGGGGATCTGCGAACGCTTACAGATCAGCCAGACGCAGCACGACCTTGCCGAGGAGCGCTATCATGCGGTTGGTAAGTGGCTCGACGCGGAAGAAGTTCCCCGCTTGCTGAAGACGCAGGTATACGCTCAAGGGTCGTTCCGCATAGGCACCACCGTGAAGCCCGTGCAGCGCAACGAATATGATCTTGATCTTGTCTGTGAGTTCAACCTTCAGAAGGATACTATCGAGAATCCAGTCATACTACTGAACCTGATCGAAGCTCGGCTCCGTCAGAACGCACTCTATGCTGATAAGCTGGAGCGCAAGAACAGATGTATCCGGATCATCTACGCGAATGAGTTCCACCTCGACATATTACCAGCGTGTCCTGACCCCCAGACGGGGCCAGAATGCGTGGTCGTACCGGATCGTGAAGCTCGTGAATGGAAGGCCAGTAACCCGAAGGGCTATGCTGCCTGGTTTCTAAGCAGGGACACACGACCATCCGTGTTCGGCCTCGCTCGTGTTGAGCCACTGCCCGATCAGGAAACAGTGGATGAAAAGGGAATACTGAAGCGGGTCGTCCAACTGCTCAAGCGCTGGCGAGACCTGAGGTACTGCAAAGACCCCGACAATGCGCCCATTTCGATTGTCCTCACGACTCTCGCGGCACAGCACTTCGTCTACCAGAACTCGGAAGCGGCGGCATTGACCGCCGTGCTGGATGGAGTTCTCGCCTCGATTCCGCCTTTTGGCAGGCTCGTCGTCCGTAACCCCATGAACGGAAAGGAGGATTTGAGTGAGCGCTGGGATGATGCCGCTGTCTACAGTGCGTTCGTGTCTGGAGTTCGGAACCTGCACACACAGTGGCACGCGCTGGTTCAGCGGAAAGGAATCCCGAACATTACCGCCGCATTGGAGGCATTGTTCGGTGAGCAGCCAACTCGCGTTGTCGCTGAGGAAATCGGACAGCGCATACAGCGTGCGCGATCATCCGGCGTCCTTGGTGTACAAAAGCAGACTGGCACCTTGACCGTCGCAACTGCTCCCGCTGCGACCATTACGCCGGTCAGACCCCACACCTTCCATGGCAAGTAGATTACGTTCGACGTACGTGCTGCCGCTGCTCAAGCAGCGGATGGAGATGTGTACGGAGGCACCCTACCTCAAGCTGAAACATGCGTTCAAAGATCGTTGTGTCTGGGAAGGCACCGTCGAGCCAAGCGGGTTATCTGAAAGATACGTAGTGCGGATCACGTACCGTCTGGGGTATGATCCGCAGGTCCGCGTTCTGAATCCGCCCTTAGTCCGCCGTGCTGATAGACCAATCCCGCATTTCAATGGCGACGGGACGCTGTGCCTGTATCCAGTGGACTCCGGCGAATGGACGGCAGCGGATTCTATTGCCTACACTATCGTGCCATGGATTTCAGATTGGCTGTTTCACTACGAGGTATGGATGGCAACCGGCGTGTGGCACGGCGACGAACCGAAGCCGACCTGACCATCTAGCTTAAGCGCAACCTAATGAGGCCCACGGGAGCGCGTCGAGGCGTCCGGACGGCCCAGAACAGCCTTGACCGCCTTCGAGCCTCACGGAAGTACCTCCGGACGCAGGGAGAATACCGTCCCGAAGCGTGGCGGGCTTGCCGGGGCGGGTGCGGCAGGCGCTTCACCTTACAGCGGATTATCGCGTGGTATGAAAGAGGCGGACCGGCCCCGTATACGGGAGAGGGCGCGGCGAGCAAAACGTCTCGCTTGGCCTGTCCGGAAGCTTGTCCGGGGCGGGGCTGAAGTGCGGTAACTTTTGCCCTGTGCGCCCTACTTATGCGGGGTATACCTTACTGGACCCCCAGCATCAGGAGGTGGATATGCCACAGCTCCGCGATTTGTTCCCAAGGGAAGGTCAGGAAGTTAACCCGCTGATTAAAGAAGTCGCGTTGGTGAAGAACCTCATCAAAGAGCGCTTACACCCTCTCGATCTCCTGCGCGAACTGCTAAGCAATGCGGGCTCGCGAGAAGTTGGGGCGACTGAGATTCGTCTCAGCTATTACGTCAACCAGCATGGGCACGTATTCGAGATCGCAGACAACGGCTGCGGGATGGACTACACGGGAGAAACGGGCATACCGGGGAGGCTCGACCGGTTCCTTGGCCTAGGGCTTTCGGCAATCGTCGGCATGAAATCCGATGAGTTTTCCTGGAAAGGACTTGGCTCGAAATTGGCATACCAGTCCCAACAGGTCCAGATTGAAACCTATCCGGCGCGTGAGAAGGAGGTTTACAAGGTTGAGATAAATGACCCTTGGGGAACGATCACAAAGAATAACATCCCGAAGCCACGTATTTATAGGTTTCCGCCGTCCGAGGGACAGCAACCAGGTACGAAGATTACGATCGTGGGTCATCCGCCCCATCGCCGGGAAGAGCCATTCACAATGGAAGAGATTAAGAGTTTCCTAGTACACCGGACCTTTGCTGGATTCACATGCCCTCGCGAAGTCACGCCACGAATATTCCTGACCGTGATGGGAACGGAGAAGGAGCTAGCATTCGGCTTCCCAGAGCTTGCTGTCGCTAAGCGGGACGATGAAACACGTATCGTTGATGAAACCAAGGAAGGAACTGTGCCCGGTACGAACGTGCGCATTCAGGTCCGCATGAAAGGTTTCTATACCTGGGAGGCGGAGAAGTACGACCTTTCGACCGATAACTACAACACCGGGCTAATATTATCGGTGAAAGGGATTCCGTACCTTGATCTTGATATGGAGGAGTATGGCAGCAATAGCCTCCGCACAGCCAACCCTGGCATGAAGAAGTGCTGTCTTATCGTTGAGTGCGACCAGATTCAGGAGGAGATGAATATCTCCCGAAGCGGTCTGGTTGATTCCGCGATGACTGACCTTCTCAAGAAACTCGTTGGGGAGATATTCAGACGCATTGAGTCTTCTCAGGACTATCTCACTTTCCGTAAAGCGCCGATCAAACGCAAGACTCGCGCGAGCGCCAAGGCCCTGGACGAGAAAAAGCGGCGTCTGGAATCAACTGAGCAGCGTTGGGTAATTCACTGCAATGACGACGGTCACGCAGTTCTGCTTGGTCGCGAACCGGAGAACGAGAATGATGCTCTGGCGATTCTCTGGAAGATGGAGGCTTACGGCGTACTTCCATTCGCGAAATTTGTTACGCTGGCCCACGCTGGCGACGGTCCAGACCTTATCATTCACTTCCAGGAGGATAGGGAGAGTCAGCCTGATCGGTACACCGTGGTGGAGGCTGAGCGGTTCTTTGTCAACTACGACTTGCACGGTCATGCGCCTTCGCAGTATCCACGCGTTGTCTGTTGGGACATCGGGCGTAAGAGGATTGAGGTCAACAACACAACGCGTCTCTGGAAGAAGACGGCTAAGGTAGGAGAACACCTGGTTCACATCTTCTGCTTACGCCACATGCCTGGGATTGACGTGGTTGGCAAAGCCAAGGCAGAAGAGTTGAAATTGCTCTAGGCTGCCGCCAGGTGCGTGAGCCGCAAACACACGCTGTTTCATCTTCACCGTGCAGCGCCATTGCGCAGACTGCCGCCGCCTACGAGGCTGGCATTACTTCGACTGGCCGCTGTCACGGCGCGTGATGGATAACTGGCGACCGTTACGTGTCTTCGTGATACTCACGCGCTGGGTCATATCTTCACTGGCAACATCAATCACCAGTTCCGGCTTATCCTTGAGAATGTGGTCCACGACCATCAGCAGTAGCGCGTTATAGTTCCGGACGTTGCAGCCACAGAACCCGCAGCCATGCGTCACCCGATACGCCCGCTGTTTCAAGGCACGGTCAGCAGACCGCGCCAGCCAGCGCTCCACAAACGGAACAACACCGTTGGCGGGTGACGCATTCCTATCCCGCATCCACATCTCAGCAGCCCGTAACTCGTACTCAACGTTGAGTTCTGGAAACTGGCTCATCCAATTCAGGATGAATGACTGCCGGTCCTGGCGGAATAGCTGATCCCTTGCGATCACTTCCTCTTGGGCCTTCTCGTGGGCCAACCGCCGCATTGCCGCCTTGTGGCGAATCCTGGCCAACATCTCCTCGCGATTCAACAGTACATTCATTCTGGACCTCCTCAACCACGTTCATATACGTATCTTTCGTTTTGGAGCGGCTCTCTGCGTTTAGCTCCGCGGCAATCCTATCTTCTTCTTCTCTGGCTCTCACCTTCTTCGTGGCGGCGATCTTAGCCATATTCTCAGCAAGTCTGTTCAGGGCCGCTGCTCTCTGTTCATCAGTCGGCACACCGATGTACCAGACCGACGCCCTCCCTGAATGCCCCACCCAGCGCCTTCCCGGCTGCAATAGCGTAAGCGTCCCGGCCTGAATCATCCGCTCGATGAACCTATGAGCCTGCCGCCTGTGGACGCCCAACCAGTTCCCGATCATTTCATAGGAAGCGACCACCACGCCGTACCGCCTATGTAGGCTGTTGAAGATGCTCAGGATGGTTTCCTCCGGGGGGGCCTGGTGCTGTGGCTTGGTCCGGTGCCACGGCGCTATCCGGTCTGTCGCGTATGCTTGTTGAAGATCAGCGAAGCTTTCCTCCTCCGATGTTCTCTGGCTGAATGGCAGGTAGAACTCGACATACCAGGCGTGATGGACCTTGGCCAGTTCCGGCGCGGACAGGCCAGGGGCAACCAGTTTCAGACCACCGGCCAGTTTAGCGAGGGCCTTCCGTCGCTGGCCTGGTTTGTTGATGAGGCACTTAGAGAAGGCCCAACGGACGGCGGAACAGTCGGGGAGGCTCCGCCTCCCACCGGCGGGGGCACCCGAAACAGCGTGGGTGCCCCCTTGGGTGCTTGGGGTGTCCCCAAACGGAGGAAGACCACCTGATTCTCCTCTCTCCCCTCTCCCCGTACAGCTTTTTATGTGACATATAGGGGGCAAGAAGGGTCCACCTTCAATGTCCCCATGTGCAGAGCCAAGATGGTTTCCCCTCTCTATCCCGGTACGGATGTTTATGTGACACTCGCAATGTGCATGAGGGAGGGCCGTCTGCCTGCTGTCTCTCCCTTTCCCCGTACTGTCTTTTATGTGACACCCCGGTCCAAACCGCCATTTTCGGGCGTCGCTGGCGTCCAGCCACCGGTCCTCATCGAGTTCAAGCCAGAGAGAAAGATGTCTCTCTCCGGCCCGTAGTAGGGCTCTCTCTTTCCTGGTCAGGCCGGGGAGGAGCCTATTGAGGTCATAGGACCGGTGTTTGTCGGCGATGATCTTCGCCTCAGCCGGGTACTTGTGGTTGGTGGTGCCCGGTAGGCGGCATATCTGGGTCAGGCCCTGCCGTGCCTTGAGGTAGTTCGCATCAACGGGCAGGCCCGCGTCCTTGGCCTTCTTGGACCACAGGTCTGAGATTCGGCTGAGCCTGAGTTTCTCGCAGATGGCCTTGGGGACGATGGTGCTGAGTTGTGTGTGGACCTGGACCCCGCCGCCTGTGGCGGTCAAGAGCGTGTATGGCCAGTGTGCTGCGTCAAGCAGGCGTTTGGCGTCCTCTGGGCTGATGTTGTCGAGGTCGAGGCTGAGGGCACTGAGGCCGATGATGTCTTCGGCTGATGCCGCCCGCCGCTGTAATGGGAATCTAGGTTGCAGGCCGAAATAGACGTGGAACTTCTCGCGGTTCTTCTTCTGAATCCAGGCTGCAAGCTTGGGGATCTGCTCCTCGTGTGAAACGTAGCGGGAGGAACATTCCTTCCCGCGTTTAACCCGGATTTCTAGGGAGCCGATTCTTAGGAGTTTGTAGAGTCTGGTGAGGATTGAGGTGAGTCCCGGCTCGGGGGCTGGCGGGGGTGGTTGAACCCTTTGGACCCCACGAGCCGGGTAATGCGCGGTTTCAGATTGTCTCATATCAACCGTCCCGCCGTTGAGAATTCCGGGCTTACTCAAGGCCCGGAGTCTCATTCCTTAGTTAGTTACCTTTGCTCGGCTACTTCCGTCGTCCACAACGGCATCAAGTCTACGAGTTCCTCGATGCGTCCGTGCCGCGCTGGATAGTACGCACCTGCAAAATATGCTGCGCTGAGTGCTATGGGGTCATTGGCCGCTAATGCGGCCTCAAGCCTGCTCGTCATGTACGCGATCTCCTTGGCGAACTTATGTTCTGGGTTCTTTATCTGCCATTGTTTCAACCTCTCTACTGCCTGTGCTGCGAACTCCGCCGTGACTGTCACCGCCACTCGCCTGGTCATTTCCCTGTTCTCCTTTGTTGTGGCTTGTCTGCGTGGTGCAGACAGTAGCCGGGTGACTGCTTCTTTGCCGTTTGCGGGCTGGTACGACATGAACCCGCACTCCTCGCGGCCCTGGTATGGTCGTGGGTGTGGTTAGACGCCCAGCTTCCCGTGGACTGAGCGAATCTCGACATCAACGCAGCGTTGCAGGTGCGCTGTCGCCTGTGCGATTGTCTCAAGCGACCTCTCGATCACCTCGCAGTCGCGGAGTTTGCAATCACACATCGCCGGTCGTCCCTCTGCGAATGCGGACGAGATAGCCGTTAGGTTGTCCGCGGCCTGCTGGATCAGTTCCAGGGCAAATGGTTTTCTGCCCTTCACGCCGTCAGCGTCGCCGAATCGCCGTTCATCGTCGGTCGGTTGCTTGCGCTTCATGCTGTCCTCCTTGTTCTCTGATTGGGGACCGGCCCAATGCCGGTCCCGGTGGTCTCGGTTTGCTATTTCCTTAGTCCTCCGACTTGGGAGCTACGCGCCAGATTCGGATGTTGCCGTCTGGTTGTTTGCGCCGTGCGATCCTGATGCCACGATCTCGTGCGGCATAGGCAGCCTGTTTCTGAGACCCGGCGGGTATCAGAATAGAATCGCCGACGTTCATGCGTTTGAACACATCCCATTTTGAACCGGTTTTCAGGCTCGGTATCGGTATGTCGTGTTCGATGTCCATCTGCCCGTCCTTTCCGTTGGGACCCCTACGGGGGGGCCGTGTTTGTGCCGGGGGCCTGCGAGGCCCGCGCTACGGGCGCGGGGAGGGTCACGGTCAAACCAGCCGTGCCGCAGGCCCCCGGCGTGCTCATGCCACGGAACGCGTGGCCGCGTTGGTGATGCTCGACTCCTCATCGTCCTCATCCAGCACCGCGAGGACCCATTCACATAGGCCCCTCAACTCGTTGCGCTCACGCCCGCGATAACCAGTGATCGTGCGGGCTGTGACGAATGACGCGTCGTTGAATTCCGACACGATGCCACCGAGATCGCCGGATAGTTTGGTGCTCAGTGTGAATTTGTCTGCGGGCTGCACAGGCTGCGTTGGTTGTGCAGGCTCTGCGGGTTCCGCGGCCGGCTGCGATTCCCCGGTGGCCCCAGCATCCGCCCCCGGTTCTGCGGTAGTCCCCCCGGCCCCCCCAGCACTCTTTGTGGGTTCGTTCGCAGTGGATTCGTCCGCAGTGGGTTTGTTCTTTTTCCTCAAATATGCGCTGGCCTCCCGGCAGGCCAGTGAGAGCTTCCAGTTGCTCTCACTAAGTGATTTTCCAAATTCTGGAATTTTCGCCGCCTCAGCCAACTGTAGCCACGAGTAGAGCGTTGAGTGCGAGCGCGAGCACATTGTTTGCACCCGCTGCAGCCACTCCTTCACATCCCCATGGCCGCAGAGTTCGCGGCCAGCAAGGCACAGGTCTCCGATTCGTATGGCGTCCTCGATGTTGTGCCGGTTCATTCCAACGCACAGGTCGCGGATCTGAGTGCCCAACCCGTCGAGCTGCTGCCAGATTTCGCTGCTCAGGCAGAGCGTCCACGTCCTTTTCCTCTTCTTCATCGCGTCCTCCTTTCCGTTGTGCTCCTGGGGGAGTTCCCCCACTCGCACAAAAGCCTGCAACTGCCGCCGAAAGTGGCACCTTTCATCCTGCCCTTCGTCTCCCTCGCCATGCGTCCTCCTTTCCGTTGTGCTCCTAGAGGAGTTCCCCCACTCGCACAGGAACTTGCAACTGCCGCCGAAAGTGGCACCTTTCATCCATGAAGCTTGTCTGCTCGACGTGCTGGTACGAAGGGGAGCCACTGCCAGACGGTAGTTGTCGCGGCTGTGGCCAGCCGCTCGGTAGAGAGCTGTACCCAACGCGTGAGGACTGGCGGCGCAGGAACCAGGAGGAGAAGCGGCGGCGCGAGGCGGCGCGGCCAGAATATGAGGCCGCCGTGGACCTGGCCATTATTGAGCGCGGGAAGCCACCAGCAGAGCAGCAGGCGGGCGTGTACTTGTCCGCGTACTGCCTCGCACGCGACATAGCCCGCGTGCGCGATTTTACGTCTCGCGTGCTAGAAGGGGATACCAGGGCGCTCTGGTGGCTAAAGCGGTACAATAAGTCTGATGACTACGATGAGGACGGCAACCAATACCAACGGATTCAAGTGCCCCAGACCTTCTCCTTACCGTTTCAGCCGCCCGCCAGACCATCGCGGCAGAAACAGCCATCAAGGCAGAAGCAGCCGCCACGGAGGCGCAAGACGCGGGCCGAGTACCTCGCTGAAATCTGCGCCCAATTTCCGAAACGGCAGACGCTTCACGAGAAGCTCGATATGCAGGCTGAGGCCGTCTACCGGCTGCTGCTACAACGCCCGTTCGCAACGCTGCCTGAGATAGCGTCTACTATTCAGAGCGTCAGAGGTAAGCCCCCATCCAAGCGGACCACCATAAGGACCCTTCGGCGAGCCCGTGGACTCCACCCTGACCTTCCTCCGCGGCCTGGCCACAAAAGGTGCCAGAATCCGGGCTAGTTGACGCCCTGCCCACAAGTTGGCGTACGTGAATAGCGGTGCGATTGTGATGCTGTGTCCCAGCATACGGCGTGGATTCTCGCGTGAAAGCCCAGGCCGCGTGGCGATTCTACAAGCGGTCGCCTGCAAGCGTGCACGAGTTTCGTGCTGGCCTGGGGTTGAAGCTCACCGTCCCGGTGGGCTGGTCATGGGAGCCACATGATTGACGGGCAGGATTTGTCTGTGTTTTACTCGTCCGCGAGGAGGACACGAGAGTTGAAACTCGATTACCTGGTACGAACGGCCACGGGCATGTTCAGAACGCGAATGCGGCATCCGCTGCTGCCTGGCCGGATTGTGTCACGGAGCATCGGCACGAGCGACGAGCGGGAGGCCCTGGAGGTGTCCCGTGCTCTGGCCACGATGGTGAGGAATCAGGAGTGGTGGGATTGCACGAAATTCGATCAGGCCAAGGCGCGATTCGGTGAGCGGGCCGCGAGCGCGTTCTATGATCCATGTTTCGGCGTGATTGCTTTCAGTCTCAAGACCGTGGAGCTAAAGCCGAAGGTTGACCCGCTGTTACGGATTCTGGTGCTGGAAAAGGAACTGGCTGACCGCGACCGAAAGTTGAGCATCCTGACACAAGCCACGGACGGCCTAGCTCTTGGCGAGGCCCAGACGGTCACGGTCACAGCCGCAGTCGAGCGATTCCGGCGTGAGTTGTGCTGTAAGAGCCTCGCCGAAAGAAAGCTGGTGTTGCGTCGAGTTCGAGTTTCGACCGAAAAACTGGAATGCAAATTGGTCAGCTTGACGCTGGAATCCATCATGGCTGCGGTTGCCACGGCATCAGTCGGCAAGAGTGACGCGGAGAAGGGCAAGCGATCAAGAGACGTGAAGCGATTCCTGGTTTGGGCCAGTGGAGCTTTCAACATTCGAGCGCTGGCTGTGTTGGCGAAACAGATCCGCACGATCTCACCCTCGACGATAGCCCGCAGTAGAGAGGTCGAGATCATTCCCACGGTTGCCTTGGACCGCTATTTCGCGGAGCCGGTGAAGGCGGGCGAGGCGATCTACTGGCACGCCATGACTGCCACGCTCGTTTACGCGGGTCTGCGGTTGAGCGAGTTGGCCGCATTGAAATGGGCCGATGTTGATTTGCAGGACCAACTGGTCTCGGTCCGTGACGGCGAGAAGCTAACGAAGACGACAGCCAGCAACCGCGTCTGCCACGGTTGCGAGGAGTTGTGGCCCTGGCTGGAGCGGCTGCGGCCAGTCACGGCCTTCTCTGCGTTTGTCTTTCCCCGGCTGAGCCACGGGAAGTTCCTGGACCAGTCGTGGCTGGAGCGGAATGGTGACAGGCTGCGTGCTCACCCATTGACTCTCGCTCTGCGGAATCACCCGCTTGGCCGTAAGGTGCCGATGCGGGCGAGGCGTACCTGCCGCACGTTGATGCTCTCCCGTGGAACCGCGCCGCACCTGGTTGACCTGCAGTTGGGCCATTCATCCAGCGTGGGGCAGGCGCACTACGAAAACGCACGGGCTATCGTGCTGGCTTCTGTGAATGGGGCTGTGAATGGGGTGCGGGGCCAATCGGCCTCTGCGTGAACGGGCGTATTAGTCCCGTTCTCCCTCGTGGTGTTAGTGTCTTGAAGTGGTACGCCCGCCGAGAGTCGAACTCGGAACCCCCGGCTTCGGAGGCCGGTACTCTATCCAATTGAGCTACGGGCGCACATGCACCGGTGGGAATATTACCCGGTGGCCGAGCAGATGCAAGGCTGCTGACGAGCGCCGCGTGGCGATTCCGAGCCGCGCGCGTGAGCATCCAAGCCGCGCGGTGGAGCTAGTTCTGGCGCTTCTTCCGGTTGTTGTTGCCCTTCTTGTTTTTCCCTTCGCCAGCGCCGGCGGCGTGGTGATCGTCGAGGACGGCCTGAAGCTGCTTTCGCGCGGCCACGGCGTCGGCGTCGGTCGTATCGGTGGGAACAGAGATTTCCTTGAACGGCGCCTCGCTCAGGTCGAACAGGTTGCCGCCGTTCGTCAGTTTGTAGCGCGCGTTGCGGGCGTAGGACTTGCCGTTGAGCTCGACATAGGCCCATTCGCGCGGCGTGCCCTTCTCGCCTTTGGTCTGGGCCGCGAAGCTGCGACTGTCGAGCGTTACGCCCTCGGGCAGCTTCGCGCCGCCCAATTCGGCGAACGTGGCAAAGAAGTCGCTGAAGTCAACGAGGTCCGTGCAGACTTTCCCCGCCGGCGCGACGCCGGGCCAGTTGACAATCAGCGGCACGCGGCTGCCGCCTTCGAGCATGCTGGCCTTCATGCCGCTGATCGGCCGCCCGTCCACGGTGGCGGCTTCCACGCCGAAGCGCGCGGTGCCGTTGTCGCCGGCGAAGATCACAAGGGTCTTCTCGCGGAGCTTCAGACGGTCGAGTTCGGCGATAAGTTTGCCGACCAGTTTATCCATGTATTCGATGTTGTCCGCGTACAGGTCGTCGCCCTTTTTGGTATCGGGGGTGCGGACGATGGGGCCATGAATGTGCGACATCGGATAATACAGGAAGAACGGCTGGTCCTTGTGTTTCTCCAGGAAACTTACAACGAAGTCGTGCATCAGGTCAGGCAGGTACTTCCCTTCGGGCAGGTCCTTCTCCTTGCCGTTCTCGTAGTACGCCTTCAACCCTTCGCGCCAGTACTTGCCGCTGCCGTGGAAACTGAGGTACTCGTCGAAGCCCCATTCGCCCGGCCCGAAGGGCATCTGGCCCCACTTGCCGACGCAGGCGGTAACGTAGCCGGCCGATTTCATCACGGTCGGGATCATGACCTCCTTGTGCCCGGCGAGCGCCTGCGCGCTCTGGTTGCTGATGAGGCCGGTGCGAAACGGATAGCGGCCCGTCAGGAGCTGGCAGCGCGACGGCCCGCAGAGCGGCGTCGAGTAGCAGAGCGGAAAGCGCATGCCGCCTGTGGCCAGGGAGTCAATCTGCGGAGTGTTGAAATGTCCGCCGGTGGAGTGGATGTCGCCGAGGCCCACGTCATCCGACAGAATGAGGATGATGTTCGGCTTCACTGCATCGGCCGCGTGGACGTTGGCCTGACTGTTGACAAACAGGCCGAGAAGGACAAGCACAACGCAACTGCGCCACATGCGACTGCCTCCTTAGGGCTCCGCGGGACCGAAACCCGCCTATCTGCATAAAGGCCGTTGGGCGCCTTTTCGTTGGCGCCGATTCACTCAGAATCGCCAGGTGGGCCGGCGCTGAGAGACACTATGCGATCTTCACTTCCTTCCCGGCTGCGGCCGAAGCGTAGATGCCGTCGAGCATCTTCTGCACCATCAGGCCGTGTTCGGCGGGCGCTTCGCACTTGCGGCCGTACAGGCACACGTCCACGAAGTGCCGCATCTTATAGGGGAAGATCTCGATTCTGGGCACGTACGCCGGGGTGCAGTTCAACATCATGCCGGCCTCGTCGCGGAAGATCGCGAACGGGTCGAACGTCGCTCCACCCTTCTCGCCGAACACCTGGAAGCTCCACACGTCCTGCTCGATGTGCGTCGCGAACGACGCCTCGATGTGAATGACCGCCCCGTCCTTCATACGGATGTGGCCGATCGCCAGGTCCTCGACCGTGTATGTCTTGTAGTCCCAGTTCGGCCACATGCTGGCGATGTCGGACGGCTTGTTGCCCATGTAGGTCCAGATGTTGCCGGACGCCGCGACGGGTTCGGGCGAACCGATCGCGTAGTGCGTCATCTCCAGCGCGTGCACGCCGATATCAATCAGCGGTCCGCCGCCCTGCAGTTCCTTGCGCCCGAAGACGCCCCAGTTCGGGATGCCGCGCCGGCGCAGCGCCTGCACCCGCACGAACAGGATCCTGCCGAAGAGCCCTTCGTCAATGGCGCGCTTGAGCAGCTTGATGCGGCCGTCAAAGCGGTGCTGAAACGCGATCACCAGATGCTTCTTGTTCCTCCTGGCGGCGTCCAGCATCTTCCGGCCTTCGACCGCGTTCATCGCCAGCGGTTTCTCAACGAGCACGTGGCAACCGGCGTTAAGCGCGTCCACGGTCGGCTGCCAGTGCAGGCCGTTCGGCGTGCAGACGCTGACCGCATCCGGCTTCGTCTTTTCGAGCAGTTCCTGCCAAGTGCCGAAGAGGTCGGTGATGCCGAACTTCTCGCCGAACTTTTTGAGCGTCCCCGCGTGGACATCGCACGCGCTGACGACCTCGACGTCCTCGAACTTCTTGTAGTTTTCCGTATGCGTGCCGGCAATACCGCCGGCTCCGATGAGGGCCACACGCAGCTTTCTCTTCTGGGTGCTCTTAGCCATGCTGTCCGTCCTTTCGTGGTGTCGGGTCCCGAAGTTGTCAGCACATTCGCCATGCTCCAAGCCGCCAGGCGCCTGCGAAAGTGAGCGGCGCTTTGGGAGGCCTTCGCGGCCATGGCGTGGAGACGGTGTACGATCATTCCGCCTCGCGCTGAAACTGCAAGCTCAGGTTGGCGGAGGCGGTCGGGCCGGAGTTCGTACATCATCAGCGAAACGGGAACTATCTATCTGAGGGACCGCGGCACGACGGGTGTTTAGGAAACTCAATATGACCCTGATATTGCGAAGCACTGGGCTCCCTCCGACTAGCTCTCGTCCTCCGCCTGCACGCAATCGTCTGTGACCAACTCCTCCGGCTTCGGATAGTCCTTCGGCACGCCCGGCGCCGTTACGGCTTCACCTCTCTCGATCCGTGCCGCCACATCCAGGTTCAGCGCGAGAAGCTGCGAGAGGATGTCCGTCCGCGGCGAGAAGCCGTACGCGTCCAGCACCGCGGCATCCAGCGCGGCGTGCGCGTCTTTCAGCGGGTTCTTGCCGGGCAGTTCGAGTGTTCTATAGAGCGCACGCAGGCCGCCTTTGATGCCCTTGAGCGCCTCGGCGCGCACGCGCCGCACCTCGCGCCCGGCTTTGACCACGGCCTGCACGCGTTGTTTCGTTGGCTTCTGGGGCCAGGGGAATGTGTTCCAGACCTCTTCTCCAAAGCGAAAGTCGGACTTCAGCTTTGAGCATTTGTGTCGGAACCAAGCCCAGTGCTGTCCCGACTGCACGATACCAAAAGTAAAGTCGTCGGCGAACGCGAACACCTGCAGAAGGTTGCTTGGCCTTATTCCCGAGTCAACGAAGATAAAGATCGGTCGTTTCGTCACGAGGCTGCAACAAAGGTATCTCGGAATGTCGGCGAGAAGCGATATCAGTTCGGGCCGACCGAACGAAAGCTGCCACCACCGAGATAGAAACGCTCTATGGTGCGGCCTCATGTTTCCGTCTCTGTCCACACCCTCCTTTGCCTTGCGTTCGCGGTCGCGGAGTACGTGGTCACGCACCCACGCAAATGCTCCCGCAAAGGCTGCAGCCTTGAGTTGGTCCCTTTGTCCGAAGTCCAGAACGTAGCGCTCCGGGCCTCCGGCTCCAGACAACACTTCCCTGCCATTGAGGTAAGGGAAGATTACCACCTTTGACTTCGGATCGCGCCTCAGAATCTCAGATCTCTGCGCCGACAACAACAGGAAACCCTTGTGGCCTAACATCTGACCGTTGAATGATACCTGGGGAGCGAGATTGCAGGTGAGCTGGCTTGCCGCCGCCAAATCCACCTCATCCGACAGGGCGGAGTTGATATGGGCGCATTCTCTGAAGTCGAGTTCGTAGTCCTTGCTCGCCGGGCCTTCGCCGCGCTTGCGTTTGCCCTTCTCTCCGGGCGGGGGCTCCACCTTGAACCACAAGCGCCGTTTCTTCGGCAGCCGCTTGGCGTCCTGCGTTTTTACCCAATCCACAATCGAGACGTGTACGTTGGCCTCGCCCGACCACGGCTGGTTCTCCACGGCTTCAATGATCGTCCCCGTCTTGGCAATGTGATCCAGTCCGCCCACGCGCGACTGGTTGTTGCGCACGTTCTGCGTCCCGACCAGGCCCGCCCGTCCCGCCACGGGATCGTCCGCCGTGCATCCGGCAAGCTGGTCATGGGCCTTGCGGAACCAATACACACAGTAGTCGGCCATCCCCGGCACGTCCGGATACGCTTTGCGCAGCAGGTTCACGTAATCCGGCCCGCGTTGCGGTTTCAGCAACTTGGCGCCGAGGAACGGCGGATTGCCGATGATCACGTCGGTCTTCGGCCATTGCGCCGGGATGCCGGCCGCATCAATCAGCGCGTCCACGGCTTTGAAGTTGGCGTCCAGGTTGTCCAGCGGGAGCGGGCTTTCGTTGATGTGCAGTTCGTCAATGGCCAGCTTGCGGGCGATGACCATCGTGACCTTGGCCAGCTCGATCGCGAACGGGCTGATATCCATGCCGTGGAAGTTCTGCGCCGACAGGAAGCTCATACGGCCCGTCTGCTTCGCCTCGCTCGGGAACTTCTCCTCCATCCGCTCGAACAGCCGTTTCTCCAGGCGCTTCAGTTCGCGATAGGCGATGTACAGGAAGTTGCCGGAACCGCAGGCGGGGTCGAGCACCGTGAAGTGCTCCATGCGATTCCGCAGCTTGTTCATCTGCGTCAGCGTCGAGGCGTTCTCGATCTGCTCGCGCCACGGCTCGACGATGGTCGGCCCCACGATCTTCATGATGTCAACGGGGCTGGTGAAGTGCTGTCCGAAGGCGTGCCGCTGCTCCTTGCCCAGCGAGTGCTCGAACAGCGTGCCGAAGATCTCCGGCCGCACCTGCGACCATTCGAACTCAGCGGCAGCTCTCAAGAGATTCAGCTCATTCGGCTGCAGCTCCAGTTGCGCCGGTTTAGCGAACAGCCCGCCGTTAAAGTACGCGACCCCTTTGTAGCGCCCGCCGGGATTACCCCTCGGGTCGTTCATTGCTACGAAGAGGCCGCCAAGCAGGTCGTAGGTGTCCGCCGGTGTTTTGCATTCGTCCAGCAACCGCGTGACCGTGTACTGGGGCAGCAGTCCGATGTCTTCGGCGAAGAGTGCCACGAGCATCTGGAGGATGAACGCCTGCGCGTCGTCGCGGCTGACGCTCGCCTTCCGGTTCGGCGCCACCAGGCTGTTGAAGCACATGGCCAGTTTGTCGGCGGCGTCGCGCGTGACCGCCACATGATCGTGCGCGAAGACGGGCGTTTCGTGGACGGGCGACAGGAACGCGAGCGCGCCGTTGCGCTCAGGCAGTTCGGCCAGCGGCACGCGGTCCTTCGGCGTGTCCATCTGCGTTTCGAAGTCGTACACCCAGAATTCGTCGAAGTTGCAGAGTACGACGTAGTGCGGACGGTTCGGCACCAGCCGCACCCAGTAGTCGAAGGCTTGCCGGTAGTGGCGCGTAAGATCCTCGCCGCGCTTCTTCATCTCGACCAGAACATACGGCTTCCACACCAGATCGGCGAAGGCCGTGCCGCCGCCGTCCTCCTTCGACTTGCGGAGCCGGAACTCCAGAGTGCCTCCAATTTCGAGGATTCCCTGTTGCCCGTATGCCTGGAAGAGCCGGTCGAGGAATATCTGCGCCTCGCCCTTCTCGTCGCCCTTGATGTGCTTGCCGGCCCACGCCACGAACTCAGCCACGCGCTGCTTGCGCGCGTTGATGGGTTGAGCGCCCGCGTCCGTCGCGCTGGCGCGTTCCTTGTCGCGTGAACCCATGGCCGGCTCCCCGAATGTGCTGCCGTGTGGAGATTCTAGCCGTGCAGGCGGTGGTGTCGCGCGGAGAAAACCGCGGCGCGCCAGGGCCGGGGTGCATCACCGGGTGTGCAGAGTCCCGGCCTTCGGCCCTGGCTATTCCAGATTGGCCTTTCAGGCCAAGGAACCGCCCGCAAGTCCGGTGATGCTCCCTCAAAGAGGGTTGGCTGGTGTCTCTTGCGCGCCTGCCCGCGCAACGCGAGCATACCACAGGGCGCAGACGATATAAGCTATGCACCTAGTGCAGTTCTGGACACGGAACTGGGACGGGGTTCCGGGTTCAGGGTTCAGGGTTCAGGGTGCCGGGTAACGGCACGGGGGGGGACGGACGGCGCAATCCGGCGGATTGCGCTACATTGTGCAGTCTTGGACACGGAACTGGGACGGGGTTCCGGGTTCAGGGTTCAGGGTGCCGGGTAACGGCACGGGGGGGACGGACGGCGCAATCCGGCGGATTGCGCTACATTGTGCAGTCTTGGACACGGAACTGGGACGGGGTTCCGGGTTCAGGGTTCAGGGTTCCGGGTTCAGGGTTCAGGGTTCAGGGTAACGGCAGGGGCGGGACGGACGGCGCAATCCGGCGGATTGCGCTACATTGTGCAGTCTTGGACACGGAACTGGGACAGGGTTCAGGGCAACGGCACGGCGCGACGGACGGCGCAATCCGGCGGATTGCGCTACATTGTGCAGTCTTGGACACGGACGGGCTCAGGCCACAGGCTGCTGGCTAAGAACGGGCATAGGTCATGCGGCGTTCCGCCCTACCCTGTCATGTCAAGTTCTGCCACATTGTGTCACTGGGTAAGCCGCTCATTGGCAGCGCACGTGCGTTGCTCTGCCGCTCCAGTCTCGCAAGTGGTTGACATCTTGCACGTTGTGCAATCCTTGGGAAGCCGGCTGGATTGGATGCTTATTTGCAACACCAGCGAACGAGTTCACAGGACGACAGTGATGGGCGATCAGGACGAAGCTGTGGGCGCTTGCGCTGGTTCGCAAGGAGGATCGCCATGAAACTCAACCGAGGCTTCACGCTCATTGAACTGATGATCGTCGTCGCGATCATCTCAGTCATCGTGGTCATCGCCATCCCCAGCATGATCCGCGCGCGCATCTCGGCCAACGAGGCGTCCGCGTTGGCAGCCTGCAAAGCCATCGGCACGGCCGAGAGCATCTACAAACGCACGGATTTCGATCACGACGGCATCCTGGAGTACGCCCAGTTTATGAGCGGCGACAACAGCTTGCTGGAGACCCAGGCGGGCCTTGCTGATCTGGGCACGATTGACCGTACCCTTGCGCAAGCGGAGGGCGAACCAGGTGCGGCCACCGGCAAGAACGGCTACGTGTTTACCATTCTGACCAGCCAGACCGCCGCGGCAGACGGCGGCGCGCGCAGCTTCATGCTGACCAATCCTGGCGGCGGGCAATCCTCCATGGCGTTGGGGTTTGGGATAGGCGCCATTCCCGCTGGCTACGACCTCACTGGCAGATCCAGTTACATACTCAGTGAGGTCGGAACGGTGTACCAGAGAGACCGGGGCACGACGGGCGTTCAGGAGACGAAGTATGACCCTGATCGCGCCCTGGGATGGTGTCCCGCGGAGTAGCGATCCTCCCGCAGCGCGTCGCACCCACGTACGCAGCCCGCCCTGGGTCTGCGCTCGCTTTTCTGCCACCATTTTCATGACGTTATCACCATGAATGATGTGGCGGCAGTGTATGGGTTTGGAGGAAGCGGACGTTGACGCTGCAACGTCGCAGTGACAAGTTTCGTCAATCCGAGATGACAGATTCCGGCCCTCGCGCATTCTGGCACGGCCGTGCGCGGTGACGTGAGCACATAAGGCTCTGCCTCGACAAGGGTTAGTATTTACGATTGGTTTTAGGGTTTGTGGGCGTTCATTTGCGCACGCCTAAGAGCAATACCGGGGGTCATGGAGTAGGCGGCCCTTAGGCTGGAAGGGAACGTGCCGGGGTCTTGGGGCGCCGGCTGGGTCTTGGGAAGGAAAGGAGAGCACCATGGTTAAAAAGGGCTTTACCTTGATCGAGCTGATGATCGTTGTGGCGATCATCGCGATCATCGCTGCGATTGCCATCCCCAGCTTGTTGCGCTCGAGGATGGCCGCCAATCAGACGGCTGCTGCCGCGGCATGCAAGGCGTTCGCGGAAGCGGAAGAGATCTACCACCGTACAGACTACAACGCCAACGGTGTGCTGGAGTACGCTCAGGTTATGTCCGGCGACAACAGCCTGCTGGAGAAGTCGGCCGGCTCCAATGACCTGTGCCTGATTGACCGGTCCTTCGCTAATGCGGAAGGCGAGCCGGGCGTGGCCACGCCCAAGGCCGGGTACGTTTTCACGGTGTTGCTGTTTCAGGGCTCAGCGGCGACGGGTGGCTCCCGCGGTTACGTAACGTCGCAGGGCTTCATGACGCTGGGGTACGCGATGAGCGCCGTCCCGGGTGCGTATGATGGCACCGGCCGCGATACGTTCACCATCAACAACAACGGCACGATCTTCCAGTGTGATCGCGGTTCGACCGATACCGCGCAGTTGACCATTTTCGACCCAGTGCTCCCGTCCTGGGTGCCGTCTGAGTAAGAAGCAAGCCTGCTGTTAGGGAAAGGCGGCCTTCGGGCCGCCTTTTTTTTTAGGGGCCGCTGGGGCTACGTGGTCCCCGCCACGCGACGCCGCAACTGGCCGCAGGCGGCGTCAATGCTCCCCCCCTTCGAATAGCGGATCGTCGTAGGAATATGGGCTTTCTCCAGGATGGCTTTGAACCGCTCCTGGTCTTTCAGCGCAGGGCGCTGGTACGCACAACCCGCGACCGGGTTGAACGGGATCAGGTTCGCTTTGCACGGATGCGTCTGCAGCAGGCCGATCAGCTCCCCGGCCTGTTCCGGAGAGTCGTTCACGCCGGCCAGCAGCACGTACTCGTACGTCACGAGGCGCCGTGCGCGGCGTG
The DNA here is from genome assembly GCA_026692735.1 of Planctomycetota bacterium. GTDB lineage: Bacteria > Planctomycetota > SZUA-567 > H5-PLA8 > H5-PLA8 > JAPLOD01. The sequence goes on along the minus strand of JAPLOD010000256.1, from coordinate 4,899 downwards.
AGAACTCTTCCACCGCGGCCATTATGTCACGGATCGGATACCGCTTCGCGGCCGGGATCAACTGCCCGCGCGTCTCTTCATCGGGCGCATGCAGCGAGACGGCCAGCTCAACCTGCAGTTTCTCCGTGGCCAGCCGGAGAATGCCCGGCACTATGCCGATCGTGGAAAGCGTGATGCGCCGTGCCGCGATGCCGGCGCCTTGCGGCGGCGGGCTGTTCAGCGTCCGCACTGCGGCCAGCACAGCGTCGTAGTTGAGGAGCGGCTCGCCCATGCCCATGAACACCACATGGCTCGACCGCGTGGTGGAGCGGCCCCACATCTGCAGGTACTGCTCGACGATCTCATGGGCCTGCAGGTTGCGCTCGAAGCCGCTGCTCCCGGTGGCGCAGAACGCGCAGCCCATCGCGCAGCCCACCTGGCTTGAAAGACAGCTCGTCACCCGCTCCGGTGCCCGGATCTGGACCGACTCGATCAACGCGCCGTCGCCCGCCCGCCAGAGCCACTTCGTGGCCTCGTCGCCCGCGCTGGTCTCGACCGGAGCCAGTTCGTAGAGCGGTGCTTCCCGTGATAGCCGTTGTCGCAGTTCCTTGCTGAGATTCGTGACCTGCTCGTACGAGGCCACGCCCTGGCGGAACACGAAGTCCCGCAACTGCGTGGCGCGAAATGCCGGCTCACCCCAGCTCTTGAACAGCGCTGCCAGTTCCTCCGCGCTCATGGCGGTCACCGGCCGCGGCCTCGGTGAATCGGGACTGACGCCGCTCCCCGGCTGTGTGGGAACCGGTAGTCTGCGCCCCTCTTCCGCATTGTTCGGACGCGGTCTCACTTTCTCGGCCCTATCCTTTCCAGCACGTCCCGCAGGTCGCGCCGCGAGCGGATGGGGATCAGCTCGCAGTTCTCCGCCAGCAACACAATCTCCCCTCCGGCGTTCAGGCTTTGAAGCAGGTCGGCTTCGGCGTACAGCGCCTGCAGCACCTCGTCGGAGGGTTTCTCGGCCAGCTCGCGAACCTTGGCCGGGTCAATGCCGACGGCCTTCAAGGGCGCGTCCCAGTATGAGCTGCCGCGCTGCTTGCCGCGCTCAAGCAGGTAGGCGTTGAACTTCCCGGGAGCCAGCTTCCTGACGGCCATGGCGCGAGCGGCTTCTTCGATCTCGGCGATGCCGTTCGTCGCCGCCAGTTCCCGCCGTTCCGGCTGCCCAGCGGCGGGCCTGCGCCAGTAGAGGACGTCGTGCAGCACAAGCTCGACCGCCAGGGGACCAGCCGCCTGCTGGTGCGCGAGTGCCTCCTCCAGCGCCTCCTCGCCTGACTTGCTCAGGCGCGACACGAACAGGTCCGCGCGCCCTTTCATGCGCGGGCGATTCACGACGCGGTGGGAGCCGACCGTGCCGGGACCTTCCAGCACGAGCATGGTCGCGGTCTTGTCCAGGCGCGCCACTTTGCCGACGTTTTCGGCATAGCCCACCTCGGTCCTGGCCGCCGGATCGAGGAGATACGCTGGCAGGCGTGGGATCCCGGCTTTCTGCACGAGGTCGCGCGCTTCCGGTGCGGTGAGATCCAGCACACGGTATTCGAGGCCCGGCAGATCGCCGATCAGCGCCTCCAGGATGCGCTCGTGGTTGTCGTAGATGTTCTCGCGGTCTGTGACCACTATCGCCGGCACTTGCACCGCGGGCCGCGAGGTGTCGCAACGCGCGGTCGGCTTGCCGGCGTCCACGCAGCGCCCGATGAAGCCGCGTTTCCGGCACTGGGCATCGAAGAAGCAGGCCGGCACGTCCTTGCAGGCGCCGGGTTTCGGCTCCTCCAGCAAGCCGCAGACGACCCGCAACACCTGCAGGCGCTCCAGCGAGCCGTCGTAAAGACGGTTGGCGATAACGAGCGAAGGGCTGCCGCTTACCCCGCGGCGCTGCATCAAGTCGTAGTCGGCTTCGAGAAGCTTTGCGGCTTCGCCCTGCGCCAGGGCGCCGCGCAGACGGGCCAGGAGGAGGCCCAGCGCCGCGGCGCCCTCCTGCCACGGTGCTTCCGGGTGTTGGCTTCGCCACGCCAGCCACGCCCACGTCTTCTCCGGGTAGTACTTCTGGATCAGCGCCTGGATGCCCGCTTCCTGCAACTCCCGTTCGCCGTGCAGCGACGCCAGCTTGCCGTCTTCGTTGTGAAGGACGAAGTGCAGCGCGATGCTGGCCCGGTTGCCCAAGTCCGTCGCGAGCCGCTGCAGGTCGGGCCATGCCTGAGCGCAGCCCGGGCATTCCGGCATCGTCCAGAACTCGATCTCCAGGCGTTGCTTGCCCTTCTTCTTCAGCTCGGGCAAATGCGGCGCCAGGAGCTTGGCGATCTCGGGATCGTCGGGGATGTCGGCTGTGAGGGGTTCCAGGCGGACGCAGATGTCGAACCGCGGCCCCGACTCCGAAGCCGGCTTGGCGGGGTATATCTCCATCACACCGAGCCGCTGGGCCTGGTAGTCGAAATTCGCCAGCGTCGCCTTGCCGCTGCGCCACCACAGCCGCTGCGACGTCTTGCGGCCGGCGTTGATGATCAAAGCCTCCTCGTTCAACTCAGCCGCCAGCGCCGTGCTCTCCGTTTCGCCCAGCCGCGACAGAACAATGGCCGGCGCGTTCGACGGTCCGGCGGACAAGGCGCCCAGCGCGCTGGAAAGCCACAGGCGCAGCCCCGGCTCGCCCGCCCGCTGCTGAACATCGAACACGAGGCCGCTTGCGAGCATCCGGCGCTGTTTGCCGTCAGCCACGTACTTGGCCTGCAATGCCTCTTCACGCTCCCGGCCGGAGATCGCATCGTAGCCCATCAGGACCATGGCTCGGGCCATCAACTGCGTCCGCAGTTCGTCGTGCCGAGGATCGCCGTCGGAATCCTCGTCGTAGATGCCGCCCGCCTGCCAGCCGCCGGCGTCAACGAGCAGGACTGGACCGCGCTCGCGGTACCGCTTGATCAGCGTCGCGCGCCGCGCCACGCCGCCGAGCGGCTGCAGCGGGCAGTCGCACGGGAGCAGCGCGGCGTGGGTCTCGGCGCTGTACAGGACTGTGAGCAGAGGCTTGCGCGCGTCGCCTTCCGCGCTTGCGGCTCCATGCATGGCGGCGCACGCCAGCGACAACAGGCATAGAAGCGTTGTCCTCAGTGTCATTGCTTTTCGCGCCTTTGGATTTCCGCCAGTGCTTCTTTCACGGCGCTGCCGTAAAGGACGGACGTTTTGGTGGCGCCCGTGATGGCGTCCACTTTGGCCGCGGCGGTCTCGGGAGTGCGTCCCTGGACGCGCCCTCACCGAAGGCTTCGGCGGCGAACTTCGCCACGTCCGGCGTCAACCTGCCCTTGCCGTCGTTCGGATTGCGCAGGCGCTTGGCCACGCCCGCGAAACAGTGTTCCACGTCGCGGCGCGAATCCTTGCTGGTCAGGACGAGCGTGCCTATCACCACCGTCATGTCGCCCGGCGGAACGATATTCAGCTCCTGTTCCGCGGCGGCAAGCTGCCAGTAGCCGATGTCGTCGTCAATGTCTATCTTGTTGACCTTCACCGGCGCGTACTCCCGCGCCGCCGCGTCAATCAGCTTCTCCGCGTCCTTCCAGTGGGGATCCGCCTTGGAGTAGTACACGTTCGCGATGAGCTCCGGCTTCTCTTCTCCGGCGCTGCAACCCGCCACGAAGAGCAGCACAACGAAGACCCGTACGATGGAACGTGCTGCCTGCACGCGGTCTCTCCTAGGGCAAGCCGTGAGCCAGAAGTATCGCCCGGGCCCGAGCCTCGTCCTTCCGGATCTGCTCGGCCAGCGCGGTCACGTCGGCGAAGCGCCGCTCGTCCCGCAGCTTCTCGATGAACAGCACTTCCATCTTCTGACCGTACAAGTCGGCGCTGAAATCGAAGAGGTGCGTTTCGATGAGCAAGTCGGGCTTGGTGCCCGGCGGCAGGTTCTGAGTGATGGTCGGCCGGTAGCCGACGTTGGTCACGGACCCGAAGCGGGCCTCGCCCACCAGCGCGATCGTCGCATAGACGCCGAACGGCGGGCGCACTTCCTGAGCCAGGTCGAGGTTGGCCGTGTGGTACCCGAGACGCCGGCCGCGCGCATCGCCCGCGACGACGGTGCCGTACACGGACACGTGCCGGCCGAGCATGGCCTCGGCATCGCGCAGGCGCCCATCGCAGATGGCGTCGCGGATGCGCGTGCTGGAGATGACCTCGCCCTCGGGCGACAGCACGGGCTCCAGACCACGCACGGCGAAGCCCAGTTCGCGGGCCAGGGGCGCAAGCTCGGGAGAGTCCTTGTTGATCCGGTCCGAACCGAAGCACGAGTCGAAGCCCATGGCCAGGCCGCGGATCGCCAGCCGCTGCGCCAGGTACTCGCCGGCAAAGTCGCGCGCGGTCAGCGCGGCCAGCGCGGGCGTGAACTCCAGCACCCACGCGAAGTCAACGTGCGCGCGCTCGAAGAGGACGAGCCGGTGTTCGAAGGTGGTCAGCATATCGGGTTCGCTGCCGGCCAGGGTCTTGCGTGGGTGTCTGCGAAAGGTGAGGACGCCCGCGGGCACGCCCTTCTCCCGGGCCCACTCCACCAGTTCGCCCAGAACGCTCTGGTGGCCCCTGTGCACGCCGTCGAAAGTTCCGATGGTGACGATTGCGCCCGTTTCAGCAGGGCGGGCATCATCCCCCGCATAGACCTTCATGCCACCATTAGACCGGGGACCGCCTCAAAGTGCAAGCCGCCGGACCCATTCAGCGTTGGGAACTCAGCATGCAGCATGGCGTCAAGCCGCGACCCAGAATGCCTGAGCCAAGAGCCTACCTCTACCGCGCGTACTCGATGAAGCGCGCCTCACGGATCAGCGTGACGCGGACTTCGCCGGGATAACTGAGTTCCTCCTCGATCTGTTTGGCGATCTCGCGCGCCGCCTGAGCGCACCCGGC
>JAPLOD010000255.1 GCA_026692735.1 Planctomycetota bacterium | reverse complement strand
GCGGCTCCGGTTCGTTCCTGGTCGGCGCGCTGCATTATCTCACGCGGGCGCTGTGGGAATCGTTGCACGTCCACGGGCGCCTGCGCCAGCAGGGAAAGGAAACGCTCATCACGTTGCCGCTTGGCGAAGCCGCCGCGGGCAAGGTCGAAGAGGACGTATTGCCGGTGCCGCTCAGCGACGAACGCTTCGAGCCGATGCTGAAGGCGCGGCTGATGCGCTACGTCGTTGAACGCTGCCTGTACGGCGTGGACCTCAACCCGCTGGCCGTCGAGCTGTGCAAGCTCAGCCTGTGGGTCGAAACGCTCGACCCGGACCTGCCGATGACGTTCCTCGACCACAAGATTCGCTGCGGCAACGCGCTGGTCGGGTGCTGGTTCGACCGCTTCGAGGACTACCCCGCGCTGGCGTGGGAACGCGAGGGCGGCGACAAGCAGCACGGCAACGGCGTGCGCTTCGCCAAGGGCCAGCTCACCGAGGCCATCCAGAAGGTGAAGGACGAGCGCGTCCGCGGCGAACTGGCCGAGCTGATTGCGCAGCGCGCCGGCACGTGGCTCTTCGCCGACGCCAACCAGGACGCGCGGCAGGTGCACGACAAGGCGCGCGAGAAGCTGGACGAACTCCACGCGCTTGGTGTGCTGGAGACGGACGAGCGCGAGCGGCGTTACCGCAAGCTGCGCGCTCATCCGGCGTTTGTGGCGCTCAAGGAAGCCTTTGATGCCTGGTGCGCGGTCTGGTTCTGGCCGCCGACGGCAATTGTGGATGATGACGGGCTAACGCCGGCACGCTGGCACGACTTGATCAGCCACAGCGCACCCAAAGAACACCGAGAACAAGTACAGAAGGATAGGAACACGGTGGCGCGGCTGGCGCGGGAGCACCGCTTCTTCCACTGGGAGCTGGAATTCCCGGACGTATTCACGACCCAGCGGCAGGGGTTTGACGCAGTCGTCGGCAACCCGCCGTGGGAAATCCTGAAACCGAACTCGAAAGAGTTCTTTAGCAACTTCGATCCTGTGTACCGGACCTACGGCAAGCAGGAAGCACTGACACACCAAACGGGTCTGTTTGGCTCGGACCCCGAGGTAGAGCGCATCTGGGTCGAATACAACGCGCAGTTCAAGGCGCTTGGTGCGTTCGCGTCATACGCCGCGCGGCCGTTTGGCGATCCACAGGACGACGGAGTTGCGTTCCCGCTGGCGGAGGGGAAAAGTGGCAGAGCGCGGAGCGCGGAACTGCATACGCGCTGGCGCGAACAGCGCACCGGGCGCAGCGGCTACGCCGATGGCGAGCACCCGTTTCGGCATCAGGGCAGTGCAGACGTGAACACTTACAAGACGTTCTTGGAGTCAGCGCGCGCGCTGTTACGCGATGGCGGCCGGTTGGGCATGATCGTTCCCAGCGGACTGTACACGGACAAAGGCACGCAGGATTTGCGCAAGCTATTCCTCGAACGCTGCCGCTGGGAATGGCTCTTCGGCTTCGAGAACAAGAACGGCATCTTCGCCATCCATCGCTCATTCAAGTTCTGCCCGGTGATCATCCAGAAGAGCGGCAAGACGGAGGCGATTCAAACGGCGTTCATGCGGCACGACATGGCGGATTGGGAACGCGCAGATGAGTTCGGCGCACCTTATCGGGCCGACCGTCTGAAGACTTACAGCCCAAGATCCAACGCCTTTGTGGAGATAGGCGGCGTCAAAGATGTTGGTGTTTTCGACAAAATGTATGGACATGGCATCCCGCTTGGGGAGCGATTATCGAGCGGCAACTTCGTTTTCGGCCGCGAATTCCACATGACCGGTGATTCAAAGTTATTCCTCAGAGCGCAGCATCTCTTCGATACCGGTTCCAAACCCGATGAGTACGGCCGGATCGCCATGTCCGATGGGGACTTCGCCCTTCCCTTGTATCAGGGCGTCATGATCAGCCAGCTCGACCACCTGCTGAACGCATTCGAGTCGAATGCGCCAGGTGGTTCTCCATGGCTCCCCCAGTCTTTTCCAAAGAACGGTATCCGCGCGCAATATTACATGCGTGCGAGCATCGCGGTGAAGAACCTAGCTCGCTCAGTTCAGCCGAAACTCGCCTTCCGTAACGTGCAGAATGCGTGCAATGTTCGAACGTGCATGGCATGTCTTCTGCCACCGTACCCGTGCGGCCACTCCATCAACACCATAACACCAAGCCGTAGTATTGATGCACTTGCGCTGCTCGGATGTATTGTCAGTTTCCCTTTCGACAAGCTACTGCGCGTCAAGATGAGCCAAGGCAACGTCTCGGTTTTCTACCTCGAAGAAGTAGCCGCCATTCCTGGCAAAGCAGCACCTTCGACGGTAGCGGGATTGACGGCAAGGCTGACAATGGCGGACGCCGTGTTCGCCCCAGAGTGGATTCTTCAGAAACTCAATCTTTGCATTGCGGAGCAGCATGTCCGGCGGTTGTGGGCAGTGACCCCGCACGAGCGCCTGCGTCTGCGCAGCATTCTCGACGCGATCGTGGCCGAGCTGTACGGGCTGTCGTTTGGCGACTTCGCCTGGATTTTGCGGCAGGACCGGAGCGATGCAAAGGGCTTCTGGCGTGTGGATCAGGATAAGCCGCTGGAACTGCGCCACACCACGCTGGCGCTGGCGGCCTTCCGCGACCTGAAGGAGATGGGCCTGGATGCCTTCTGCGCCATGAACGGTGGCGAAGGCTGGATGCTCCCCGGTGAGGTCGCCGATCCGGCCCAATGGTCGCTGGGCGATCAAGGTATTATCCAGTTGCCGAAGAAGTTCACCCAGCCCAAGAGCACCGATCCGTCCGCGCAGACGCCGGCCACCGCACGCCTCGGCCCGCGCTTCCTGCCCTGGCAACTGGAAGGCACGCCCGAAGACTCGTGGAAAGAGTGCGAACTCCACGCCCGCAACATCCTCGGCGACGAAGCCTTCGCCCGCCTCATGGCCGGCGAAGACCCCTACGCCCCGCCCAAGTCAAAAACGGATAACGCCGCCCCGGCCGCCGACGGCACCGACTTCCAGTTAGCGCCCGAAACTGGGAAGAATGCCGCTCCGCGGGGTAAGAAGAGGAAGGACGCGAAAGGCCAACAGCACATGTTCTGATGAGGTGGAGCGTAGCGGCCCATGGATACCGTGAACGTGCTTGTGGACTACGACAACCTGCTGCCGCGACGCCAGCAGTACGGTGTGATTGGGCTGGCGGAGCAGATAGTGTCACAACTCAACGGTTGTGTCCCTTCGGTTCCAGACCGTCTGCTGATCAGGCTCTACGGAGGATGGTGTACGCAGACCAACCTTACAAAGCGGGCACAGAGACTGGCGGCTGACATCCGTGCTGCGTGTTTCCCACGTATAGTGTGCACTGCAACGGGCTCGGTGACCCAAAAGGTGGCGGTCAATGTCGAACTCGCGTTGGGCCTGCATGCGGAACCATCCCAAGTGCTCCTGCACACCTTCCGGGAGCAACGTCAGGTGCGTGGACTGCGCTGTCGGAATCCACAGGACCACGGCTGCGGTGCAGCGGATTGCATACTGTCTGTTCTCCATTCCTTCCTATCCAATGGGCTGTGTCCACAACCGGGCTGCACGCTTACGCCCGGCGAGCTCTTCTACCGCGATGAGCAGAAACTGGTGGATACGATGCTCACGGCGGACCTCGTCTACCTCGCGCGCGGAAGCACAACCTGCTTCGTAGTAGTCTCGTCTGATGACGATCTGTGGCCCGCAATCCGCCTTGCCCTGCTGGCTGGGCACTCAGTGGTCCATCTGCACACGAAGCCCCAGCGCCGGACCGCCGCCCACTATTGCCGTGGTGTCGGCGCTGCGTACAGCCAAAGAAACTTGGAGGAGTAAGCCATGAACGCAGAAGACTTCAGGCGGATCCTGTCAACGTTCACGGATACGCCCGCGAACGTTGACATGTCGAGGGGTAGGCTGGTTGCACAGATACGGGACCAGCTAATCGATGCCAAACTCTTGCTTCGGCAGGGGGCGGTAGTCGTCACCGAAGGTTCAGACTGCATGCCGGCTGAATCGTGGCTGGTTAACCGTGTAGCGCGGATTCCGCAGCTTGCGGACTGCCTCCTATCGGCCATCCCGGAGAACAAGGCGTTCGTTGCCCCGTCCGGGCGCCTTCTTGATCGTCTCGATTTGGCTCCCACTGATGAGTTCAAGGACGTTGACAACATCAGTCTGGCGCTGCGCGCGTCTTTGGACTCGCGGCCTGCTGGCGTGGCGAGCGTATTGTACCTCACTTCGGGCGCGGGTGAAGGCAAGACGACCGTCATCAACGAACTCGCTCGCCACCAAGCGGAGCAATACAGGAACAAGGAAACCGATTGGCTGCTGGTTCCCATACCTCTTGGCGGCAGGACGTTCATGCGCTTCGACGATGTTGTTGCGGGCGCATTGCTGAACCGGTATAGGTTCCAGTATCTCTACTACGAGTCCTTCATCGCCCTGGTACGAATGGGAGTGGTAATCCCCGCCTTTGACGGGTTTGAGGAGATGTTCATCGAGACGGCTACGGGCGAGGCCGCTTCGGCGCTAGGAGGGCTACTCCAGTTGCTCAACGCAAGCGGCTCTGTCCTGATCGCCGCCAGGAAGGCGTATTTTGAGTTCAAGGGTTTGGAAACTCAATCGCGCTTGTTTGATACGCTCGGGGGGCAATCCGCGGCCTTTGCGCAGCTTGCGATCAACCGCTGGTCACGGCAGCAGTTTCTTGACTACTGCGCGAAGGCTAAGCTGGGAACCTGCCAACAGGTCTACGAGGAGGCGTGCAGCGTGCTGGGAAGTGACCACCCCGTCCTGACGCGGCCGGTGCTCGTCAAGCGACTGTTGATCGTGCTTGAGCCCAGCAAGGATAGAGCAGAGCTGCTCAGGCGCCTGAGGACAACTCCCCAGGAGTTCTTCGACAGTTTCGTTCGCACCATAGTCGAACGTGAGGTAACGGACAAATGGATTGACAAAACCGGCGAACCGGCTCAGCCGCTGCTGTCGGTTGCGGAACACATAGACCTCCTAACGGATCTCGCAGAGGAGATGTGGGTTAGCAACACCGAGGTGCTGTTCATCGACATGGTGGACTTTGTCACGGAAGCCTTCTGCCAGCAACGCTCCAAGTCGCCGGTGGTCACTAGACAGGTCATGGACCGCATCAAGCATCATGCTCTGTTAACCCCGGCTGACGGCCGGAGCCTGAGATTCGATCACGAGGAGTTCCTCTCCTATTTTCTTGGTCTCTCGGTCGGCAAAGCTCTGCGTAAAACGGATCAGGTGAAAGTGCGAAACCTGCTGCGCAATAGGGTAATCCCCGAGATGTCGGTGAAGGCTGCAGCTCACTGTGCTCGCGTCAAGGACGATGATAGGACTGAGCAGTTCATAAGCGTCTTATGCACCGCATGTCAGCAGGAAAGTAGGGGGTCATGCATTCGGGACAGCGCTGGCGGGATATGCATCGAGCTTCTCGATGGTCGGAAGCACCCAAGCAAGCTGGTGATCGAGGGGCTGTCATTTCTCGCTGACTGCTTTCGCCGAAAGGATATCCACGGTGTGTTGTTCAGGAACTGCTACTTCTACCCAATGACGCTCGAACAAACAACCCTACGGGAGTGCCGCTTCGAGGAATGCAGTTTCGACAGGATTGACCTGGGACCGGCCATCCGCATCGACAAAGTCGCATTTGTGAACGTCACAGTGCATGGCGTGATCGGCGGCGCAGACGAAGCAACGCTCTATGACCCGGCGGCGGTGCGTGCGCGGCTTGCTAAGCTGGGTGTCGATTTCCCCGCCCCTGCGGGAGCAGCACAGCCAGCGCCGCCATCACCCGGTGTAGTGGATACGCGCGTTGCGCTCGCTGAACGGGTATTCCGAACCTTCCTGCGGGCCACCGAAGTGAATGAGAACGTGTTCAGAATGCGGTTGGGCGAGAAGCAGCCCGAGTTTTTCAATGGGCTGCTGCCCGACCTGTTGAGGGTTGGTGTGCTGACTGAGGTGCAATATCTTGGCTCCGGAAAACAGGCCCGCTACAAGATCACGATGCCCCTGCAGATGGTGCAGACGGCGTTGAGGGATTGCGCCGGTCGGTATGACAGGTTCCTGGAGATTGTCTCGCGGCCTCGGCAAGGAGACCAATAGACTGGGAGGCCAAACGGTGCCTCCGAGTGGGCCCTGTTCGCTCCGCGCAGTGGCGTGGTCGAAGGATGAAGATGAAGATTCCCTGAACCACCAGTTCACGGTGTTTCCGGTCACGGATGCGGTTCTGGCGCAGTAGGCGCGGGAGATGCTCAAGCGGCCGCCGGACAAGCTCAGGGGGACCGAGGGGCAGCGGATGACTTGAGCAGACGGTCACTACGTTGGCTCCTACTGGTTTGGGATGGATCGCATGACAGAAACGTGGTTGATCTTCACTCGCTGAGGACGAGGCGATGGCCCTCTACAGCCTCGATTTCGAGCTTCTGGACGATATCGCGCTCGTCCCGCCGGAACGATTCCCGGCCGTGCAGAGCATCGTGCGGTCGGCGCAGGCAACGCGCCTTGGTCCAGTTGTCGAGTACCATTACACTCAGCGGCACCTGAGGCATCTTCCCGCGGTCACAGAACTCGAGGACGGAGTAGTGATGACCGCCGTCCGCCATCTCCGCAAAGCTCCGCCTGTCTCATCGCAACCAGCCGAGGTCGAAGTGGCGTGGTGCCCGGTGGACGACTCCGAGATGAACTCAACGTGGTTTGAGTCTTTCACTCGCCGGGCGGAAGGGGGGGCCGCGAGTGCCGGCTTCCCGAAGACGACAGCTCGCGCGCTCAGTGCCGCGGTGTGGGAGATGGTTGACAATGTCCCCCGGCACTCGGAGAACCCAGGGTCGGCGGTCGTTGGGTATCGCTGGTCCACGGGGGAATTCGAGTTCGTCGTTGCAGACGCGGGGATAGGCGTGCTGAGAAGTCTGGGGAAATGCACCGACTATGAACTGGGAGATGACCATGGGATCGCGCTTTCGCTCGCACTGAGAGACGGGGTCTCCAGGTTCGGGGCGCAGAGCAGGAGCGGGTATGGGTTCGGAAGCATATTCCGAGCTTTGGCCAACCTGAACGGTCATCTGCGATTCCGGAGCGGCGACGCATGTCTGACGGTGGACGGAACGTCACCCGATCTGGACCACGTCATCCCATCACAAAGGCTGTATTACCAAGGTCTTATGTTGTCTGTGATCTGCCGTCCACAGAATCTTCCAGCGCCCACTTGACTTCGGCAAGCTCTTGTGTCATTATACTCACTGAGCGTAATGAGGATGTGCCAAGATGATGACTCAGGTGATTCCGTTCACACGAACACATGGCGATGTCGCAGCGGGGGCCGCTAGAGGTCGGGCGATCCTTGGCGAGCTTATTGCCAGTCTACGGCCTGCGTCCGAGCGTACCCTCGTCGCCGTCGACTTCGCCGCAACGTCGGTGGTAACTGCGAGCTGTTTGAGGGAGTCGCTGCTCGCGTTCAGAGACTACTGCCGCAAGAGAGATCCATCCGCGTATCCGATCGTCGTGAACATGTCCGAGGAGACAGTCGAGGAGCTTCGGGTTCTGCTGGACGGTACGAAGGATGCGGTGGTTGCCGGTAGTTTGACACCCGCCGGCCAGGTTACGGGGCCGAGGGTTGTTGGATGGTTGGACACACATGAGTTGGCGACCCTGCGTGCCGTGGCCAGCTTCGGCGGGAAAGCTGACGCTCCGTCGCTGAAGCGAAAGCACGAGGAAGAACACATTGGTGTCACCGCCTGGAACAACCGGCTGAGCGCGCTTGCTGCGAAAGGAATCCTGCTGGAAACGCGTCAAGGCAAGAGCAAGTTCTACATACCTGTGGTGGAGGGTCTGTGACATGGGCGCTGATTTCATCGACAAGACCAGAGGGACATTTCTCAAAGCCCGCAACCAGAGCTTTCGCGACTTCACGGACGCGACGCTTTTCGACAGAGGCGTGCGCCTGGAGCATCGGACCGTGTTGGCGAAGCCTACCGCTGGCGAGTTCAGGCCCGAACAAGACTGCCTGCTTCGGCGCGTTGACGATGAAGTGGTGGTTCTGTCATCTGAGTACGTTGAGCTGGGGAGACTTGTCAGCCCGCCGGCCGATGTCGTGCGCTCGCTGCGGGAGATCGGCGATTGTGCGTCGGGTAAGGTCGCGAAGGTGCACATGCTCAGCGGTAACGCGGACATTGTCGTGCGGTAGCACTGGCAGGCAGGGATTGCGATGGCAGCGGTTCCACATAACAAGCTGTTCTGGCACCATGAACACCGCACAGAGAGCATGGGCTGCCAGGTGTGCATAGACCGGCCTTTTTGCGGGGGCCTGAAGATCAGCATGCCGGTCTGGAACTGCCTGGATCTGTGCAGGCAGTTCGGGCCGGAGACGTGTGCGGAGTGTCCGTACGCGTGCCCGCGGCGCCCAGCCTTTGCCGCGATGATGCGTGCGGTCGTTGGCCCGGACCTCACAAATACCCCGCGACACTCGCCCACGGCAACGCCGCTGTTGCCTCCGATCGTCCCGTACATATTGCATGGCTACCGACGTTCCGATTGCTTACGAACTGATTGGGTCGCCGTACCGCTACACGTTCTTTTCGAGCGCGGCACCGGTAAGCCGCTGCAGGGAGGTCGCTCGGAATTGACCAGGCTATTGCGGATACAGCCGGACACGAAGCTGATTGTGGTCGGGATTGCCAAGGATGACGTGCTCGAGGCGTATTGGTATCGCGCTCGGCCGGCGGGGATACTGCGAGCCATTTGTGACCTGATGCCGGACTTGGTCACAACACCGAACTTCAGCTTGTTCTCGAACGTCCCGCGCTGGGACAACTTCGTGAATATGAAGCGAACGGCGCTTTCCTGCTGTGAGCTCGGCAGTCGCGGGCTAAACACTGTCCTCAGTGTGGTTGGGCGGACGCCTGAAGATTACCGGCGCTGGGCGGACTTCGTGGCCGAGCGCGAGGAGATCGCCTGCCTCGCGTGCGAGTTCGCGACCGGTGCAGGTCAGGGCGACAGGATCCACTGGCACGTCGCGCAGCTATTGCGTCTGGCAGGTCGGGTGAAACGCAGGCTGCGGCTGCTGACAAAAGGTGGGCGCCATGTTGCGCTGCGGTTGTCTCAGGCCTTCGACGTGACTCTTATCGACTCCGATCCATTCATGAAAGCGATGAAACGTCGTAGATTCCTCTGCTCACAAGAAGGGAAGCGGAAATGGGCGCGCGTCTTAACCCCAGATGGACGGTGCCTTGACGAGATACTGCAGCACAATGTTGATGGCGTGACCAGCGCGGCGGACTTCCGCATCGAACAGAAGGGAAGTGCGGCTGTGCCTGTCAGTATGGTTGAGCCGGATATCTCGTGGGCCGCGAACAGCGTGGGAGTGACGGTATGCCGCTGAACCCCGCGGAAGAGGAGTCCTGACATGGCTGCTGCAGCCGCGATGTACGACATCTTCCTGTGCCACAACCGCGCCGACAAGGAGTGGACGGAACACTTGGGCGCCCAGATTGAGAGTGAAACGTTTGATGGCGCGCCCTCTGGCCGGAAGCTGCGCGTTTTTCTCGATAAGTGGGATATCGCGCCTGGGCAGAACATTATTGAGGTCATCAACCAGGGACTTGAACGGGCTCGCTACATCGGCGTGATCTTGTCTCCTGAAGCAGTGAAGGCCCCATGGCCCTGGTTCGAGTGGACTCACGTGGTTGCGGGGGACCCTATGAACAGGGAGCGACGGGTGATACCCATTGTCGTCAGGCAGGTCTCACTGGACGGGAAAGAGCGGTTAGGCCTGCCAGCTCCGTTCCGCGCACTTCACTGGATTGACTTCAGCGACCCAAAGCGATTTAAGCCCGCGTTTCTGGAGCTAATCTCCGTCTTGCGCGATGAGGCGCCCAGGCGGGGACCAGTCCTCAAGCCGATTGCCAGTGCAGCACCGACAGTATTGCCTTCGCTGGCGCCCACAATGGCGTCGGCGCCGGACAAGGTGACTGATCTGCTGGTTGGCAATCTGCTGCCAGTGACGGACTATCCTCGCACTGTCTGGAGTGGGGCGACGGACTTGCGGACTGCCGCGGAAGTGTTCAGTCGCGCCAAGGACGCAACAGGCTTCGACCTACAGGAGAAGCGCCTTTATGCCTTTGGTGATCTGAGTCTGCCGGAGAACCCGCTGCGGGCTTTGGTGGACGCCGGCAGCATTCGGACAGAGAAAGTGGCCGAGTGGCAGGCCGACCCAGTTCGGTCTCTCTGGTTCATGGCCATGGTAAACCGGTGTCTCAGTGTTCATTGCCGCAAGTTCCTGAGCCGTGACACAAAAGGACGGTGGTTCTTCCTACCTGATGCGGCGTTATCGCCGCGGGTTGTAAAGCATGGCGTCGAGCGCGGGCGCAAGGTGGCAGCACCCAAGACGCACGTGGCTACTGGGGCTCCTTTTTGGGTTCATTTGGCCACGAGAATGCGATTTCACACCTTAGGGGACCGTCTATTCCTCTTGATTGAGCCGTGCTATCTGTTCACTCGTGATGGCCGGGAGGCGTTGGACGCTAAGGCTGTTGGTTTCTTGTCGGCGAAATGGTCGGGCAAGGAGCGTAACGCAGCCATCCTTCGGCACGTTGTGTTTTGGCTGCGCACCCTGACCAAGAGCAGGAAGCATGTAGAGATCGGCACTGGTTGTGGCGCCAGACCCCTTGTGATAGCAGGCGTTCCAGCCCTCGCACGAACCCAGTTTGGCGTTAGCGGAGATTTCATAGGGATAAAGTCACTTCTCGCACAGGTAAGCGACGATCTCGATGCTGTGGGTGATCTTGCTGCCGCGTCGTCTAGCTTAGCGCCACCGGAGGCAGAGGAGGAGACAGATGCTGAGTCCGCGGGCGAAGCATAAACGGCCGTGCATTAGGCGGCGCAGTTCCCCGCTTACTTCGGGCGCTGAGGAGCTGCTCGCAAAGCTGGAATTGGTGCCCCAGAGTTTCTCCGCTTGGCATATTCCCGAGCCGCAACTCGTCTTCGGGGGTTGTCAGAAGTCAGATGATCCGAAGACCGGTTTGCTAATGCACGGTCCCATCGGAATCACCCGCGCTCCACGTACTGCAATCCGGATTGGCGTAGTGGGGACAAGCGACACGGTGCAACTGTTCAAGACTTGGGTTGAGAACAGCCGGGGGCGCGTCGCGGCTGGCTTGAACGCCAAGGGACAGGCCTACCACCCTGTTGTATACCCGGATTTCCCAGGATTCGACCTCGAAACGCCCTTCCGTTGCCGACTGGAGATCGGCCGATGCGAGGCCATCCGTGACACCGACATACAAGCCGCGCTGTTCGAGCCAAACTACCATCTTCGCGTGTCGAAGATTGTGGGCATGGTTGTACAGCGACTCGAGGTGCTTGTTGGCCAGGATCCGGGGCCGGATGTCATAGTTGTGACGCTGCCAACTGTGGTCCAGCAACGGTGTGGCGTCGAGGGGCGCAGAGGACTTGGCGCGCGCCCCATCCTCACCAGGGCTGAGAAGGTGCAGAAGCGTTTGGAGAAGTCCGCTGCGCAAGCTGGCCAAGCGTTGCTGGGGTTCTTCGATGAGCCGGCACAGAATGAAGGCGATGAACATACGTACTGCTGGGACTTCCATAATTCCCTGAAGGCGGTAGCCATGCGCTTCGATCCGCCAACCCAGCTAATCTGGGAAGCGACCTTGGGCGCCGTTTCCGGTCGCGAAGATCCAGCGACGACCGCCTGGAACCTGTATACCGCGCTCTACTACAAAGCCGGGAATACGCCGTGGGAACTGGAGAACTCGATGGCTCGTACGTGTTTCGTAGGCATATCTTTCTACCGGGAGAGTCATGCTCCGGATGCACAGTACAGAACCAGTTTGGCACAGGCATTTTCCCCCAATGGAGAGGGTATCATCCTCAAGGGTGATCGCGCGGTTTTCGACCCCGCTCGCGACAGGCAGTATCACCTTAGCCGAGAGTCATGCAAGCACCTCCTTCAGAGGGCGTTAAGCAGCACCCAAGGGCTCATGGACGGTGGGCCGGAGCGCGTTGTCATTCACAAGACATCGAGGTATTGGCCCGAGGAACTGGCGGGCATGAAGGAGGCCCTTTCGACCAGCCCATCCGTTCGTTCGTGTGATATGCTGGCCATTCAGGATCGGGGGATCAGGTTCATGCGACTTGGTACTCACCCGCCTGTGCGGGGCACAATCGTCCAGTTGGCGCGGCGAAACTACCTCGTTTACACGCAGGGCTACATCCCCAGTTACCGCGAGTTCCCTGGAGCGCGGATACCCACGCCGCTCGAGGTCGTGGAGCACCACGGTGATTCCGATGGAGACCGCGTGTGCGCTGAGGTACTGGCGCTCACCAAGCTGAACTGGAACGCGTGCAAGTACGCCAGTCGCGAGCCCATCACTCTGGCGTTTGCGCGACAGGTTGGCAGGATTCTCTCCGAGATACAGCCTGCCGGTGTGTGCAGAGACAAGTACCGCTACTTCATGTAGAGTGGGGCACGTCATGGCTCTCAATCCGGTCCGTTTCGCGCAGGAAGTGATCGAAGGCTTCCTGAACTACCAGCTTACGGCGTTTCCGATCACAGACGCGGACCTGGCGCAGCAGGCGCGGGAGATGCTCAAACGGCCGCTGGGCAACTCGCCGCTCATCAAAGGGCCGTACATCTCGCTCAGCAAGTCGTTCAAGATGGGCGCCGACCTGCGCAAGCTGGCCGAGGCCGGCAAAGTGCACCCGGCCCTGCCCGGCCTCACCGATTACCCCGTGCTCTTCGCCCACCAGGACAAGACGCTGCAGGCCATCCAGTCCGGCAACCACTGCCTCGTCGCCACTGGCACCGGCTCCGGCAAGACGGAGTCATTCCTGTACCCGATACTTGACCATTGCCTGCGCCTGCGTGACGCAAGTGAGCCTGACGGCGTTGTCGCGGTGCTCGTCTACCCGATGAACGCTCTGGCGCAGGACCAGTTGCTGCGCCTGCGGCACATGCTGGCCGGGAGCGGTATCACGTTCGGCATGTACATCGGCTCGACGCCTTCGGATCCCGGCGAACTGGGCGAGTTCAAGCAACTGGAGCGTGGCCAGGGGCGCGCCGACTACGAAGCCGCGCTGCGCGAGCACGCCAAGCACACGCGCATGACCATCGCGCCGTGGGAAGAGTGCCTGACCGAGAAGGAAATGGCCGCGCGCCGACCGCGGCTTCTGTTGACGAACGTGAACCAGCTCGAACTGCTCCTGACGCGCGGCAAAGACCTGGGCATGTTCATCGGCGCGCCACTCAAGTACCTGGTCTTCGACGAGGCGCACACGTATTCCGGCGCCGTTGGCGCCGAAGTGGCGTGTCTCATCCGCCGTCTGCGCGCGTTCTGCGGCAAAGGGCCGGAGGACGTCATCTGTGTCGGCACCAGCGCAACGGTGACAGACCCCAAGGAAGGGCCGGCCGCTGGCGCCAAATTCGCCAGCCGCTTCTTCGGCGTGGACCAAGGTAAAGTCAGGCTGGTCGTCGAGGAGTACCAGGAACAGGAGTTCCCGAAGAGGCGTAGCACGCCGCCGGCGCCCTTTGGCGACGCTGTGGCGTTGCTGGATCGAATCCTGGCCGCCCTGGAAGGGGACGGCGATGCCGCGGCGTTGCAGGCCGCGGTGAAGGATCTTGCCGGCGCCACGGTGAATCTGACGCCCGCGAACTGGCGCGCGGAACTGTACGACCACCTGCGGACCAGCGAGTACATCCACCAGGTGTACCATTTCCTTAGCAAGCCGAGCTATCTGCCGGAAGCGGTGCAGCGCATTGGAGTGAATCTCAAACGCAAAGGGCTGGCGTCGGGCCTGAATCCGCAGGCCGAGCTCCTGGCGTACCTCGCTCTGGGTGCGGCGGCGGAGAAGGACGGCAACGTTCTGCTGCGCCCGAAAGTGCATTACTTTATCCGTGGGCTGGAAGGCGCGGTGCTGACATTCGGCCGCGAGCCAAGCGAGACGCCGTCACGGGCGCTGCGGTGGAGCGTCGAGGCGGCCCTGGAAGAGTTCGGGGAACGCTCGCCGCACGCCATCTTCCCGTTGGCCGTCTGCAAGACCTGTGGGCAGCACTATCTTATCCGTGTCTACCGTGGTTTTGAGCTGGATCGCGGCGACCCGACAGGCGGCCAGGGCGAGGACGACGGCAACATCTACTGGGAACCGGTGGGCGAAGAAGCGGGCACGCGGGTCAACCTCACGGACCGCTTCATTACCGAGGGGGACGAGGACGAAGGGCAGACGGCCGGCGACCGGCTCGATAAGAAGCGTTTCCAGATCTACGTCTGCCGCACCTGCGGCACGCTGCACAAGAACGCCGGCGACAAGTGCAGCCACCCACGCTGCAAGCGTGAGGGCAAGCTGGTCCGTCTGTGGGGGCTGCGCCAGACCGGCCCGGTGGCTTTGTGTCCAAGCTGTGGCCAGAAGGGTGCGCAGATCGGCGACAGGCCCATCGAGCCGATCCGGCCCTTGCGCGCGGTGAACGTCGCCAACGTCCACATTCTGGCGCAGAACATGGTCAACGCGGCGCCGGAAGGCGAGCGGAAGCTCATCATCTTCTCCGACAACCGCCAGGACGCCGCCTTCCAGGCCGGCTGGATGCAAGACCACGCCCGGCGCTATCGCATTCGCCACCTGATCTATGACTACCTGAAGGCCCAGTCGCGACCGTGTTCGCTGGGCGACATCCAAGAGCATCTGGTCAGGACGTTGAACGCCGACCAGCAGTTGGCACGCGCCATCGCGCCGGAGGTGTACTCCGGGCGCGGCGAGGAAGCCTTTGGCCGGGGTCTGCAGGAGAACCTGCGGTACTACCTGCGCATTCTGCTCGTGCGCGAGGTGGCCACGGGTTTCAAGCAGCGCGACGGCCTGGAACCGTGGGGCATGGCGCGCGTCATCTACCACGGGCTCACGGCAGAACATCCGACGATCCAGCGCTGGGCGGGGGAATATAAGGTCGCCGCTGCCGAACTGGCCGATGGTGTGGCGGCACTGCTCGATTCGTTCCGCCGCTCGCGTTACCTGCACGATGCCGCAGCGCCGATCTTCACGCAATACTGGCACGAGAGTGCCGAGGAGATCCAGCGTGGCTACATGCCGTTCATGGACCAGCCTCCCAAGGGTCTCAAGCTGACCCGTGAACAGAGCGACAAGGATACGTATGTCGTGCAGTTCATCTCGTCGCGCGGCCAAACGCTGGCGCAGAACTTCGTCTCCAAGTGGGGCGTGCCACGGGAGTTCGTCAACGCTTTCCTTGAGGAACTGGTGAAGTTCCTGACAGATGAGGTCCGGTTATTGGAGCCGGTGACGTTGCTTGGACAGCGCAAGAGCGCCTTGCCGGGCGTCTCGGGGGTCTTCCAGGTGGCGTCGGGCCAGTTGGGCATCGTTGCGCAGAAGGAGCGTTACCGCTGCACAACCTGTCAGCGTCTGCACGCGCGCCCCACGCCCAAGAACGCCTGCTCGGCCATGCACTGCCAGGGCAAAGTCACCCGCGAGGAGCCGCCCGCGGATGACTACAACATCGCGCTGCTTGAACAGGCGTTCTCGATGGTTATGGCAGAGGAGCATTCCGCGCAGGTGCCCGCGCAGACACGCACGCAGATCGAGGCCGACTTCAAACGGCCCAACGGACGGACGAACTGCCTGGTCGCCACCCCGACGCTGGAGATGGGCGTGGACATCGGCGACCTGGACATGGTGCTCATGCGCAACGTCCCGCCGAAGCCGTCCAATTACTGGCAGCGGGTGGGGCGGGCGGGGCGCCGGCATCGCATGGCTGTGTTGTTCACGTACTGCCGGGCCGCAAACCATGACCGCACGTTCTTCGAACAGCCCGAAGCCCTCCTTGGCGGCCTGATCGAAACGCCGCGGTTCAACCTGAACAACCCGGTCATGGTCCAGAAGCACGTGCACGCCGCGGTGATGTCGGAACTGATCCGGCTCTCCCGCATGGCGCCGGAGCAGAGCGGGCTGTCCGCGGCGGATATAGAGGAAGTGCGGGACATCCAGAAGGAGGTGTTGCCCGACTTCATCGGCACGTACCTGTTCGAGGAGGGGCGGCACTACCGGAACCAGCCCTACGATGTCTCCGGGCTGCGGACGCTCCTGACCAAGCACGAGGCACGACTGCGTGCCGCCGTTGCCGGCGTCTTCGCCATGCACTGGCCCGCAGAGGCGCAGCAGGCGGCCTCCGGCGAACGGCTGGCGGATACGATCCAGCGCATGCCGGACGAGATGCAGGCAGCAGTGAACGCGCTGCACCAGCGGATGATGTGGGCCGTGCAGACGCTGCGGAAGCTGACCGAGGCTGAGCACAAGAAACTGCTCGATGATTACGAAGCGAACTTGCGGCGCCGATGCGAACGCTACCTGCGCACTCTGGGCACCCAGGACCGTTCGACATATGCGCTGTCCGTCCTGGCGACCGAGGGATTCTTCCCAGGATACGGCATCTACGACGGCGGCGTGCGCGCGTTCGCGAGCCGCACCCTGGGCCAGTCCGAGCGGGCGCCGGATTTCGCCTTGGGCAGGCCCGCCTCGATTGCCGTTCGAGAGTTCGTGCCCGGCAACCTTCTCTATGCCAACAACGGCCGCTACAAGGCGACGATGTATCACCTGCTGCTCGGCGAGAACAAGGTGGACCCCGAAGAGTACCTCGTCAGCCTGGAGAAGCAGATGGCAGGCTACAATCAGGGCGCACTCCTGCCGTTGTCAGGGCTGCCGATTTGTGACGCCGACATCTCACAATTCTCGCGTATCACCGACGAAGAGACCAACAGGTTCCAGTTGCCGGTGGCGATCATGGGCTATCTGCGCCAGGAACATCGCGGCGGCAAGGCATACACGCTGGGCGAGATCGAGATTCAGCACCGATTCGGGCAGCGGTTGCGCCTGGTGAATCTGGGGCCGGCTGACCGCGTGAAGAAGGGCGAGCTGGGCTACCCTATCTGCGCCGGGTGTGGGGCAACCCGGTCGCCGTACGCTTCTGCTTCGGATCTGGCTCACTTCCTCAAGCTGCACAAGGAACGCTGCGGCAAGGAGCCGGGTTGGTTGGGACTGCATGCCGAGACGACAGTTGACGGGCTGTTGTTCGCGGGCTTGCCGAGTCAGGAAGAAACCGTCAACCTTGGCGAAGCTCTCCGCATCGGTGCGACGCGCGTGCTGGAGATGGGGCTGGAGGACCTTCAGTACCTGAACCTGCCCAGGCAGGACCGGAACCATGATCTTTGGATCTACGACCCGATGCCCGGCGGTTCGGGACTGCTGACACAGATACTCGAACGCTGGGAGGATGTGTGCGCCGCGGCCACCAGGGCGCTGCAGGATTGCCCGAACCGCTGCGAGTCGAGTTGCTACTCCTGCATGCGCACCTACCGCAACAGTTACGCCCACAGCCTGCTCAATCGGCACAAGGCAGTCGAGGTCATCGAAGGGTTGGCCGGCACTCCGACCCTTGGACGGGACATGCCGGCAGTCGAGGGCGTCCGGGCAGCAGCGTCGGGCGCCCCGACAAACGCCGGCGAGGCCCGTTTGGCCGAGATGCTTCAGCGCGCTGGTTTCCCGCCGTTCAACCAACAGCAACGCCTCGATATCGGCAAGCCGTACAACGCCACAACGCCGGACTTCTACTTCGACGACCCCGCTCAGGACCTGCGGGTGGCCGTCTACCTCGACGGGCTGTGCAAGGCCGTCCACGGCAACGCCGACCGTTCCACTGTTGACCGGGTGATCCGGAATCAAATGGAATCCAGGGGCGTGACTGTCATTGAGATCGCCAGCGCCGACCTGACCGACCCGGTGGCCATGGAACTGCACTTCAAGCGGATCGCCCACGCACTGCGGCGAAGGGACTTGGCAACGAAGCTGTCAAGCAACCAGCAATGGTTCTCTGGCGGGCACTCGGAGAAGTGGTAAAGCAGCACATGTTTGAACATGGCACGTCTGCCGCAGGCGGTGCTGATGCGGACAGAACCTGCGCCGAAATGTCGGACAATGAAACCGAACATCTATGAGGAGCACTGTGCGTGTTCAAGCAAGCGAATATGCACGGGCGCTCTCCGACCTTCGCTAAAGTAGAGCGCCTGGTACTTCTCAATCTGCTTCAGGCGATCCGCAATCCGGCGCTCCGTGTCCGACGGTGCCACGTTCCTTGCGAGGGCCTTGGCGTCGTTTTCGGTGACCCGAAGAACGAGGTAGTTGGCGATGGCGGAGTATAGCGACGTGTCGAAGTCGCGCGCCTCCTGCGAGGCGAGGACAAGGGCAATCCCGTACTTGCGGCACTCCTTCGCCATTGTCGGGATCAGCTTAAGCCGGCTCGCCCGGTGTGCTTCATCGAAGATGACGGCATGCGTGATGCGGTCCGGTCGCCCGCGGCCGAACATGTCCTGGTAGATGCGGTAGAAAGCAAACGAAGCGTAAGCGCTCTGGACGGATGCATTCTTCGTCTTGTGAACCTGTAGGATGGTGGGGCGTGTCTCGGCCAAGGGGCTCTCACCTGCCCCGGAGTCACTAAAGAACCCATAGTCATCCAGTTCGGTAAACCCCGAGTCCGAAGCAGGCCGCAGACAACCACTGCACGGATGCGCGGCTCCTGTTCACGATGGGAGTTCTCCGCACGAGGTGTGCCGAGTCGTTCGCTTCGCGTCTATCCACGTTGTCCGCCCATGGCTGAACCGCCAGAATCTGCGCTGCCCTCCCCTGCCCTGCTGCCTCTGGCGGTGCGTCCTGAAGAGACAGCACGAATGAGAACGTGGAAACGCCGCCGCAGGTGAGAGTAGCCGCGGAAGCTGTGCGTCTACGGCCGGATCGCGCCAGCGCGCTTACGCAGCTCGTCCTTCAACTGCTTGAGTTCATCTGCTTTCTGCAGTTCGCGTTTTCGGCGTTTGGTGTCTTCAATGCTGGCTGGGCCATCCTGGGCGGACACGCGGTCCTCAGCGTTGCGCCGCAGCAAATGGTCACGCAACAGCTTCAGTGTCCTGGCGAGATCCGCTCCCGGCTGTACATCCTTCTCCCCCGGCGCCGGGTCCGTGAGCGCATGGGCCAGCGCACGGGCATCAGCCACGTCACGATCCACGATCAAACGCTGGCCCTCTCGCTGCGCGGTATCGCGCGCGTCCCTGAGTGTCGTGACGGCTTTGGCGACATACTTACTGCTCTGCCGGTGAGCTACTTCATCGTAGTGCAGCTCGTCCAGCGCTTGGCGCCGAGCCAAAGCTTCGCGCGCAAAGTAATCGAATTGCTTTTCGGCTTGCGAGGGATCGTACGTCCGGCCGTAGAATTCAAAGGGCTGGCGCCTCGCGGCCTGCTGCGCCTGGAGGAATTCCACCGCCAGTTGTTCCGCCTCAACCACGCCGCTCTGCTGCTTGCACGCGCGCAAGCTTGCTTCCTCGGCGCTCACCCGATGTTCATAGCGCGCACACTCCAGGCGCGCGATCTCCTGGTCAAGTTCGGCCAGTCCCTTCTCAAGGAAGACCTCTGCATTCCGCACGCGCTGTCGGTCTTGCTCTTTTGCCCATTCGTGCTTGGTGTTTTCCGCCCACGCTTCCACACGCGCCCAGTTCCACCACAGCGCTGCGATCACCGCTACAACAGTCACGCCCGACACAATGGTACGCATTGTCGGCCTCCTCCCACAGGCTCGCCCGGTCGTAACGAGCGAGAACTATCGTGCACGCCTCCTGGCAAGCACCGCCTCCGTTGTCGAACCAAGGTCAGTAAACACAACCCGCGCCATCGCCCGGCTCCGCTCCACCGGCTTAACGTAAGTTAACATTCGCTCGCGCTCGATGATGCCAATCGCCGCATCAAGCTCTGCAATCGCTCGCTCATGCTCTGCCCGCTGCGACTCCGTGCGAGACAAGACGTCCTGCGCATGTTGCCGGGCAATGCGAGCTTCGTCCTCGGGTAGCGCAGGGCTGGAATGCTGCAAGTCGCGAGTGCAGCGCTCGATCAACGGCAGCACCTCGTAACGCAAGCTTGCCGCGAGCGCGTTCCGCTCCCGTTGCGCAATCAACAGCCGGTCAGAATGAGTGCCGAAGCTGACGACCGGCCGGGACGAGCTACCGACGCATAGCGCCAGCACGCCTGCGGAGAACAACACCACGGCACGCCTCCCATACGCGCCGCACCGCGATACAACCGCGACCAACAATGCAACCGCACCGCCACAGACCAGCGTCACGCCGACCAGCGTAGCCATGGCACACCTCCAGAGCGCACAGCTCTCGACCTCGATGCAAACTGGGATGACTTTGGTTGTCGAACTGACGAACTAAGTTATCGGTCGCCCTTCCACTTCGACAGCATTATCCCAGAATTGGCCCGGTGTTGTCGAGAGATTTCCGGAACATTTGTTCACGCCATAATGCAGTGGGATCGTGGGCGACGGCGACCGTGAGACTCAAGCGGCACGGACACAACCGCGCGGAGGTTGTTCCCCTCCAGACGCGCCGCCAGGGCCTCGTCGTGGTCCACCGCAAAGCTTGAGTGCCGACCTGGACTGCCCGTCGGCACCGCGGTTCCACACGCCATGCAGAAGAGTTCACCTATCCCGCGAAGAACGAATCGCTTCGCGAGGTTTCCCCCTGCAAATCGTGGCCCGCCAATAGGTTGTGCGAGTTGTCTTTTCTCGTCATTGCGCTTCACTTCTTTTCCATTCAAGTGCACTCGTGTCGAGTGCCGGAACCGATTGGGGGAGGAGACATGACGAAGTTACGCGCGCAGATGATCCGGGAAATGCAGCTACGAAATCTGGCGGAGGCGACTCAAGCGAGCTATCTGCGGTCTGTAGCGGACCTGGCCAAGCATTACCGTCGGGCACCGGACCAGATCAGCTCTGAAGAGATCAAGGACTTCATGATCCACTTGCTTGCGGAGAGGAAAGTGGCGCCCGGCACCTGCCGCGTGATGGTGACTGGACTGCGGTTCTTCTACGTCGAGACACTGAAGTGGCACCCGGCGAAACTTCCCTTTAAGCCGTTACGCAAGACGGGGCGCCTTCCGGAGATTCTGAGCAGAGAAGAAGTCGAGCGCCTCTTGGCGGCGACGGTTGGTCTCAAGAACCGCGTCCTGCTGATGACAGCCTACAGCGGCGGACTGAGAGTGAACGAACTGGTTCGGCTGAGAGTCAAAGACATCCACAGCGAGCGCATGATGATCCGCGTGGAGCAGGGAAAGGGAAGAAAGGACCGCTACACGCTGCTCTCCAAGCGCCTGCTGGAGGAACTGCGGTACTATTGGAGGGCGAGGCGTCCTAAGCTCTGGCTCTTTCCGGGCCGCAGTCCCGCGCGGCCCATGACCAAGCGCAATGCCCAGAAAGTCTACGAGAACGCGCGGCGCGCGGCGGGGCTTCGGCACGGCAGCGGCATCCACACCCTGCGTCACTGTTTTGCTACGCATCTGCTGGAGGCCGGCGTTGATATTCGGACCATACAACTGTTGCTGGGGCACACATCGCTCTTGACGACAATGCGCTACCTGCAGGTCAGCCAGAAGACCGTGGCGAACACGGTCAGCCCATTGGACACGCTGACGCAACCCGGCGGCGAGCGGCCTCAAGCATAGCGGACGCTCATGCCCCACGCCCACGCCAGGGCGGCGGGGGAAGAGCAGAAGAGACGGCCACGTTTTGAGGTCGCCGACATCTTCCGCCGATACGGCCCGGCCTACCGCGCCGGCCGCTCCCTGCCGCTTTCGCACCTGAAGGTCATGCGGGCCATCGAAACCTGCCGCACCGCGGCACTGGGTGGCCATGTGGACCGTTGTCTTTCGTGCGGCTTTGAACGCATCGCCTACAACTCCTGCCGCAACCGCCACTGTCCCAAGTGCCAGGCGCTGGCCAAAGCCGAGTGGCTGGAGCGGCGCAAGGCGGAACTGCTGCCCACCACGTACTTCCACACCGTGTTCACGCTGCCGCACGAGATCAACGGCGTCGCCCAGGCCAACAAGAGAGTTGTCTTCGATATTCTGTTCAAGTCGGTGGCGGAGACGCTGCAGGAATTCGCCGGCGATCCCCGGCACGGTCTGGGAGGCAAGATTGGCTTCACGGCCGTTCTGCACACCTGGGACCAGCAGCTCAAACAGCACGTTCACCTGCACTGCCTGATTCCCGCCGGCGTTCTGTCATTCGATGGCCGGCGGTGGATCGCGGCACGGCGCACCTTCCTCTTTCCAGTCAAGGCGATGGGGAAGATGTTCCGCGGCAAGTTCATCGCCTACCTCAAGAATGCCTTCAAGGGAAACAAGCTGATCTTTCCCGGGAAGCTGGCATCGTTCCATACGCTGGGACGATTCGCCGGCCTGGTGTCTCAACTATGGCGCAAGGACTGGATCGTGTATTCGCAGCCGCCGTTCAGCGGGCCCGAAAAGACGCTCGACTATCTCGGCCGCTACACGCACCGCATCGCCATCTCTAACAACCGCATCCTTAGCGGCGCTGACGGCGCCGTGACGTTCTGGTACCGCGACCGCCGCGACCACGACAAACGCAAAAGGATGACGCTCGCCGCCGATGAATTCATCCGGCGATTCCTGCTGCACACGCTGCCCAAGTCATACCGGCGCATCCGGCACTTCGGCGTGCTTGCAAATCGGAAGAAGGGGGCCGATCTCGCGCGTTGCCGCGCGCTGCTCGGAGCCCAGCCCGCAGCGCGACCGCCAAAGATGAGCGCGCCTGAACGGCTTCTCCTTCTCACTGGAATCGACCTGAAACAGTGTCCGCACTGTAAGAGCGGGGCGATGGTGCGCATCGCCCAGATAGACAGCCACGCGTGGAGTGCCGTCGATCACCAGCCGCCTGCGAGGGACTCTTCGTAGATGATGGCGTTACGATGGACGTCAAACCGCGCCAGTTCGGCTCTGGTTTGGAGCCAGGGTGGTTCTCTATTCACAAAACGAACCAAGCTCCTACAGGCAGGCGCACGAGAGGCACTGAGGACATTTCCAGCACAAAGGCAGCCGGGTCCACTGACCGACGACGGCCGCAAACCCGTGCGCGCGGCCTGCCGACCAGTTCGCGCCCTCATTCAACGCCCATAGCCGGCCGCTCCGAGCGATTCGTTCTTCGTGTTTAATCCGTAGTACCCGAGAAGGCGCCGGGTGATGCGTGCGACCGCAGAGGCACTACGGATTAAACTCAATACGAAAGATGAACTACTGATAAGCGGGTCGACCTCAGCGCCCTAACGGCGGCAGACCGTACCGGGCAGATTGCATCGCACCACATCACCCTTGACCGGCTTTGCACGCAGGGTATCCTCGGGGCGAAGTTAGGGTCTCGTGGATGTAGCGACTGTAGCGATGCCGCTCGGTGGAGGCCGGCGCGCGTGTCCCGGAGCAAACATACTGATCCAAAGGCCATTCGCGCTGAACGTCGGCTGCGTGCGCCACGGGACAAGCGTGGCGAGGGGGACCTCAGTCTGCG
Source organism: Planctomycetota bacterium (assembly GCA_026692735.1). Taxonomy (GTDB): domain Bacteria; phylum Planctomycetota; class SZUA-567; order H5-PLA8; family H5-PLA8; genus JAPLOD01. The sequence continues at coordinate 7,583 of JAPLOD010000255.1, read as the reverse complement.
GCGACGACAGGGGCGGCATCTCAGAGATATGGGCGTTGTCAGCGGTTCAGCGCCTTTCACTCCAGCAAGTGCTTTGCGTTGGCCGCGGATCATCGTTTGCCGTCCGCGCGATGGCTTCTTTCATCCGGCGGCCCGCAGTGCCGTCATGCGAGTTTTGGAAAGCATCGGCGTCGAGGCCATCTACGGACTCCGTGCCATCGAGATGTGCCACGCACTCCCTGCAGGGAGGGATGTGTTGCCGCGGTTCGGCCGTCTCTGCGTACCGGGCCGAATAGTCCTTTACGAGCAGCCGCTGCCACCTTGGCGTCTCTCGGGCATTCTCGCGGCTGAGGACGCGAGCACCCTGACGCGGAATGGAGCAATTCTGGAGTTTCACAGGGGAGCGGGGTTCACAGTGGTTGAGTGGCCGGGAAACAGTTTGCGGAACTTTATGATTATCGAGGTGCTATTGCACGAGTTTGGCCACCACATCCTGCAGCAGTACAAGGGCAAGCGGTGGGCTCGTATCGCGCGACCCTGCGATCATGAGGTGTTCGCGAGGAGACATGTCGAAAGAGCCCGGCTGCTGGTCCGGAATCGCCTTGGGGGTGACATGATGCAGCCCGCGGTCACACTTGTCGGCGACGGCATAGAGACCGGGCAGTGCTGGGAGTCGCTGGGCCCAGGCTGTGCGTCTTCAGCGGACAATGAGAGTAACCTCGATCGCGCCACGCGGTCGGAAGCCGAGTCCTGTGCTAAGCTCAGATTCACTTCCGCCGGCGCGAACATTGGGGAGGGGTGCCGATGAAAGCACTTACGACAGTCCAGTATCACCCGGAATTCCTATACTTTAATGACTTTGTTAGGCGTGGCGGCTACAACCCTACAGCCAACGCAGAGATATGGCGGTCGCCTGGCGGCGGCTCAAGCCCCTTTGATGTCTTCGATTATGTTCTCGAGAACGTTGTGCTCAAGAAAGGCGGGAGGCCGATTGCGCCGCTTGTTCGTGCGTTACTCACGCACATGAGACTTCCCCAGGCATGTTTGAGAACCGACGTGCAGCCGTGGCTTGCATTTGCGTACAGCATTGGTTTCGAGAAGCTAGTGAGCCAACACTCAGCTACCATCTTCCGTCTGCTTGCCACCAACTTCGAGTTGCCAAGGCTGAAAGTGTCGCCCGTCAGGCTGCGGCCACTGTGCAATCCTGACCTCTTCGACAAGCTATATCGAGGAGCATATGATTGGGTGCATATCCTGCGGGCTGACCCAGCATGCTATCACGCGCAGGGCGACTGGATCTTCATGCCATTGCCGGAAACACGGCGTCCTGTTCCTTTGGCACTGTATGACGAGCTCGTTATCCACGAGATTCTCCATGCTCCTCTGAGAGCGATGCACTCCTTTGGGGTGGTCTGTGACGAGTTTATCGGCTTTACGTCAACTCGCCACCGCTGGCAGTCCCATGTGTTTGGAGAATTGTTTGCGAACCTCGGGAGCGTAGCGGTTCTTTACCACGAGAGGGATCTTGGTCGCCGCAAGATGGAGGATTTGGTGCATCGCGTCTGGACCACCCGCGCCGTTGGGTCATGCGTGGCAGCAGAGCGCGCGGTTGAGTCGATGCTGGCGATTCCCTTCCTGCAATGGGGCGCCATTTTTCGACCAGTCTTCGGGATTTACCGGAGAGCTGCCTTCCTGCTGGAGGAGCAAAGGCGCGTCAGCTCGGCGACTAGCAAGACGCTGCGTGGAATACTCCGGAAGAAGTATGGCTGTGGGGACTTTGTTCGTGGTATGGGTAACGAGCAGGTCAGAAAGCAGGTCAGCCAACGGTCTTCTGCGCGGCTAAGCGCGTTGCTGCGACAGGTGGAGGAGCTTGACCTGCTGCGGTTGCTCGAGCGTGCCCTAGCCACGGAAACTGGCGAACCGCAGAAGAGGGCCCTGCAACAGCTCCTTGACCTCTTTAGTGAAGAGTCAAGGCCCAAGTGGAAACCAATGTTGGACCGGGCTTGACGCACCACAGAAGGAGTCTAGTCACGTCTTGGTCCTTCCCTCGATGAGGCCAGACTGTCGTGGATGGAGACTGCGCTTGGCCGGGCGACGACGGGACAACGAGTGGGCCAGGGATGCGCGCAGAGTCGGATGTGCCTGGTTTGACTGTTTGACCTGGCTGCGGACAGTGGTTATGGGCGCGGTCGATCACTGGTCACTGCGGCTGTTGACGGAAGCGTAAAGGCTAAATAAATAAGGGAGGCGTGAGGCGAAGGCGAGAACGGTGACGCCTGCGGCGACGCGGCACACAAGACGGCACCTATGGCTGGGGCGCAGGTCATTTCCGGTGCCATGGAATCAAATCAGGAAGTGTGCGAATCAGGAACTGGATCATAACACTCAACCGAAGCAATCGAGGCGGCCCAAGCGACTGCGTCCGTTACATCAGCCTGGTCAGGATAACTCCGCGACCGGAGCGTGAATAAGATGGAATCATATATTGTCAGCCAAATGGCTGGCATCAGCAGCGGCGCGCAACGATGTCCGCCGCATGCCGTTATCAGCTAGCCCCAAAACAAGCGCAATGTAGTGGGCGGGCGGCGGTGTGAAAGCGCAGGTCCGGCCGGCGGTGCGGGGACACGACTTCCCCCTCCCGTCAGCGCCGGTTTCGTGGTTCGATGTTGTGGACAAGAATTGGTCCCCCCCAACGCCTGAGCCACAGTGGCACGCGTGAGCTTATCCGCTGTTCAGGCGCGGTACAGCACCCAGACTCGCGAACAACAGCCGCACGCATCTGGTGTAGCCGAGCAGCCGCAGCAGGATGCGATGCCCGCCCTTGATGACCTGGCACGGCACGCGGATGAGCACATTCAGGAACTGCTTGAACTCCATGCGCAGCACGTCATCGCGGTCCGCCGCGCGCGGCAGGGTCAGCGCAAACCAGACCTTCAGCGTCCAGGCCAGCGACGCAATGACCATGTAGGCCCAGTTCGAGACGAGATCATAGACCGGAACGCGCATCGCATTGACGCCGTTCTTGAGCTGCTCAATCAGGTTCTCCTGATTGCACCGCTCTCGGCCAATGGCAAGGAACGCTGCCTGAGCTGTGTTAGCAGTGGGCGGTGCCAGCGCGAGGTCGCTTGTGCAGCCGGCTGGCTGTCGCCGCCTATTGCCCTTGTCTCGCGCCCAACCCCTCCGCGTCCTTCGCGGCGGGCTTCACCGGCTCCGGCGGCGGCTTCTGCACCGCCTGGAGGCACAGGTTCAGATAGAGTTCTGCCTGCTCGCGGGCGAGTTTCCCTGTGGCGCCCGGCGGCATGGGCTGGGCTTTCACGCGCGCGATCTCTTTCTGGAACTCACTGGCAGCGGCGGCGCGGTGGGCGGGGCGCTTGTCTTTCGTTTCGTGCTCGTCTTCGGAGAGCAGCCAGCAACACCGCGCCAGCGTGAGTGGCGACACATCCGTCCCGTTCTTGCGGGAGCTATTTGCCGCCGATGAACTCCTCCAGCCGTTTCTCACACTTCTGTCGAGTGTTTGGCTGCGTATTCGCAGGCATCTGCGCAATGGCTTCTTTCTCCGTCTGAATTGCCTCCTCCCTTCTTCCATTTCGGAAGAGGGCCAGCGCCAGCGTATCGAGGATATTCCAGTTCTCGTGTTTCGTGAGTTCGACGGCTTTCTGCGCCAACGGCAGCGCTGCCTTGGCGTCCCGTAGCTTCTCATCGGGCGAAGTCAGAAGCTCCCAGGCATAGTTGTTGAGCGCATCGGCGCTGTCTGGGTTGGCCTCAGCACAGAGGCGCCTGAGCTGAACTGTTCCCGTCCAGTCCCCTCTCTCTTCGAGTATCTCGCATAGGCTGTGGTACGTAAATACCAAGCGCGGATTCCTCTTGATCGCGCTCCGGTACCACTTCGCTGCCTCGTCGTTGTCTTTGGCAACGCCATCGCCGCTATGATACTTGTGTCCGAGGTCATTCTGTGCGTCAGCATCGCCCTGTTCAGCCGCTGTGATCAACTGTTTGATCCTCAACTGTTTCGTCTGTGCCGCGCGCTGTCGCTCATCCTCCTCGGCCTGCTTCGCGTGCTGTTTCTCCTGTTCGATTGCATCCAGCCTGTTCTGAGCCTTGGCCAGCAACTGTTTCAACTCTGCGTTATGCGGCTCACGCTGCAGCGCCTCTTTGCAGATGGCGATTGCTTCGTTGAGTTCCGCTCGCGCGAGGTGCACCTTGGCGCGGATGGCGGGCGCCAACTGCGCAACGGCCAAGCGGTCTCTTTCAGCACGCGCGAGATTCCATATTCGGACTGTACCATCCTCGCTTCCGGAAAGGGCCAACTTCCCGTCGGTCGAGAACGCGACGTCACAAACCGCCTTCTGATGCCCGGTGAGGGTGAGCAGTTCCCGGCCGCTCTCCATATCCCAAAGCTTCAACGTCTTGTCTTCGCTTCCTGAGAGCGCACGCCTACCGTCGGGCGAGAACGCAACCCGCAGAACGCCTTCTTGGTGCCCGCTGAACGTACGCAGTTCCCGCCCGCTTTCCACATCCCAGAGCTTCACCGTCTTGTCGTCGCCTCCTGAGAGCCCACGCATGCCATCGGGCGAAAACGCAACGCCCCGCACATACTCGGTATGGCCGGTGAAGGTGCGCAGCTCCCGACCGCTTTCCACGTCCCAGAGCTTGAGTGCCTTGTCCTCGCTTCCAGAGAGGGCACGCTTGCCATCGGGCGAAAACGCAACGCCCCGCACATAATCCGTATGGCCGGTGAAGGTGCGCAGTTCCCGGCCGCTTTCCACGTCCCAGAGCTTGAGCGCCTTGTCCTCGCTTCCTGAGAGGGCGCGCTTCCCGTCGGGCGAAAAGGCAACGCTCAACACCCCATCCTCATGCCCGCTTAACACTTGGCTGTCCTGGGCTAGGCCCCACAGGCCGGACAAACACAGGTCGTGATAGAACTCGTTAACCTCCTGATTCCTCAAGGCCAGACCGAACTCCATTGTGGCGGCAACGCGGTCGCCGTTCTGCCAGTGACAGCGTGCCAGCAAGAGCGGCGAGACTTCTGCGCCACCCTTCCGGGCGGCTTCGAGTTTCTCCACGGCCCAATCCCACACGCCCCGGAAGGCGTACCATTCGCCAAAGGTCTTCAGCGCCTCCGGGGCCAACGCCTTGGTCGTCAAGGCTTTTCGAGCCGCTGCGGTTGCATGCGCCAGGTCTCGTTCCTGTTTGGCGCGGTCGAGGTCAACAATAATGACCCCGCCATCCGCGCGGCCAGCACCAATCCATCTCCCATCCCGTGATACGGCGATGGACCACAGGGCAGATGGGCACGCCGTCAGAGTACAGACCTCCTCCCCATCCTTGAGGTCCCATACCTTTAGCGTCTTGTCGTAACCAGCGGTGGCGGCGTGCTCGCCGTCCGGAAAGAAAGAAACGGCGCAGATCGTGTCGGTGTGACCACGCAGCGCGCAGACGTTCACGCCGCTCGCCAAGTCCCAGAGAGTCAGAACCTTGCTCATGTCAGCGGACAGGGCGCGTCTGCCGTCCGGCGAGAACGCCACTGCTGTAATTTGCCGTGCGCATTTTAGCACGCGTTGCTCACGCCCGGTCGCAAGGCCCCACAAGCGTACGGTCGAATCGCTGCTCCCCGTAAGCGCTTGGCGTCCGTCCGGTGCGAACGCCACAACACTGACGGAATTCGTGTGGCCGGCTAGCGCCTGTAGTGGGCGTCCCTTCTCAATGTCCCAGAGCCCCGCAGCATTCGGGAAGTCGTCCGTTCCACGCGTCAGTGCGAATCTCCCGTCCGCAGACAGGCTCGCAGCGTCGCGAACGGCCTCTAACTGCATCGGCGCTCTCATCTCGGCTCCGGTCCCAACGTCGCGAAGCACAATGGCCGTGCCCGCTCCAAGAAGCTGCGTGCCATTCCGGACGAAGATCATGTCTCGGAGGGTATGGTTGTCCGGGAAGCTGTGCAGGATCAGGCCCGTCGCCGAATCCCATACTACGATGGCCTTTCTGCTGGCGGACGCCATCAAACGCCCATCAGGCGAAAAGACCACTGCCCGCACCTTATTCTCATCACTCGTCGCGGCGTCGCTTTTCCAGCCGCTGGCCACGTCCCAAAGACTGAGCGTGCCGTCAGCGGTGCCGCACACTGCGCGCCTGCCGTCAGGCGCGGTGGCCACACTCACCGGATGGTGGGTCAGCCCCGTGATAGCACGAAACTCCTCAAGCTCTTCAAGGTTCCAGAGCCTTAGTGTTGTGTCTCCCCCGCCTGAAACAGCGTGTTTCCCGTCAGGAAAGAAGGCTACAGCCCACGTGCCCACTCTGTGGCCGCTAAGAATGCCAAGCTTCTCTCCCGTCTCCACGTTCCAGAACTTCACGGTGGCGTCCTTGCCCCCTGACAGTGCGCGCTTGCCGTCCCGGCTGCAGCAAAGCCCTATCGTCTGCTCTTGGCTGTCGAGGGTACGCAGTTCCTTGCCGTCGTTTGCGTTCACTACCGCAATCCCTTTGTCTTTCGGGCACAGTGCCAGCGTGCCGTCAGGCGTGATCGCTTCAGTGTTCTGAGCCGCGGAGAGACCCCACGTCCGAAACTCCGCGCCAACGCCTTGATACCAGGATTGTGACTTGCCGCCAGCCATGCTGGGCGCTTGGGTCAAGGTTCTCACCGCTCTTCCGGTCTCGACATCCCACACCTTGAACTCTTGCTCTCTCAGTGGATTGCGGAGTTCGCAGAAAGATAGCGCCTGTTGTCCGTCGTTGGAGAAGGCAACGACTCGTATGCCAAATGACGTCTCTCCGTGCCCCTGAAGCGTGTACAGTTCCCGGCCTGTCGCAGCGTCCCACAGTTTCGCCGTTCCGTCGGAGCTCCCCGAAATCAGTTTCTTGCCGTCCGGCGAGAACACAACGCACAGCACACTGCCATCGTGCCCTCTGACGGCGAAGATCGGCAACGCGTACTGTTGGTGCAAACCGCACATACCTGCTTGAGCCTCGAATGGAGACTGCCCAAGGTGCTCGAATCCGCTCAACGCTTCCATGTATTGGGCTCTGGCATCGCTGACGCGCCCCGCCGCCAAGAAGGCGTTCCCCTGTTTGACGTTGCCCTTGGCAAGCTGAACCTGCGCCTCCCGCTGGCTCTTCCTTGCGGCTTCCTCCTGCTCTACTGCTTTCCGGCGTTCCTTCTCCTTCTCCTCACTCTGGCGCGCTGCATCGGCTTCCGCCTTGCGTGCCCGCTCGGCCTCGGCCACTGCCTTGTTTCTTTCAGCGACCAACCGCGCATTGTACCAGAGTCCGCCGCCCATCAGCGCAGCCAACGCCACCGTGCTCACGCACACCAGCGCTGCGACCGCCGGCCGACGTCTCGCCCACTTCACGCTACGTTCAATCGTCGTGGCGGGGCGTGCCACGGTCGTCTCGTTGTTCAGGAACCGCCGCAGGTCTTCCGCGAGCTCCTCGGCGCTGGCGTCGCGTTTGGCGGGGTCTTTCTGGAGGCACTTGAGACAGATAGTCTCGATGTCGCGCGGGATGCCGGGCTGCAACCGCCGCGGCGCAACCGGTTCGTCATGCTTGACCTGGTGGAGTGTTTCCAGGTGCGTCGCGCCTTTGAACGGGGCGCGGCCGGTGAGCATCTCGTAGAG
>JAPLOD010000254.1 GCA_026692735.1 Planctomycetota bacterium | reverse complement strand
GCGCCCTTGCCACAGGTGCCCGCGCCAGCCCTGCGCGAAGTTGATCCGCCGCGTGTAGCGCCCACACGCGCCATGCCCTCACATTACAGCCGCCGTATGTTCCTGTCAATCATTATGTATGGTGTCCCCGGAATGCCTCCGGCGGCTTCGGGTTGTCAGCTCTGCCCTCCAAAGTAATGGGCCGTCACAATAGCCATAATTCCGCGGTGCGTTAGCCTGCGACAGCGAGGTGAAAGCCGCGCTGCCTGGAAGCTAGCCTGTCATCCCGCGCGTCACCGGCCAGTGCGGTCAAACTCCTCAAGGTCAGTCGGGAAGCCGTCCTCCGGCTCGTCAACCACCCTTATCGGCTCGAACCACACCTTCCCCCAGCGTCTCCGCCTGGCGGCATCCACCAGCGGCGCGGATACCACCAACTGCCACGTATCGGACTCGTACACCGGCCATCCTGGCCGCAACTGCGAACGGAGTATGTACCGCCGATTCCGAGCGTGACCCGCGCCGTAGAGAAGATGCCCACAAGTATGACACCTACAGCACTTTGACTCGCGCCGTCCCCTCAGGTAGACGATCTGCTTCCCTTTAACCGCTACAAGGTTTGGCATCTCCTCACTATTGGGCAGCAACACCCTCCCAGTATGCAGATACGGCAAGAGCACGCTGCCGCCAAGCGCGCCAAGAAACTCGCGAGAAAGGACGGGAATCCCGGAAACAGCGGTTACGTGCACAGAGTCTCTAACGGCCAGTACAACGTCAATCCCCTTTTCCGGCGCGTTCACGAGCCAGCATTGCGGGCAGATGAGTTCCCCTTGCATCTTGCTAAGCCAGAAGTCGTCTGCGTCGAGTACCTCATCGGTCAATATGTGGTAGTACGCCGTGCCCATTATGGCCTCCTGGTAAACCGGCCCTCAAGAACATTTTGCCAAAGTTCCCGAAGGATATTGGTCCCATGCTTCATGTCAATCTCCCGCGTTACCTCGAAGACCTTATCAAGCGCCTCCCGTTGCTTGCCAGGATTCTCTGCGAAGTACCTCAGCCAATCAAGCCGCTTCCCCCGACCGCTACCGAGAATCGTCCCCTTGGACATACCTATGCTCTTGAGTTCCGCTGTCAGTTTGGAATGCAACTCGGTGTGCACAGCACGGGAAATGTTCTCGGTCATCCTTTGCCACTTGTGCCCGCCCAGGTACTGTGGGATCGGGTGATGCCCCGGTCGGTAGCCGAGTTTCGCCCCCGCTTCCTCCAACGCACCGAAGAAGCCCAACGCCTTCGACGTCTTCCCCGCGTACTTTGCGATCTTCTCAATCGCACCGCCGGGAACCATCGGAAGCAGGTTGGCAATGCTCGGCTCCTTGATGAAATCCGTGTAGCCGTATATGTCCGTCAGTTCGAGCGATTCCCAGGCGACATGACCAACGTACTCTCGGTTCGCCGGATCGGATGGATTCACGAAACCATAGTGTACCTTAGTCCGACCATACTCCGTGGTCGTAAGCGGGATGATCTCACCCTCCGGCTTCGGTTCGTTTCCAATCAACTCGATCAACGCAAGCAGGCCCGCCAGAACCTGGTCGTCACTGAGCTGTTGCGCTCGTTTTGGTGCCCCTCCCAGCGCCTCACCCAGGACGTTACCAACGCCCGTTTCGCCTTTCGGCTCGATGTGCTCGGCCGACACTATCAGGCTGCCCTGCGTGTACTTACTGCCGCTCTTCGGGTCGAAGTAGACCGCTCTTGCCCCTGCGCCGAGCGTCCTTGCTTGACTCTTGGCCGTATCTGCGTCGTCGTCGGGGTAGACACCGACGCACGTGTTGCCGAGAAGGACGGCCCAGTCCAACCCCATCGGGTCCGTGTGGCCGACTGGATTCCCGCCGAACGCGCCATACACCGCCGGTCCATCCACCAGCCCCAGCGGGTCGCGGGAGAGGAACCGCCCGACGGATGGATCGTAGAAACGGTTGCGGAAGTATTGCAGCCCGACTTCCGGAAGCGCGGTGTGCCCCTGGAACCCCAGCCGATTGCCGTATTCCGATTGCGCCCGCCGCGCCGTGTAGCTCGCGTTCGTGACTTCCGTCACCCCGTACGCATCGTAGCGCTGCCGTTCCAGCGTCCCCGCGCCCGCGCTCGCCAGACAGAAGACCGACCCGTTCGCATCGTTCAGGTAGTACTGCGTCCCGTGCAGGCTGTCGCTAGCCCACAAGACCTGATCCACCCCGCCGTTCGTGTAACGCCGCGTCCCGATCTGCGGGATCGTTTCGCTCAGAAGCTCTCCGCCATATTCCCACGTGAAACTTCGTGTCTCGCCGTCCACCGTCTGGCTCGCCATCTGCCAGCCCATCCCGCCCGCGTACCCGAACACGGCTTCGTTGATCGTCGCCTCGTTCAGCG
>JAPLOD010000253.1 GCA_026692735.1 Planctomycetota bacterium | reverse complement strand
CGAAGTCCGCGACGGCATCTCCACCGGCTTCCAGCCCTTTCCCCTGCGGCTCATCGGCCGCGTCGAAGCGGGCTGGTTCGTGTCCGGCGACGGCGCGCGCCGCCCGCTCGATCCGCGTATCCACAAGAAGATCATTGACGGCGGCGAGTTCCACGCGTTCACGCCCATCGGCTGGGCCGGGCGCTACATCGAATACGACAAACGGCACGAACACAATCCGCCCCATCCCGGCCGGCCTTTCAACTGCCAGCTCCGCTCCCCGGAGATCTTTGACCGCCCGGAGAAACTCCTGACGCGCCAGACCGCCCGCGGCCTGATCGCCACCGTGGATCGCCGCCGCTTCTTCGTGCGCAACTCCGTGCACGTGTCGTATCCCAAGATCGCGTGGCATGACCGCGGCACGCGCGCGGCCGAGGTGTCGCTCGACGCCCTCTGCGCCTGCCTGAACGCGCGGTTCTACACCGACTATCTTCTGGCCGTCACAGGCGAGAACGGCAACGTCTTCCCGCAGGTGCACATTGCCGACCTCCGCTGCCTGCCGCTGCTGCCCGCCCTGCTGACGCCGGACGGCGAACTGGCGCGTTTGGGCGCGGAGTTGCTCGCCGGGCTGGGCAAGGCGCGGCTGTCGGAAGCGGCGATTGCGGCGCGCAGAGCGCGGATCGAAGAGCTGCTGCGCGCGGCATTCGGGCTCGCGGGGTAAGAAAATGACTGTCTCAGGCTTGACGTTGCCTTCGCCGCCGCGGTGTCTGGTGCGGTAAGAGGGGCGACGTCAGCTTCTCGTAGAGCGCAAACAGGTATTCCACCCGTTGCCGGTCGCTGGTGAACGGTTGTTTCCGGTAGCAGCGATCCACGGCGCGGTCGAGGTCCGTGTGTGCCTTGACCAACTCCCGAGGCATGGACAGGGGGTCGTAGAGGTCTGCAAGCGTGTCATTTGGGTTCTTCTTTCGAGCGTCCAGCACCTTCTGCGCGGCGATCCCCACAGCCTTCCGCTGCTTGTCGGTCGGATTCTCGGGCCAGGGGAAGTTGTTGTAGACGATCCGACTCGAGTATTGGTAATCGGATTTCATGCGCCCGCAGGTGTACCGCATCCAAGCCATGTGCATAGCGGAGGACAGAACGCCAAGATGGAAGTGCGTTGCGCCGGGAACGATCAGCGCGCTGCCGTTGGCGATGACCTTCGGCTTGACGAAGCCAACCGGCAGATACGGCCTCGTCTCGGACGACACCTTGGGAATCAACAGGTAGGGCGTGTCCGGCTGACGGATCTCACCAAAGACCGTTGGCGTCTTTGCCAGTTCCTTGGTCTCCGGCCGTTCGCTGTCCTCACGCGCCCTGCGGACAGCCGCAACGCGTGCGCGCACTAAGGGACAGGACCGGATAACGCTCCCCGGCGCGTCCACCAGCCACAGGCACCAGCGCTGCGTATTGTTCAGGAACTCCTCGCTGCCCATGAAGGGCCGGATGTACGGCGCTATCTGCGGGCACTCAGCCAGCAGTTGGCGGCGCGCGCCAGCGTCGAGAATGAGATTGCCGAGTCCTTCGTCTTCCCTGCGCTTGTCGTTCGCCATACTGCCATAGTTGATTCCCGGCGCTCCGGAAATCTGCTGCGTCCGCTTCACAAGCACCACGTCGCCCGCGTCCGCCAGGTAGGGGTTGATGTTGGTGGCGGCAACAGCATGCGGTTCACCCTTGAGGTTCTCATATTCGTAGATTGTCTTTCTTCCGGCATCGAACGCCGCGAAGCCAACGATAACAACGTGAACATGAGCTTTTCCGCGCGCCTCGCTCTGCCACGCGAACGTCCGGTGCGCAAAGTGAATCTTGATCTGGTATCGGTCAAGCAGTTCCTTCCAGAGCACGCCGACTTGCTCGCCTTGCGTGATGGAGTTCGTCGAGACGAAAGCAACCTTGATCCGGCTGCCCTCGATGTACGAAGCAGCCTTCACATACCACGAGCACACATAGTCAAGAACTCCGGAGCCCTTCACATTCCCGAAAAGCAGCCCCATGTCCTGCTTCTGTTCCCCGTTCTGCTCCTTCTTCCCCACAAACGGCGGGTTCCCCAGCACGTAGCTGCATTTCTCGGGGGGCAGAATCTCGTTCCAGTCCCGCTGCAGCGCGTTCCCGCAGACAATCGTCGGCGACTTCTTCAGGGGCAGGCGCACGTAGTATTGGCCGAACACCTCCGAGAAGCGCAGGTTCATCTGGTGGTCCATCAGCCACAGGGCCACTTCGGCGATGCGCGCAGGCCATTCGCTGATCTCGATCCCGTAGAACGCGTCCACGTCCACCAGCGACAGCGGCAGTTCCTGCTGCCCGTGGCCGTTGAGCGCCTGAAGGATGTCAAGCTCCAGCAAGCGCAGCTCACGGTAGCTGATCACCAGGAAGTTCCCGCAGCCGCAGGCGGGGTCGAGGAAGCGGAGCCGCGCCAGCTTGTGGTGGAAGTCCCGGAGCGTCTTCTTGGCCTTCTTCGCCCGCTCGAACTCCTCGCGCAAGTCGTCGAGGAACAGCGCCCGGATGACCTTCAGGATGTCCCGCTCGCTGGTGTTATGACCGCCGATCTGCCGCCGTTCCTTCTTGTCCATTACCGACTGGAACAGCGAACCGAAGATAGCCGGTGAGATGCGCGACCAGTCGAAGCGCGTGCACGCCAGCAGCGCGTTCCGCATGTCGCTGTTGCACTCGGCAAAGCCGAGCTCCTCCGCGAACAGCGCGCCGTTGACGTAACAGAATGCGGCGAGGTCCTCGTCGAGGTGCGACTGCCGCTTGTTCTCCGGCGTGTTCAGGACCGAGAACAAGTGGGCGAGTTGCACGCCGAGGTCCGAGCCATCCACCTTGGTATGGTTCTCAATGAAAAGGCCAAAAGCGTGTGGTTCAAAAATGCCCGTGTCTTCGGCGAACAGGCAGAAGAGCACGCGCACCAGGAAACGCTCCAGGGTATGCCCTTCGTAACCGCTGCCTTCGAGCGAGTCGTGCAAGCGCCCCATGATCTCGACGGCTTCGAGGTTGATCGGATCCTGGTCCTCGAACTTGTGCGTCTTATACCCGGGGATGAACGCGAAAAGGCGAATGTGCTTGTGCAGTTCCGCCAGCGGCACATCGTAGGTGACATAGCGGGTCTGCTCAGGGGTCCGTGGCTCATCGGGCTCGAGGTCGTACAGGACAATGCGGGCGAAATCTGACACGATCACATAGCGCGGTACCTCGTCGCGGCGGCCAGCGGTGACAAGGTCCGCAATGTAGCGGAAGGCCTGCGATTCGGCTTTCACAAGGTCGGCGCCGCTGCTCTTGTGTTCCACCAGCAACATGCCGGGCCAGAACATGTCAATGTAGCCGTACTTCCCGGCGATGGCCTTGACCGGCTCCTCGAAGTCGGCGACTGTCTTGCGCGAGATGCCGAATACGTTGAAGAAGCCGTCCCAGAACGACTTGGCCTCCGCCCGCTCCCGCGTCTCGCCGGCCCATTCCTTCGCAAAAACGACGGCGCGATGCCGAATCTCATTCCAGCCCAGTGGCATGAGCGTCTGTATAGCAGTTGGATGCGGCGTTGCCAATGCAAGTCAGGCCGCAGGACGCCTGGCACTCTCCGTTGTATCCGGCGGGCATACTGCTATAAGAGGCACTCACAGTTACCGACACGGAAACGTGGGAAGAGCGCATGGAAAAGAAGCTGAAGGGCATTATCCTCGCGGGCGGCATGGGCACGCGCCTGTTCCCGCTCACGCGCGTCACCAACAAGCACCTGCTGCCCGTGGGCCGCAAGCCCATGATCATGCACTGCGTGGACAAGCTGGCCGGCGCCGGCATCAGCGAGATCATGGTCGTCACCGGCCCGGAACACATGGGCGCGATCGTGAACCTGCTCGGCTCCGGCAAGGACTACAACTGCCACTTCACCTACCGCGTGCAGGATGAGGCCGGCGGCATCGCTCAAGCCCTCGGGCTGTGTGCCGCGTTCGTCAACACGGACCACTGCTGCGTCATCCTCGGCGACAACATCTTCACCGCGCCGCTCACTTCCTACGTGCAGCGCTTCCGCGAGGTGCGCGACGGCGCCATGATCCTCCTCAAGCGCGTGCCCGACCCCGGCCGCTACGGCGTGGCGGAGTTGTCGGCGGACAAGAAGCGCGTGCTGGCGATCGTGGAAAAGCCCAAGCAGCCCAAGAGCGACTATGCGGTCACGGGCATCTACTTCTACGATGCGTCCGTGTTCGCCGTCATCAGGACGCTGAAGCCCAGCGGGCGCGGCGAACTGGAGATCACCGACGTCAACAACGACTATATCCGCCGCCAGACGCTGCTGTGGGACGAACTGCCCGGCGAATGGACGGACGCCGGCACGTTCGAGTCGCTGCTCAAAGCCAACGAGCTCATGGCTCGCGCGGAGCAGGACCATGCGTAGAGATCAAGCCGAGGCCGCGGGGACTCACGCACGGTGTTCCTGGAATCCGGATTGAGCCAAAGGGGGTGACCAATGCCCGGCACGCCGCTGACTCTGCAGGAAGAAGTGCTGCTCATCAGCCTGAATGACCGGACGGGCAAGTTCCACCGGGGCGTCAACTGGGTCTATGCGCTCAACGCTGCGGCGCTGGCGGAGTTGTTGCTGTGCGAGCGCATCGTGTTGGCGGAAGACAGGGTCCAGGTGAAGAGAACGACGCCGGTCGGCGACGCCGCGCTGGATGTGGCGCTGTGCCGTCTGGCCATGGGCAGGCGGGCCAACTCGCTGCCGGCCTGGGTGCAGTCGCTGTACCGGGATCGCCGGTTGCCGTTCGAGGTGCTGACGACGCGCATGGTCCTGCGGGGCATTCTCACCATTGAGCAAGCGCGGGTGCTGTGGGTCTTCCGGCAGGAGGTTTATCCGACGCAGAATCCCGTGCCCGAAGAGCACGTCGTCCGGCGGATACGGGAAGCGGTGCTGGTCGAAACCGCCGCAGTGGATGAGCGCACCGCGGTCCTGATTGCTGTGCTCAACGGCGCTCGCGCTCTGGGTATCGTGCTCACCGAAGCGGAGACGAAGCAGTCCAAGAGGCGCGTGCAGGAAATCTGCGCGAGCACTGCCGCCGGTGCCGCGGTCGGCAAGGCCATAGCGGATGCCATCGCAGCGGAGCAAGCGGCGGCATCCGCCGCAGCGGTAGCGGGGGCGGTGAGCGCGGCGTCCTGTTGAAGAAAGGTCCGTGTGCGCCAGCGCCGGTGCCCGTGTTGCCTTCGGCGGACCGGGGTTCAGGGTTGAACCGCCAAGACGCCAAGAACGCCAAGGGGGAAGAAGGGTTGAGGGGTTAGGGTCTAGGGTTTGGTGCTGCACGGGTGGCCCACGCCAAGCGCAGCGCGGGGTGGGTGAGCGAAGCGAACAAGAAGCCGTTTCCTGAGCGTCGAAAGCCACGTGTGCCATCGTATTCTCCTGAGATACACGGGAGCGGCAACGTGTCACATGGAGGAGTATTGCTCATGCGTGTGGACGCGAACGGAGAAGCTTCTTGTGGCCTGCGGCCACACGGCCCGTTGGGCCGTGCCACCCGCGTATAGGGTTCAAAGTTCGTGGCTTGTGGTTGGGTGGGGCTGCGGCGACCGAAGAGCAATAACGCGGGTTGCGAGGCCAGCGCCGAACGCCGGTGTATTCGACGGTATGGAATACGAGAGCGAAGGGCGGGAGTTGGAGCGGCTGTTTATCGCGTGGCCGAAGCTTTCGGAGAAGACGAAAGCGCTCATTCTGGTTGCGGCGGGGGTGCGGGAGGCGCCGGGGCCTGGGCGGCGGACGATTGGGATTGCGGATTGACGATTGCGGATTGCGGATTGGCTTGCGTGCGGCGGTCGCTGCGCGGCGTGTGTTCGTTGGGCCGATGCGGAAGGTGGTCAAAAAGAAACAGTGAGGTGTTGATCAACACGTAAGTCAACACTTGGGCGTTGTAAGTCGTTGTCCTGTATGATGTGCAAGAATTGTCAGTCAACAGAATGAGCTATAGGTAGAAGGTCTGCGGTTTCAAGTTTCAGGTTTCCGGTTTCAAGTTAGCGGCGCGCGCGGGGAACCGTTGGCGCCGAAGGTGCCAGGGAGATTAGCCGGGGGCCGCGTCGCGCGGCGACGCGTGCCCCCGGATCAAAGCGTCCCGTGCATGCGCGCCCTGGAAGGGCGCGGGAGCTGTGTTGCCTTGCCGCCGGCGCCCCTCCAG
>JAPLOD010000252.1 GCA_026692735.1 Planctomycetota bacterium | reverse complement strand
TTGCCGCACGACCCACGCCATCGAGGGCGTCGGCGTGATGGCCCAATGCAGGGCTCTGCGGCGGCCGTGTTCGAGCACAACGAAGACGTAGAGCGTATCGAAGGTCAGCGTCGGCACGGTGAAGAAGTCGATGGCCCAGGAAACGTCGAGGTGGTTGCGCAAGAACGGCAGCCACGTCGTGGAGGGCCTGCGCGGCCGGCGAGGCGTGACCATGTACTTCAGGATGGTGTCGGTGCAAGGCGGGGCGTAGCCGAGCAGGCCGAGTTGCTGGCGAATGCGCTCCGCGCCCCAGAGCGGATTCTCGGCGCTCAGCTTGCGGATGAGCGCCTGCATCTCTGGTTCGATCTCCGGTCGGCCGGGCTTGGACTTCCAGCGCCAGATAATGCGGAACGCCGCCGTGTGCCATTTCTTCACCGTGGCCGGCTTCATCACCCGAGCCAGGTCTTCCCATCTGTCGAGCAGCTTGGAGAGGATAACCCAGAGGATTCTGAATGCCTGGTGGAAGCGCGGCTGCGGAGCTTTGCCCGCCTCAATGCGGTGCTTGCAGACGGCCACTTGGCTCTGCAGTGCAAGGATTCTGGCGGCCAATACGGCTTGGGGCTGCAACAGCAGGCAGAGGAAGCTGCCGACATAGCGCAGCACCTGCCAAGCGCACGAGAGGGTGTTGCCACAGTTCCTGAAGGTATCGCCGAGGGCAGTCATCGCCGAAACATAGCGCTCAAGAGACGCGAATCAAGACACGTGCAAGTCGTTGCGACGCCACGGAGACGAAATTATCCGGGGGGACAGGGAACGCGGCGTTCGCTGTGCGGGCACAGCGAACGTGCGCTACACCGATGCACCCAGAAATCCCTCGTGGAAGAACACCGGCCTGTAGCCGTGGTCGGTCACCCAGTGGATAGCCGTAGCGAGACGCTGCGCGTGGTCGGGGATATAGTTTTCGTAGAAGGGCCAGAAATACTGCTCGTGGGTAAACAAATCCATGATCTCCGCCTGGTTGGGATCCTTCGAGAGCGGCTCCAACGTGGCGGCGATGCGATCGTTCGGCGTCGAGTTACAGACGATGTCCACGCGGGAGAATACGATCCCGCTCTGGAAATCCTTCCAGGCATCGTGCCGCGAGAGATACTCGGACACCACGTCGTCGAAACGGTAGTTGACGTCATAGCGACTGCCGCTCTTGCGGAAATAGCCGCTCAGCGCGCGGACACCGCGATCGTACAGCGGCTTGAGCGCTTCCTGTCTGGTCATGCCGAAGTGGATCACTGTCGGCAGGGCGTAGCTCTTTGCGCCGGCGAAGCGATGGATCTGCTCGGCCACCTGGTCCAAGTCGGCTAACAATTTCTCCGGCGGCGCATCCTGATATGGATAGTCAGGTTTGTTGGCGTGAGCATGGAACGCAAGCTTGAGCCAATCCGAGCAATCCCGCCATTGGCCCTTGTACCGGTCGGGGAACTGGGAAATGTCGAAGCCGTCGCCCGTGGTGTAGTAGATGTTGACGGTGAACTTCACGCCATATTCTTCGTGCAGGTCGCGGAGCATCGCCAGGTAGAAGCAATCGAACAGCGAGCGATATCTCCTTTGGACGATGTCGCGGAGGAAGAAGCTGTTGTCGTCAATGGAAAAACGGTAGCGGCGACAAGACTTCCGGTCCCACACCACGCGCACCGCGGCCTGCTGTGCCGGCTCGCCTTGGAGCGTCGCGACGATCTCGGTCTCGCGCTCCTTGAGTTCGGCCGTACCGCGGAACTTCTCGCCATCGCGGGTTGCCGGCCGGCCTTGCACCAACACCTGCGCGCCGGGCGGCGCGATGCCGGCGACCTCGATCTCAAGCCCCTTCGACACTGCCCGGCCGAGCCGGCGGTGCACGACCGCGCCGTGCATCGGCTCCTCGATCCGGAAGGTCTTGCCGGCATCTGCCGCAGCCATGCGCGTGTCTCCCAGCGCAAGCCCCGCCGCACCGAGTGTGAGGCCGTGAAGAAATGCTCGCCGATCAAGCGAGTGGCTGCTCGCGGTTGCGCTTCTCATCATGACGAGGGAAGACCATATCACGTCGGCGCTTGGCCCGCAACCCCCGCCTCTGGGCCGCCCAACGACCACGGGCTGCTGACCATCAATGCCGTGGCAGCGATACAGGAGCGCACTGTAGAGCGGCGTTCTTTATTTTGCATCTTGACGTGTGCGCGGTCTCGGCGCGTTCGAAACCTTGAGCAGCCTGGCCTCCTGCGGCGCCAACTCCACTTCACACCGCTCGCCAGCGAGGGTGTGCTCGACAGGAGCCACCGCCGCATCGCGCAGGATGGAAAAGCCTGCAGCCGTGCAGGCCGCGTTCCCGACCGGCCGTCTCAACTGCACCTTCGCCGGATTCGTGAAGTCCCAGTTGATGAGCAGAAGCACCGGCCCGTGGGGGCCGTCGAGCCGGGTGGCCTCGACATCGCCCTGGGGGCGGGGTCGAAGGCCGGCAGCGGAACCGTTGTCCCCCCGAATAACTCCGTCGGGGCGGATAGGGAGCGGACAGAGGACGAACGGCGCGAGTAGTTGACGGCGGGCAAGCGGGTTGGGGTGTGGCGATGAATGGCGTGGGTGGACCGATGAGGTCGCGGCAGGGCGAAACAGGGCCTGTTGGCAGCAGGGGGACGTGGCGTCTACTCACGCCGCAGGCATCGTCGGCCAGGCAGAAACACACGACGCCCGTTCATGCCGCGACGCGCCGGTAAGTGTGATGGAGTCCGGCGAGCACGGGCGTGGCGACGAGCTTCGTGGAGCCGCTGAACACAGGCGGCTTGGCGTGCGAGACAGGCGTGTCGCCCTCGAGTCCTTGGTGCGGCCGGTCGGTGTGGTAATAGCGTTCCACGAACTCGGCCATCAAGCGCACAAGATGGCGCTCGTTCAGGACGATCACGTGATCGAGCAACTCCTTGCGAAGTGTGCCCACGTATCTTTCGATGAGCGGAGTTTGCCAGGGAGAACGGAAGGCGGTGCGTACTTCCTCGATACCGCAACTATCGAGGAAGGCTCGAACGCCGTGGCCGTAGAGGCCGTCGTTGTCGCGGAATAGGTAGCGCGGCTGGATGTCGTAGGGCATGGCTTCGCGGAGTTGCCGCACGACCCACGCCATCGAGGGCGTCGGCGTGATGGCCCAATGCAGGGCTCTGCGGCGGCCGTGTTCGAGCACAACGAAGACGTAGAGCGTATCGAAGGTCAGCGTCGGCACGGTGAAGAAGTCGATGGCCCAGGA
>JAPLOD010000251.1 GCA_026692735.1 Planctomycetota bacterium | reverse complement strand
CGCGGTGCAGCAAGAGCCGCTGTTCCGGTGGGGCGGAGCTTCCAGCTCCAACATGGTGGCCGACGCCAAGGACTTGCCCGCGGACCCGGGAAACACGGAGCCGCTGTGGGAACTGAAACTGGGAACGCATCAGTATTCCATCCCGACCATTGATCGCGGCCGCATCTACCTCACGCCCAACGATGCCGGAATACAGCGGGCCGGCTGCAAGCCCACCGGCGGCGGGGTCTTGATGTGTGTTGAACAGGCCACCGGCAAGCTGCTCTGGCGGCTGCTCAGCCCGCGCTACTTCGCCGGAGTCAAGCCGCCCTATCACTTCGACCAGTGGACCTGCGGGATCTGCTCGGGTCCCGTGGTGGACGGCGACCGTGTCTTCGTGGTCGGCGGCCGGGGCGAGATCCTGTGCCTCGACCGCGACGGCCAGGCGAACGGCAATGATGGCCCCTTCAAGGAAGAACTCGAATACATGGGAGTCGCCGGCGCGCCGGACGCCAGGCTGGAGCCGACGGATGCGGACATCATTTGGAAATACGATCTCATACCTGCACTGGATGTCGTCCCGCACGACGTCTGCGGCAGCACGATCCTGCTGTGCGGCGAGCTGCTCTACGCCTGCACCTCCAACGGTATTGACGACCGCCACGACAAGATCCCCAGGCCGCTGGCGCCGACGTTGATCGTCCTCGACAAGAAGACCGGCCGTCTGGTCGCCAGGGACGATGAAAGAATCGGCCAGCGCCTCCTGCACTGCAACTGGTCGTCGCCCGTGGCCGGCCGCGTGAACGGCAAGACTCTGATCTTCTTCGGCGGAGGCGACGGCATCCTCTACGCCTTCGAGCCGCCGCAGCCCGCGCCGGAGAGCGCCCCCGTCCAGATCCTCAAGAAGCTCTGGTCCTATGACTGCAACCCGCCGGACTTCCGTGCGCGCGATGGCAAGCCGGTGCCGTATTCGGCGCACAACCGCAACACCCCGGATGGCCCGAGCGAGATCATCGGCACGCCGGTGTTTTACGACGGCCGCGTGTATGTGGCTATCGGCCAGAGTCCCCTCCACGGCAACGGGCGCGGCTGCCTCTCCTGCGTTGATGCCGCCAGCGGCGCCAAGGTGTGGGCCTCTGAGCTTGTCGAGCGCAGCCTGGCGACGCCGGCGATTGCCGACGGCCTGCTCTACATTCCTGACACCACTGGCAACCTGCATTGTTTCGATGCCGGGACCGGCGAGCGGTACTGGGTCCATCCCTTGGAGAGCAGGACCTGGTGTGCCTCGGCCTTTGTCGCCGATGGCAAGGTCTATGCCGGTACGGAAGCCAACGTCCTTTGGGTTCTGAAGGCCGGCAAGGAGAAGCAGGTTCTATCGCAGACCCGTCTCAAGTCCGCCCCGATCACTCCGGCGGCGGCCGATGGCGTCCTCTACCTTCCGACTCAGCGGAGCCTGATCGCCATTCCAGGCAAGCCCTAACCCGGATAATTCACCGCGGAGGCCCAGAGGACGCAGAGCGAACTGATGAACATGATGCCGTTTCCCATCAACTTCCCTGCTGTTCTCTGCGTTCTCTGCGTCTCTGCGGTGAACGACGCGGCCTATGCCGGCGTGTGTGACGAGACTTCGGGCGGGACGTAGTGCTCGTCGCCGCCCAGTTTCTTCCATTGCTGGTACAGGGCGAGGAGAGCCAGTGTGCTGAGCACGAAGCCGCCCGAAGTCCAGAGATAGCCATAGCGGTAATGGTCGGTCAGCAGGGACTTCTGCGTCAGCCAGTCCAGGAAGAGCGATCCGAGCAGCCCTATCACGGCGGCCGTCAACTGCTTGACAAGGGCGTTGGCGGAGCACATCTGTCCGTAGGACGACTTCGGGAATATGGAGATCAGCATCGGTATCCCGGCCGCGCCCTGCAACGCATACAGCGGCACTTTGAAGCACTCGATGGAGACCAAGGCGCGGTAGTCCGTGATCAGGAAAAATGCCGCGAACTGCAGGGGCGCGGTCAGGAGGCACGAGATGACCATGATCCGGATCGGATGGAAACGGTCAACCAGCGCGCCAAGCGGATAGGCCAGCAACAGCGAGACGAGCGCGAAGAAGCCCGCCATGTAGCCCGCTTTCCGCAGGCTGACGCCCTGGTCAATGTCCCACAGGTGCAGCTCCCCCGTGGTGCTGGCGTTCACCAGGACCGCGCCCTCGGGCACGGCGCTGAAACTGGTGACATCAACGGTGTAACCGGAGAATGTCCTCAGCGCCTGGTCCCCCGCGGTTGCACTGATATCCACCGGGTCCCACAGCCGGAGGCTGCCGTCGGCGCTGCCGCTCAGGACCATGCGCAGATCGGGTTTGTACTGAATGGCGGAAATGGCTTTCTTGTGGCCCTGCCATTCCTGGAGGAGCTTTCCGTCGGAGAGGCTCCAGACGCGGACCTTCGAATTCTGCTCGTCGGTCTCGCCGTCCCGCCCGCCGGCGATCACCCACAGGTCAGGGCCCACAAGCCTCGCGCGCTGATCGGCCTTTTCGGCGAACAGCGATTCGTTTGTGAAGACCTCGCGGACATACGTCGTCGCCTTCTCGATCCACCTGATGCCGAACGCCTGCTGCGAAGCCGCCGGCGGTGCTTTCTCCAGGCCGGGCGCGACCGCCACGCTGTACACGGGCCCGGGACTGCCCTCCAGAGCTCTCAGCCGCGTGCCCGCCTTGAGGTCCCAGACGATGATCTTCTTATCCGACCCGCCGGAGACGGCACGCGTTTCGTCGGCGGACAAGGCTACCGCGTTCACCGCCTCGCTGTGGCCCTCCAGGGCCTGCGTGCATCGGGCGCTGGCGGTGTCCCAGAGCTTCACCAGGCCGTCCGAGCCGCCCGAAAGCAGCCGGCTGCCGTCCTTGAAGAGCGCCAGCGCGCGGACTTCCCTGTGCGCTTGCCACTGCTGTCGGGGTTGGCCGCTGGCAGTATCCCACACGATGATCTTGCCGTCCGCGCCGCCTGACGCGGCGAGCGTGCCGCTGGGCGTGATCGCCGTGCAGCGCACCGGGCCGGCGTGTCCGCTTAGAGTTGCCCGAAGCTGCAGTTGTTTGCCAGCGGCGCAATCCCACAGCTTGACCACCCCGTCCGCTCCGCCCGATATCCCCAGTTTCCCGTCCGCGCTGAGCGCGCAGGTTCCTGCCTCCCCCTCATGGGCCGAGACCATGTCACGATGCTGGCCCAGGTGCAGGCCAAAGACCCCCGCTGGAGCCGCGCAGCGCCCCGCGGCAAAGGTCAGGGAGTACACATAGACCATGATGTACACCGGATGCGTGAAGCATTCGCGGAAGTAGATCCTGACTTGCTCCCAGATGGTAGTCTTTGCCGTCACGTCCGTGACGGGCGGATATTCGCCCTCCTTGATGCGCCAGCACATCAGGCCGAAGCCCACGAAGTACAGCACGGCCGCGCCGACGTGCAGCCACAGCATGTGCGTCAACTGATGAGCGGTAATGGTCACACTGACGACGAACCCCGCGGCCGTGCCGACCACACGGAACAGACCGAGGAACCGGCCCATCAGGCGCTGCGGCACCACGTCCGCGAAAAGATAATAGTACACCGTGCCTACGAACTCGTTGAAGAAGGTGAACCCCACCAGCATGAAGCCGATGACCAGAATGCCGGCGGTGAAGGGCGAGATGAACGAGTTTGGACCGAGGTGGCTCTTCAGGTACGTCATGATGACGTCTGAAAACCCCACCCCGGCCGCAAACAAGCACAGGAAGGGCGCCGTGAACAGCATGAACGGTATGCGCCGGCCCCAGCGGCTGCGGTAGCGGTCCGACTTGAAGCTTACCACCGGCGTCATGATCACCCCCATGATCTGCGGGATGATGTTGAACATGATGTTCACCTGCACGTTGCTGATGTGGAAGTTGTCCTGCAGATACAGCGGGATGATGCCCGGTCCGCCGACGCTCTCAAAAAGCGTAAGACAGAAATCGCCCCACAGCAGCCAACTGAACAGCACAAAGAGGCCGGCCTTCGTGTAGGCCAGTGTGCCGACACGGTACTTGCCGTCCTCGTCTGCCGCACCGCCCTTCGGCTTCGCTGGCGGGGCACTGGCCGCGGCGGGCGCCGCCGCAGCCGGCTTCGGGCTGGGTTGTTCGCTGGATGCCGGGACGGTCATCAGGCTCCTTCACGGTTTGTGCAGTGCATTGAGATGAATACACCGCGGCGTCCGTGTCACTTCAATTGCAGGTAACCGTTCACCCTCTCGCCCGTGAGAGAGAGGGTGGCGCGCTGAAAGCGCGACGGATGCGGGCCGTTTCTCACCGGCGCTTCCAAAAGCAGGTTCGGTCGTGTAATATGGATCAGGGAGGCCGGGATATGGGTCTGCGCGAGCAACTGCACAACAGGCGCGAGGAGATCATGACTGTCGCGGCCAGGCATGGCGCGCGCAGCGTCCGCGTCTTCGGCTCAGCAGCGCGGGGCGAAGAGCGGCCGGACAGCGACGTGGACTTCCTGGTCGAAATGGAGCCGGGCAGAAGCCTCTTCGACATGGGCGGACTGCTTCTGGACTTGCAGGACCTGCTCGGGCGCAAGGTGGACCTTGTCGAACCTCAAGGCCTGCACTGGTACGTACGCGACCGCGTTCTGCGCGAGGCCAAGGCCCTGTGAAAGACGACAGGCTGTATCTGCTGCATGTCCGCGAGTGCCTCGACCGGATCGCGCGCTACACGGCCGCCGGCAGGAATGCATTCCTTGCGGATACCATGGTGCAGGACGCGGTGATCCACAGTCTCCAAGTGCTGACCGAGTCCACGCAACGGCTCTCGGATGAGATCAAGGCGAGGCATCCCACGCTGGACTGGCGCGGCATGGCCGCGTTCCGCAACCTGGTCGTGCACAACTACCTCGGCGTCAACCTCGAACGCGTGTGGGAGATTATCGAGCGCGATGTTCCCACACTGAAGACAGAGGTCGCGGCCATGCTGCAAGAGTGCGGCGGCGCGGATGCGCCTCCGCCAACGCCGACGGTTCCCACCTGAAGCCGCAAGCGGAACCGGATCAGGAGGGCGAGTCCAGGGGCGGCAGCGCCAAGGTCAACCAGCCTGGCGAAGGCTGGTGGCCTGGATATGAGGACGGACACGAATCGCGGCTTGCGCCGTTGAGCTTGTGCCACGGATGTGCGAAGCTCATCCGTGTCGTCTGCGTGGTTGACGGCGCTATCCGTGCGAGTGGTTCGTGGCCGCGTTGGCATGGTGAGCCTCAGTCCGCTGTCCGGTGTATATCCTCATAGCCCGGAGGATGCATCTATGAAACCGCTCGCTCTGCTCCTGCCCTGCCTGCTCGCCTCGCTCGCAGCCGTCGTATCCGCCGGCGAATTGCGCGTGTGGACCGTCACGGAAACGCGTCACGTCCTGCGCGGTGATCCCGCCGAGGAGCTCAAGCCCGTCAAGCTCGCCGCGGCGCGCAATGAATGGCAGAGCTTCCAGATTCTGGTGCGCTCCGACGCGCCCGTCGCCGGTTGCGCGCTATCGCCCGCGGACCTGCGCGGCCCTGATGGCGCGGTGCTCAAAGCTGCCGACGCGCGCCTCTACCGCCAGCATCAGTTGCGTTTGGAGACCGGCACGTACCGCAACAAGGACTTCAAACCCGACTGGTATCCGGACCCGCTGATCCCATTCCAGCATCCGTCGCCGGGGAAGAAGCTCGAAGGCGCTCGCATCGCCGCCGTTCCCTTCGATCTGCCCGCGAACGAGACGCACGGTTTCTGGGTGGATGTCTTCGTGCCGGATGAGGCCAAGGGCGGCGAGTACGCCGGCGTCTACCGAGTGACCGCCGACGGCGCTAAGCCGGTGGACATTCCGGTCTCGCTGACCGTCTGGAACTTCAACCTCCCCAAGACGCCTACGCTGGTGACCGAGTTCGGTTCGCCCGCCCAGCGCATGCGGAGCTATTACCGCGGGCGCGCCAAGGCCAACAAGGAACCCGAGCCCACGGACTGGGCCGCGGTTGAGGAGCAGTGCGCCCAATGCTTGACCGACCACCGCTTGAACGCCGTGCCGCCCGGCAAGATGCTCACGCCCGTGGCGCAACCCGACGGTTCCTTCCGCATCCCGCCGGAACAGATACAGGCGTTGCGCGAGTTCGTGGACCGCTACCACGTCAACGCGCTCCCGACGCCGCACCCCAGCAGCGCCGTCAAAGACCCGGAAGCTCAGCGCGACAAGTTGCGCGCGTGGCTGGCAGCCTTTGACGCCGCGGCCAAGGAACTCGACCGCCCGCAGGTCGTCTTCTTCACGTACCTGAAGGACGAGCCGAACACGGCGGAGGATTACCATTTCGTTCAGAAGTGGGGCCGCGCCGTGCGCGAAGCGAAGTCGGCCATGAAGGTGATGGTCGTCGAACAGACCTGGACCGCCCCGGGCATGGGCGGCGCGGACAGCGCGTGGGGCGACCTCTACGGCGCCGTGGACATCTGGTGCCCGCTCTTCTCGCTGCACAAACAGGACAGCGCGGCGCAACGCCAGGCGCTCGGCGAAACGATCTGGACGTATACGGCGCTCTGCCAGGGCCAGCCCACGCCGTGGTGGCACATTGACTATCCGTTGCTGAACTACCGCGTGCCGGCGTGGATCGCGTGGCGCTGCCGCATGCGCGGCCTGCTGTACTGGGGCGGCCTGTCGTATTGGGACAAGGTGGACGACCCGTGGACGGAGGCGCCGTACTACAGCGGGAGCGGCAAGCCGCAGCAGGGACAGAAAGGCATCATCTTCCAGGGCGAGGGCTCGCTCGTCTACCCGGCGCGCGCCGTTGGTTACGACGGCATCGTGCCCACGATTCGTCTGAAGGCGTTGCGCGACGGCATTCAGGATTACGAATACTTCGCCATGCTGGAACGCGCGGGGAAAGCCGACGAGGCCGAAAAGATCGTGCGCCCGCTGGCCGAGTCGTGGTTCGCGTGGGAGAAGGATCCTGCCGCGTACCCGGCCGCCCGCGCGAAACTGGCGGCGCTGCTGGCGGGGAAGTAGAGGCGGGCGCGGCTGCAACGCGGCCGATGCGGCGCCGCGAGCTTCTACTCCGCCCGCGTTTTCCTGAACCGCTGACACGTACACGAAGACGCGCCGGCAGCCTCCGCTGTCCCTGGTGGACAGCCTTGCTGGCCGGTTACCGGCCTGATGTGTCGTCGTGATGTGTCGCCGCGCCTTTTGGGATTTGAGCCTCCAAGGCACCAGCACCTTCCCCAGTACGCATCTCCGACGCGTTCACGCAGCAATGTTTCCGTTTGCCTTGGCAGGCGATCCTGACTACAAATAAGTGGCTGGCCGACTGGGAAATCGGGGGACACGATCCCAATTCAGCCATTCGTGGCGGTGCAGACGGACTGAATTGGGAATCGTGTCCCCCGATTTCCCCAAGACCGGAAAGGGACGACCATGACGCTTCGTGGGCTGATTCTCATTGCGGTGTTGGCAAACGGAGCACTAGCGTTTGCCGAGGAGACCAAGGTGGTCGGCTGGCGCGGCGATGGGAGCGGACACTATCCCGACGCTACACCGCCGACGGTCTGGTACCAGAAGGAAAACGGCGAGTCCAAGAACATCCTCTGGAAGACGAAGCTTCCGTGCTACTCCTGGTCCACGCCGATCGTCGCCGGCGACAAGATCTTCACGCTGTCGGAACCCTACGACCTGATCTGTCTGAACAAGAACACCGGCAAGCTGCTGTGGATCCGCTCCTTTCCACCTGTTATGGGCGTCACTGACGCTGAAAAAGCCGCCAATCCAGCGTTCAAGGAAATCGAACCGTTGGTGGCCGAACTGCAGAAGGCCGACGATGCGTTCGTGGCGCAAGGCTGGACCGCCGCGTGGTTCAAGCAGAAGAACGAACTCGTGCGGAAGATTGACGCCTTGAGCCGCAAGGCGGACAGGAAGTATAAGTTGCCGCCAGACATGTATGTCGAAGGTTGGACCGGTTACACCGCGCCGACACCTTGCTCCGACGGGAAGTTCGTCTACCTCACAGGGGGCGACGGGATCACGGCCTGCTACGACCTCGACGGCAACAAGAAGTGGTCCGTCTACGAGTCATTGAGCGACGCTTGGGGCGAACACGGTTTTGCCAGTTCGCCGCTGCTGGTGGGAGACGTCTTTCTTGCGCCTTCGACAACGCTGCGCGGATTGAACAAAGCGACGGGCGCCGAGCTCTACCGGCTGCCCTTCGGCAGCGGTTACGGGATGCTCGCCCTCCGTGCCAATGACACGGACTTCGCTGTCGCTGCGGGCAATTACTTCCGCGTGAAGGACGGCAAGGTGCTCGTCCCCCGCAAGGGAGATATGCCCGGCGGGATGGCGGTTACTCAAGGCAACATGGTCTACTATGGCGCCGGACATGTCAGCTTCGTCAAATGGGAAGCTCAAGGGGACAGCGCCATAAAACTGACGCCACTCATCACAGAGGAATACAATCGGGTCAGCATACCCCTGGAAGATAGTCCCAAACTGAAAGTTGATCAGACAATCACCGGCATGCAAACCGCCTCGCCGCTCTACCATGACGGCCTGCTTTATTGCCTGGGGAACTTCGGCAAGCTCAACGTGGTTGACACCCTGAAAACCAAGAAGACGGACGCACTGGTCTACGGCACGTTTCCGCCCTTCGATTTCAGGAACCCTTACAGCCGAAAAACCCACGGGGTGTGCATCGGTGCCAGCCCTGCGCTGGCCGGGAAGTACATCTACATGATTGACTCCGGCAACTGCACCATTGTGATGGAGCCCGGACGTACGTATAAAGAGATCGCCAAGAACAGCATCGTGGAGATCGTTCCTGAACAGATCTCGAACACCAGCGGGGCAAAGAACTATTGGTCGGGCCCGCATCAGGAGCAGACTGAGGCGTCCCCGATTGTTGACGGCAGCCGCATCTACATCCGCGGCGAGCAATTCCTCTATTGCATCGGAGAAAAGTAGCGGGGGTGTTCGCTGTCAGAGGCGCAGAAACTTTCTCGGCATTCAACGCCGATGTTGACCAGCAACACGTACACAAAGACAGCGGGAAAGCGTCTGCTGTCTCTCGTGGATGATCTGGCTTCTCGATTACTCGCTTGATGTGTCACGCCGATGGGGCACAAGCGTTTTCTCCACGGGGGGGAAGTATGCCGGAGGAGGGAGTCGAACCCTCCTCCTCTCCCCGGTACATAAGTACACCGTTAGGGTCAGATATGACACGGCATATGACACGGCCTTCCCTCTGGGGAGAAGATATGGGGAGCAAGTTTCACCGCACCGATGCCGCCAAGACGGAGCCGCGGCCCCGGCGGTGCTCACAACCGCCCACGGCGGCGGGGTACGCCTCCGGCATGAATACGGTTCCCGCATATTGCCCGCATTAAATACTCGTTAGGTGCTGTGGTCGTCGCGAGCCGCTTCGGCTGGTACAGGCTGGTCCGGCCCGCGTCCGGAGCGGCATTCTTCTTGCGCTTCGTGGTACTTTCGTCGTGCTCTGTGGCTTCGACCCGGCCCGAAGTAGCCCCTGTGGCGACGAAGCCCTTCCCGTGGCCTTCATTAAGCACACTTTAGGTGGGAGCGGTCCTGTTCCTGCTTTCCTGACTAGACGAAGGCATCCGGCACCGCGGCAGCGGCGGGGCCGTCAACCAGGCGCTGCACAGTGCAGCCCGTGACTTAGCGACTTGCCGCCACACTCCGGGACGGTATTCCTCGTGCGCTCCGTGATACCTCCGTGAGGCTCGAAGGCGGCAGGGCTGCTCTGGGCCGTCCGGACGCCTCGGCGCCGCTCCCGTGGGCCTCATTATAGGCTCGTTAAGTGCAGTCGGCGTCACTCGGCTACAAAGAACCGCACCGCGCCTTCTCCATGCGCCACGACTGGGCAACCCGTCACGGCTTCCACCGCCATCAGCTTTTCGAGGGAGGGAGTTTGGTGAAACGCATTGACGCCAGTCACGGCGCAAGATAGCCTTGTTTTTCGCGCTGATTTCAGATTGACGAATGCGTGTAGCACGCATCAAGCGGCACGGCAAGGCACGGAATGCCTGCGTGTTCGCGGGAAGGCTGGGTGGACTACCGTGGGGCACACCACTCAAGGTTGACGCGGCGTTTCGGCTGGCCTTAGCGGGCTATCCGCACGGGACACGTTGTCTGTCGGCGTCCAGCAGTGGTGGGCCAATAGCCCGCACGGCTGCGTATAACCTGCGCCGAACAAACGGCGAAGGAGATCGCCATGGATGTCAGGCTTATTCCTGTTGACCAACTGGAACTGGACTTCGACAACCCGCGGATCGCACGGGTACTGGAGATGTTCGACCGCCAACATGTCACGTCCGAGCAGATCGCTCTCGCTCTGGGGGCTGGCGACAGCCAAGAGGGCGAGACGTACACCACCTTCTACAGTCTCAAGGAGTCGATTCGGACCCACGGCGGCATCATCCATCCCATCATTGTAAATCGGCTGGCCGACGGCAGACTCGTTGTGATTGAGGGGAACACGCGATTACAGGTTTACCGCGAGTTTCTCCGAGACAAGGTGCCTGGCAAGTGGGACGAGATTCCTGCTGCCATAAATGACAACCTTGACGCCAAATCTATCGACGCCATTCGCCTCCAAGCGCACTTGGTTGGGCCGCGCCCTTGGGATCCCTACTCGAAGGCTCGCTATCTGAACCGCCTCCGAAACAGCAACCACATGACCTTCGAGCAGATCGTTGATTTCTGTGGGGGCCGGCGACGCCAAGTGGCCGAGTACATTCAGGCATTTAACGACATGGAAGCGTATTACCGGCCGGCGTTATCGTCCTCGGACTCGTTTGACCCAACTCGATTCAGTTCTTTCGTGGAACTGCAGAGGCCAAACGTCCAGGGAGCGGTTGCCGCTGCCGGTTTTACGAAGGCAGATTTTGCCAAGTGGGTCATCGAAGGTCTTATTGGACGCCAGGAGAACGTCCGCCAGCTTCCACGCATTCTCGACCACCCAAAGGCACGTGCGACGTTCCTGGAAGATGGCGCCCAGGAGGCGCTGAAAGTGTTGGAGATTCCGCCGACAGATGCGAGTCTGGCCGAGGCGACCCTTGCACAATTGGCCCAAGAGCTTCAACGCCGGCTGGCTCGATTGGAATGGAGTGTTTTTCAACGGATGAAGAGCGATCCACGAGACGAAAGCCGCGAAGCCTTGGTTGATGTGAAGGCGCAACTGGATGAGATTGTGACAACGATGACCGGGGGAGAGGATGCCTGAGTCTCCCGAGCACATTCGGCTTGTTCGGGCGCTGTGCAAGTGGATTGCAGACGAGCACTTGAACGGCGACTTGGGGTTAGTTTTGTCGGATACCGCAGGGAATGTCCCAGCGGACCGAACTCCCAACATCGACGGATACGTACCAGATGCGTTCGTTGCGGCTGTCGGGCTGTTGGGTGTCATAGTAGGAGAAGCCAAGACGGCCGCGGACTTGGATAGTAGGCATTCAATGGCGCAGATTGAGGTGTTTCTCCGCTTTTGCAACAAGACCCGTGGTTTACTAATTCTTGCTGTGCCTTGGCATCGCGCTGCCTACATGAGAAACACTTTGGCTCTGTGGAGCCGGCGGAAGGGCCTGGACGTTTCCTGCTGCCGAGTGCTGGACTTCCTACAGGATTGATGCCCGACTCGTGTGAGAAACTGTATGGCAAAACTGCTTCCCATAAAGGATATTAGGCTCGACCCGAAGCTTCTAGCCTTTCCGTACCAGTATCAGGCAGTGCAGGCTGTTCAGGATCGAGAATATGCGGCTATCTTCCACGAGCAGGGCCTTGGGAAAACAAAGATCGCCATTGACGTGTTGCTGCACTGGTTGGAGAAGGGCATCGTCGATACTGCCCTTCTGGTGGTCAAGAAAAGCCTCGTCCGAAACTGGCTCCGCGAGTTGTCGGTTCACTCACACATTTCACCCGCGATTCTGGGGCAATCACACAAAGCCAACTTTTACGTCTTCAATAGCCCGGCTCGCGTCATTGTCACCCACTATGAGGTAATGGTGGGAGAGGCCAGCCGATTTAGGTTGTTTCTAAAGGGCCGGGATGTCGGAGTCATTCTTGATGAGTCAACGAAGATCAAGAACCCGGATGCAAACGTGACCCGCTGTATCTTGGGCCTTGCACCGTTATTCAAGCGTCGCCTAATCATGACTGGCACTCCCGTTGCCAACCGCCCGTATGACGTGTGGTCGCAAGTGTGGTTTCTGGACCAAGGCAAGTCTCTCGGGAACGACTTCGCGGGATTCAAGCGCGAAGTTGACTTGACTGCGGACCTTGCCGACGACGGAGACGAGCGAAGCCGATTCGAGGCTGAACTTGGTCAGATTTACCGGAAGATAGCGCCGTTCTCTGTTCGCGAGACCAAGAACAGCGGAGTGATTCAGCTTCCTGAGAAGATTATCAAGATCGTGCCGGCCGAGTGGGAGCCGATACAGTATGACCTGTATTCGCAATATCGGAACGATCTTCGTGCCGTAGTGATAAGGGATGGCATCCCGTCCGAGGACAGGGCGGAAGTTGTCCTCAAGAGGCTACTGCGCCTTGTCCAGATCGCCTCAAATCCACGCCTTGTTGACCAGAGCTACGTTCGTGAGCCGGGGAAATACCCTGTACTGCTCGATCTTGTCCACCGGATCAGAGACCGGGGCCAGAAGTGCATAATCTGGTCATCCTTCAATGACAACGTGGACTGGCTGGCAGAGCAGTTGCGTCCGTTTGGGTCCAGACGGCTGCATGGGCAGATGGCCATGGAGCAACGCCATCGCTCCATTGACAAGTTCCTAACTGATGCCTCGACCGGCGTGCTGGTGGCAACACCGGGGGCCGGCAAGGAAGGACTAACCCTCACCGTCGCGAATCACGTTATCTTTTACGACCGCGGTTTCAGCCTGGATGACTACTTACAGGCGCAGGATCGAATACATAGGATTTCACAGAAGGATACGTGCTACGTCTACAACCTGATGCTCCCAGAGTCGATTGACGAGTGGGTTGACGTGCTTCTTCGCGCCAAGCATCTGGCCGCCCAACTCACGCAGGGAGACATCCTTATCGAGCAGTATCGGAGGGAGATGTCATACAGCTTCCCGGAAATCCTCCACAATATCTTGGGCATCACTGGTTCACAGGCATCTGAGTGATTGAGGTGACGAATGGCTGCCGAAAGCAACACTGGATTGTCCATCACGCTACAAGGCCGCGAAATCCCCATCGTGCGGAGAATGCTTCCGCAGGTTGACCTGCGGTTCTATCTCCAAAACCCGCGGGTCTACTCCATCGTGCGGCAAGACGGAGAACAGCCGGAGCAGGAGGATATCCTTGAGGCGCTGGCCAAGATGGACCACGTTAAACAATTGGTGCAGGCGATCAAGCAGAATGGCGGTCTGACGGACCCACTTCTCGTGCGCGGCGCAGATAATGTCGTGTTAGAGGGGAATAGTAGGTTGGCAGCTTATCGACTGCTGGCCCGGAACCAGCCGGTCCAGTGGGGCATCGTGAAGTGTGATGTCGTCACGGCAGAGATAAGCGATGTCGAGGTGAAGACCCTGTTGACGCATTACCATATCGTCGGTCGGAAGAGCTGGGACCCGTACGAACAGGCCGGCATGTTCTGGCGATGGCATCATGAAGGCGTCAGTCTAGACCCAAAACAAGCGCATGGTCGTAGGCGGGCGGCGGGTTGAAAGCGTGGGTCGGGCTGGCAGTCTCGGGCCACACCTTCCCCCTCCCATTCGCCTGATGGTTTCCTGATTCGGTCTTCTGGACAAGAGTTGGTTC
>JAPLOD010000250.1 GCA_026692735.1 Planctomycetota bacterium | reverse complement strand
AGCAGCGATCCCCTGTTGTCCAAAGCCCCGCACATGGAATACCTTGGCGCGCGGCGGCCCGCGCTGGGCGGCATTCCGCTGCTCGCGAAGATCGGCCAGGGCGGCATGGGCGCCGTCTACTACGGCCTGCATCCGGTGATGGGCGTGGCGGTGGCGGTCAAGGTGCTGCCGCTGCATTTTGCAAGCCGCAGTCCTGAGTTGGCGCGGCGCTTCGTGCGGGAAGCACGGATCGCCGGCAGCATCAACTCGGCCAACCTGATATAGGTCCGCGATGTCGGCCAGGACGGCGGCGGCGTTGGCAGGACACATGGGCGAGCCGGGGGCGTGGGTAGGAGCGTTGTCCCCTTGATGGAACTCCCGTGCATGACGTTAACGTCTCAAAGTCTATCTTCCGCTCACATCCCAAATCCTAACCGCGCTATCGCACGAACTTACCGATGCCAGGAGCTTCCCATCCGGACTGAACGCGAACCCAAGCCCTTTGATTCCTTCGTCAGAGCCGTCCACTAGGGTTGATTGGGATCCTCCCTTCGTCATGTCCCATAGTATGATTGCCCAATGGCGATAGTCAGAACACCCAGCAACCAAGCGCTTCGCGTCCGGGCTGAATCCCACCGCAGTAACCATGTAGGAACAACCGGGAAGGTCAGCGCTGAGCTGGCCTGTAGCCACGTCCCACAGCTTCACCGTCTTATCCTCACCCCCTGATGCTAACCACCGTCCATCTGAACTGAATGCCAGTGATCTGACAGTCCCGGAATGGGCTTTGAGGGTAGTTTGAGCTGTCCTCGTCGCCATTTCCCACAACTTCACCGTACCGTCCTGCCCCCCCGAGGCCAGAAGCTTCCCGTCCGCGCTGAATGCCACCGAATATACCGGCTTGGAATGGCCATCAAGGTAGCTGCCCGACAGGCATACGACGTCCATATCCTTCCTTCCAAAGGCTAGCCAACTACCGTCTGGGCTGAATGCGAGGGACGTTATACCCTCCCGTCCCGCTTCGACGGTTTTCTCAACCCTCCCTGTCGCTACGTCCCATACGTTGACAGAACAGAGGATGTCTCTGACAATAGATGTCATGCTGTTCCTTCCTGGCAGTCTGGGCTGCGCGGATTTGTGTGACGGAAACATATACACTGTTTCCGCACCGTGTCATGGAGAATCATAGGCAGAAACTGAGGGAAGGGTGTCGGTTGTGCATACGTGCAGTGGTCGCGCCCGCCTGGTGACCGCGCTTCTTTCGCGAAGCGCGGGCCGCCGCAAAAGTTGGGTCGCCCCATCTCGTCGCCGTCAAGGCCACCGCGGCCAAAGCCCCCGCGCAGGCTGCCGGCAAGCTGACCGGCGGGCTTCGATACGACGCGGCGACCAAGGCCGCGATCATCAAGGCTGCTGTGGCTGCGCGGAAGGCCGGGAAGAAGTGGTCTGAGGCCCTTCAGGCTGCCAAGGCCGCTGGGTTCCGAGGCAAAGGCCCGCGACTGATCCGGTTCGTCCAGAGCGCGTCAAAGGCGGCGAAGAAGCCGGTCCGGAAAGCCGTCCCCAAGGCTCGCCCAGCGAAGGCTGCTGCCCCCGCGGCACCGGCCAGCGACCTGAAGGTGCTTGAGGCGACACTGAGCGGCATCGTCAGGCAGCGCGTAAAAGGAGTGCTGGATGCGGCCATTGCGGTGCTCCAGCGTGCCCGGGACCAGGCGTAAGGCTCAGTAGGCTGCCGGCCGGGCAGCACTCTGTACCGTCAGGCCACGGTCGGGCTGTAGTAGGCGCTGTCATAGCCAAGCATGTGACAGCCCGGCCATTTGCCTGGTTTCGGGGCGATTTTCGCGTTCGGACCCCGAAACCGGCCCAAGACACGGTCGCCGAACTGGAGGCCGACGGACTTCGGTGTGGTCACGATCATGGAATGAGCTGGCACATGGCCACGCCTTAGCGGCGGTGATTAGTCAGGGCGTCACCAGCCTATTTTTCCCCCAGAGCTTTCGCCATTGTCACAATGTGTCCCGCAATTGTCCTGCGGAACCTGTCAAAGACGTCGGTAGAGTCGGCGATCGAATCACATCGTCCGTCAATCTCGATCTTCGCCCCGCCCGTGTCAATCCTGATCGCGGCGAGGATATCGTCGTACGTTTTCTTGGCAGTGGCGGCGGCGGCCTTTGCCCGGTCCGATCCCTTCTCGTTGGCTTCCTTGATCAGCGCAAGGAGTTTGTACGCGTAGCGGCAATCGTCCGCGCCCTCGCTCATGCGCTTCAGCGTCACATTCGGGATCGCGCCGTCCACGGTGCGGAACATCGAGCCGTTGCCGCCTCCGCAGAAGCAATTGTAGGGGTCGCCCCCTTGCGCATCGCTCCCGGCCCCGTCACAGGAGACAGTAAACTGGCGCCGCCCGATGGCGCCAGCCTTGAGCATCAGGAAACCTTCCGTGTAGCGGCTCTTGCCGATGTTCTGGAACCAGAGCTTGGCACCGTCGTTGCGGATCCGTGCCAGCCGCTCTTCGGTGAGATTCAAGCCCCAGTTGACCATCATGTGGTCCAGATCCCCGGCGCAGACGATATCCCGGGGTGCGTTCAGCGAACAGACGAGTTTGACATCGCCGGCCTTGCGAAACGCGGCGATAAGCTTCTTGAGATAAGGCGGGCCCATTTGAGGATCATTCGACAGTTCCGTCACCGGATACATCAACACAGGCAGGTAGTTCTTTTCCCGAGCGTGCTGGTCAATCTGCCGCGTCAGTTCCGTCATGGCGTCGAAATAGCGTTGTTCTTCGAGTTCACGGCCTTTCCCGAGCCCGATGTGCGAATACGAATTGCCGCCACCCTCGCCCTGGATTGACATGTCGAACAGCGGCACCGGGCCGGTCATGCCCGCCTTCTTCATGATCTCCATCGCCATGTCGAGCCGGTCGAAGTTGGCGGCGACTTTGCCGGTGTCCTTGTACAGTTGTCTGTTGACGCTGATCACGTTGCCAAGGGTGGCTGAGTTGCAGTTGTGCTCCGCCAGACGCCGAATCCCCGCTTCAAAATCCTCCATGGCGCTGGGTACGCTGAAGACGTGGGCGTAGATCAGGCCGCAGTCGGCCACCGAGTCCAGCTTGAATGGATACACCTCGATCTCCAGTGGGAACGACGCCTTGCCGTCGCCCGCGGAGACCGTGACCGTGCCCGCGTATTTCCCCGGCGAAGCGCTCTCCGGAACGGTGACCGTCATCCAGAATTGTCTGGGGACCCCCTTTTCAACGGCCAGGTAGTTGCGCGGCACGATATGGCTGGGAACGACGTCAATACCGCCATTGCCTTTCGTATAGCGGTAATGCACGTACTCGATAGTCACCGCACTGGCCGGAATTGCCCCGGCCGGCCCGGTAGACTCGCCAACTTGGACTTCGCATTTCTGCGCATCCTTGATCGGACAGACGATGAAGACCGCCGGCTCTTTCTCGCCGGGCGTGGCGGCGATGGAGAGCTTCGCCAGCCGGTCCTCGCCCTTGGGCACGAAATAAGGGGTGATGTCTTCGCAGTAGTGGCGGCAAGCAAGCATGAACCCCCGCGCCTGCTCCTCGGCGGTGAATTCGGGAGCCGCGGGAAGCTTCGCCGGCTTGAGTTCGCGCCAGCGCTCCAGGAACTTTCCCCGCCGTTGCCGCTGGATGTCCGCAAGCGCTTTCTCCGCTTCCGCATCGCCCACTGGATAGAGGACCAGCGTCCGCAAGCCGCCGGTCAGGTACGACGCATAGTTGCCCTCCAGCGTTATCTCGGCTTTGCCGCCTGTGACGTCAACCTCGGCGGTGCACTCATCGCAGAGCTGCCCGGCAGCCAGCAGTTCCCAGACCGTGCTCTTGGTCGTGTAGTCGCGTCCGAACGGGTCCAGATCCTTGAGCCGGTCGCCCGGACTGCATTCGAATATCCGTTGGCCATTGCAGGAGACGGTGTACCGCCGTTTGGGGTAGATCGTCATGCCGGCCGCGCACCAGAGCCTGTAGCGTCCGGCTGCCAGTCTGACGGTGAAGGTCAGCGGGCCACCCGGGCGGTAGACGCCGCTGCCGCAGAGCGGATCGCCGTTCTTGAGGCCCTCTCTGTCAAACAAATCGTCGAGGCCCGCCAGATTTGCCGTGTCGCTGAAGCCATAACCCGTCTTGTCGGAATACTGTGATTTGGGAGTGACGGCAGTGAATCCAGGCCAGCAGTCGCTATCCGTTGAGCCGAATTGGAAGGCGCACATCGCCTTCGGCAGTTCCACCTTCGGGTTCTTCCGCAGGGAGAAGTTGTCGAAATAGAGCACCGTGTCGGTCTTCGATGTGGGGCTGAGCCAGAGACCGAAGCGTGTCAGCCTGTTGGGATCAAGATTCCGTTTCAACCACGGCTGAACGTTGTTGGTGATCCTCGAAGTCTTGAGCCGGAAGTGATTGATGCCGGGAACAGCTCTGAACATGTTGTCCGACCAGGTGGACCAGTCGTTGGTGCTTTTGTCGTCATCAATGCGGATATCGATGTCGCTATTCCCCTCGTTGGGATTGAACACGTCGAAGGCGAAGTAGTCGTAGTTCCCCCAGTTGGCCAGCACCTCTCTGCCAATCCCGGCGTCATTGATACCGACGCCGAATCCGGCGTATTCCTTCCCCGCGGGGAAGGTGATCTTCGCCGCTTTCTTCCCTTCGGTAACGTGCTCCTCCACGAGTTCAACCTTGGCGCCCATCCTGAATCTGGCGCATTCCGCCTCGTCGTTGAATCCGTTGAGGATCCTGACGTCAGCGTCACCAGCGCGGCTACCGGAGAGCGTCAACGCAACGAGGCACGCCAGGAGCAGCAGTTGTCCGGCAGACCGCAGTCCGTGCGATTTCCTCCGGCAGATCCTCAGTTTCGCGTTGCGGCAATGCGTTTCACTGGATGCCATTGTTCGCTCCTTTCGTGCTTGAGTTGTCGGTGCGCAGGGCCTGCGTTTCGCCTCCGTGCCGCTATCTACACCCGATCGCTAACCCAAGCGTGTGTTTCATATGAGCTATCGGTGAGATCTGTGTGACAGACATGCAAGGAGCCTCAGAGACAAGTGAGTTGGTTGACCGCGTTCACAGTCAGCTTGCACGTCTTCTGCACAGAGGCTAGCGGAAGAGATCTTGAGAAGACTGAGGCGGCATGAAGGCGGGACCGCTGTCCTGGTGGACTGGCCTGGGTACACAGGGCGGGACTACTGGGGCCGCAGGTGTGAGGCGTGCCGCCGGTCAGCCGGTGTCCACCGGCGAAGACTTGGGCTGCTCCTGGTAGTTCCAGGGCAGCCACTTTGCGGGGTCCGTTCGCACTTGCTCGGCGTGCTTCTGGAGCGCGGTCAGGTATCTGCGCCAAACCGACAGTGGCGCGCTGTGGTTGCCGTTCCACGTACCCCATGGACGGATGTCCCGACGACCCGGAATCCGCCATCGGTCACTTCTGCGGCGCGAAAGGCGTTGACTTCTACCGGAAGCTCAACGGCTCCTACGCGGTGTACCTGGAGGAGAGGCCGGGCGCGAAGCCCAGACGGGGGCCGGGTTGGGAATCAGGGAGGACACATGGGCAAGAAGAGCAACGATAAAAACACGAGGCCGATGATGCCACGGCGGGCGGCCCAGTTCGTGCTCGACAAGGTGCTGCGGGACTTCCGGGAGTCAAGCCTGTACGAGGACTACCGTGACTGCCCGGATGAGGGCGCGGGCTTCACCGACGAGGAGTATGAGGTGGCAGTGCAGGCGTTGGAGTTATTCGCGCGCGGCAAGGCGCACACGTGAGACAGCCAGGGGCGCTGCCCTGCTCTCGGCCGGCCCCGCCCATTTCTGGCTCCGGCTGTAGCCGCACACCGTCAACTGCAGACGATGCCGCGCCGGCAGGTGCACTTGCCGGGGCTGCCAGCCCGAGCGGGACGATGAGCGCCCGCGTGGTCGCGCAATGCCAGCACGTGGACGAACTCAACACGCGGTCCGGTTCCGGCTTCCGCTTTCGCGGCATCTTCGGCGGCGTCGAGGAGTTTTTCTCGGAGGAAGTTACGTTCCCCCGCCCTGTCCACACTGTCGAGAAAGTCGATTTCGCAGAATATGTCCGCCCGATAATGGTCAATCAAGGCATCAA
>JAPLOD010000249.1 GCA_026692735.1 Planctomycetota bacterium | reverse complement strand
GCCGATGGAATAAGCATACGGGCTGTTGGCCTCCGGCAGACATGGTTTGGCGACCACATCTGTCAGCGGCACAACAGCCCGTGTTGCTTTAGCGAAAATCGCCGCCTGACCGCTACAAAAAGGGCAGAAGTCGAGCTTAGACCCGCAGGCGGATCGGCATGCTTGGCTTCTCGGCCGGCGCACACCTTGTGGGCGCGACCGCCACCAACTTCTCCCACAGGAGCTATGAGCCGACCGACGAGATTGACCAAGTCAGTTGCCGCCCGGACTTTGGCATCCTGGCCTACTCGGGCTATTTTTATCCGGTGGACAAGCAGCAACTCTCGCCGACGGTGCGGATCGTATCCGGCGTGCCGCCGCTGTTCTTCGCTCACGGCTCCGAGGATTCCACGAAGGGCGCCGAGATCGAGAACAGCGTTATGCTCTACCTGGCCCTGCAGCGGGCGGGGAACTCGTGCGAGCTGCACGCTTACGCCAGGGGTGAACACGGCTTCGGGGTGCGGCAGGATGGCAATCCTTGCGCGGGCTGGACCAAGGCTTGTGCCGAGTGGCTGGAGCGCTGTGGAATGCTGCGTCGGGGTGTTGCGTAGACTCGATGCGCACCACGAGAGTCATTGCATCCCCGTCATTGCTCGTTTCGATTCTCATCGTGTCTGCCGCAGCCCTCTGGGGATCTGGTTCCGCCATTGCCGAAACAATCCCAGCGGAGCGGATCACTGGCTGGAGCCAGGCCGCCTCTTACCGTAGAGCTTGTGCTCACATCAGAATGCCCAAGTCAAGAGGCGTGACACAGCTCCGCGTACATGTTCGCCTCATTTCGTTGCGCCCTCGCCCTTCTTCAGCGCCTCAAACCGCACCTGCGCCGGGATTGTGTTCTTCTCGAAGTCGGTATCCGGTCCGTATGCGGGCCACTTGAGATCCCCAAACCAGCCGGGCCTATCCGCCAGATAAAGACTTTTGGGTAATGCGACACCGCCAAGTGCTTCGCTCTCCGGCACACGCTGGTCTTTGTAGTTGAAGTTCCCTTTCAAAAGCGTTGTCGCCTTCACATCCAGATCCATCTCTTGGAAGCCGTTGGGCCCCGGACCCTTTCCCGGCTGACTGGCGAGCATTTTCGCCCAATCGGCCCATGGACGGCCCTTGCTCGGCTGAGCGGTTCCTTTGAACCCACCATTTCCCATGCCGGGAAAACCGAGTGCGTAGATGAGATGATGCTCGTAACCGAATCCGCCGTCCGGA
Organism: Planctomycetota bacterium; assembly: GCA_026692735.1. GTDB lineage: Bacteria > Planctomycetota > SZUA-567 > H5-PLA8 > H5-PLA8 > JAPLOD01. The sequence continues at coordinate 4,129 of JAPLOD010000249.1, read as the reverse complement.
CTCTCATATAGCCATGTATGGCCTTTGCGTCCGAGCACATTGCCCGCGAGGGTGTAATGCCGCGTGAAGCGGTTGAGATTCACGCAGACCCAGAACTCTTTAGCGCTGCCGGAAGTGCCGTGAAACCAGTTGCGAAACGCGGTGTCATGAGAGGCGCTGCCGTGATACCCGTCGCTCTGAAATCTCGGCGCGAAATTCCCTTCATAGAGGTTGTAACTACTGTGGGCGCCGTGGTTGCTGTTGATGGAGCATCCCAGAAGACCGCCCTGGACGCCGGTGTCGTCGCAGTAATTATAAGCAATGACGCTGCCGCAGGTCGAATTCACTTCGATATGCGGAAAGACCTCCACCAGCAGATTATCCTCAACAAGGAGATTCGAACATCCGCCGATCAGAATGCCGGCGCCATCAGGCCCCATGGCCACTTTGCGTTTGGAGGCAAAGCAATGTCTGACCTCGCATTGAAGCGAATCCAATAGCCAGATGTGATAATTCGGCACCGTCACGACCGACACGTTCTTGATCCAGCTCCCCAAACACTGGCTCATCATGACGGGCGCGTGCCGCGTGCTCGAATTCGATCCGTTCACACTCAGGTCTTCGATACCGACGCCTTCGGTCTGGCCATCGGAGACCAGGAGCGTGGGTTCGAGCGCCTCCGGCAGGTCGAAGAGCAGGCCGGGTGAGATCGTGACGCTGGTCTCGGTCTTCGAAACAATACGGGTGACTTGTTTGCGCAGGTAGTCATAGTTCGCGGGAGCGATCACCGGCAGCGCCGGGTCGTTCTTAAGGGCGATCTGGCAGATCTGCCCCACGCCGAAGTGAGGCAGTGCGCTGAACGCCTTCGTGTCGCGCAACATCAGAACCGTCGCGCCTTTCACGGGGTTGCCCTGAATGCTCACCGTCCGGCTTTTCCCGTCCCAGAAGCCTTGTTTGCCGGTGAGGAAGTTGACGTCGATCGCGCCACCGCGGCCGCTGTTGCAGGCCAGAATCACGGTCTTATCGGGCCCCTCGCCGCGAAGTGTGATCCGGCTTTTGCTAACGGTGATCGCGGTCTGTACGCGGTATGTTCCGGCAGGCAGAAATACCACGTCGTTTTCGGCAGCCTTGGCGATTGCCTGCATGATGGCCGGCTGACAGTCTTTGATCCCGGTGCTGTCCGCGTTGAACGGCGGCTTGGTCACATCGATCAGGTTCGTGCGATTGCGGGGAATCCCGCCCGGAACGCCGACGGACAAGCCAGGGCGCCAGTCGGCCTGCCGGTCAGCAGGAACAATATGCGCGCCCGGCGGTTTCTCTACGGCACCCGCGACACCGGTCGTCAGAGCGACAGCAGCAGCCGTGCAGATCAAGAGCGGAGTCAGGAAGAATCGAACTTTCAATGAGGCGCCCCCTTAGCTGCGGGCAGGTTAGCCGCAAACGCTTCTTTTTCAACCGTTGTCGGCAGGGCGGGCGGCTCTGCGGAACCAGAAGGCGACGGCATGCCTTCTCCCGGAAACGCCGTCCAGCCCCCTCCGGCTGCCCTGCTGGGCCGTTCCCGGCCGTCCCAAGGCGCAGGAAACGCCGGTGACGCATGAACTGCCCGTTCTGCGCTGGCCGGCCCTCCATTTTGGCAGTGCTGCCAGAATCGGGCGGAACGGGGCCATCGCCGCCCTGCGCCGCGCCATCCGGAAGACGCTTGAAGACTTCGCCGCGGAGCACGGATGCACGACGGAGCAGGCGTTCTACCGGTTGATGGGGAGAGAGAACCCTTTGGCGACGGGAGAGAAACCCGCATGGGGTCGGCTGCCGGAGGACTACGACCCGCGCAGCGACCCCTCGCACCCGATGAATGCCGCGCCGCAGCGGGGAGAAGATCGATGAACGCCGGCACACCACGTCATCATTCAGGGCTTCCACAACGGGTGAAGCGTTACCTGGTTTGCATCCACCTTTATGTCTCGCGCAAAGCTCACAACTACTTGACGAGTCTCGCATACAAATCTGAAATACACTTTCGGCGGCAGGGGATTGGGGGCCAGTTGCTTCAGCGCCTTTTCAAGCGTTGGTGAGATAAGCGCGTCAGAAGACTTCCCGCCTCCGAAATAAGAGATGGCATGAGCCATTACAGCGATGTTATTCTCTGGGCAGACGGAGAACAAGTCCGATAGCTTCTTGACTTCCTCGCCCTTGAGCATGCCATCCTTATATGGCAAGAGTTTCTCGCTGCCATCACTGGCAGCAACAACATAAACGAAATAGTCCGTCGCAGCGATGATCTTGGTAGTCCACTTCTTGACATCGGTGGCGTTAGGGCGAGATCCTATTTGTGGTGGTGGCATCTTGAACGAACAACACTGCTTCAGGTCGTCCAATGCTGCTTCGCTTGTCATAGTACCTTGTGCCGCTAGAGCCATCTGCAAACTAGCCGCAACAGCAAGACAGACGACTAGACTCATGTTCTTCATCGCGCCATTCATCGTACCGACCTCCTATGCGTGTACCCAGCGATGATTGACCGTCCGTATATTCCCGCCGAGGCAGCAACATGCCGAGCAGGATCAGACGACTACCACTATCCAAACCCCAGCACAGTCTGACACTGCAGTCTAGCACTTCTTCTGTCCAGCGACAGCAAAAACTCCCGGCTGACGACAGTTCAGATCTCCGGCTGGGCGGATGTGGTCATCCGCATTCCCCGCTACCGACTACCGTCCGGTCTTCGTCTTCGCCTTCCCCCCATGCACGCATCTCGCCGTCAGCGGTGCCCGCGACTTCCGGACGAAGGGCCTGCGTTTCCTCGTTGACGCCCTCGACATCGTGGAGCATTGCCGGCAAATCTGCTAATGGTACGGCTGCCCGTGGGTCATCGAGAACCCCGTCGGACGGCTCTCGTCCATCTGGCGCAAGCCGGCCCATGTCTTCAACCCGTGCGACTACGCCGGCTATCTCGACGACCCGCAGCCCGAGGCGTACACGAAGAAGACCTACCTCTGGGCGGGAGGCGGGTTCCGCCAGCCGCCCCCGAAGCCCGTCGAACCCGTCCTCGGCAGCAGGATGCACATGCTCCCGCCGAGCGACGACAGGGCCGACCTGCGCAGCGTCACGCCGCTCGGCTGGGCGAGGGCCGTATTCCAGGCGAACGCGGCCTTGATGACGTCGGCGGGCAAATGAGGCTGAACGTTCAGCGGAATCTCGGCCATTTTACCCTGGGTCAACGCCGCAGCCGAACATTGCCGGCGGCGAGAGAATGGAGTACGATTCCTTCCGGAAGCGGACAGCCTGCCTGAACCGAAATGCATGGACTGTCCAACCATTGTTAGGCAGCGGAGGGCGCACGGGTGGCGAGGTCGGCAAAAGACATCGCGGACATGCTGGAGCGGCTACAGCAGTATTACGCCGCTGTCTCGACCGCACTCGTCCTCCTAAACGATGACGATGTGCTGCGTCTCCTTCAAGCCAAGGGGTACGATCTTGGCTCGACGATCCGTCTGGGTCGCAGAGACAACTCGTACTACGAGGGCATCAAGCTCTGGAACGCGATTCACTCTGTGCGGAGGAACGCGGGCTTCAATCTCGATTTCCTGGGCATCCTGTTCATGACGTCTTTGTCCTGGGTCGGGGATGAACTGACCAAGAACGGGTACTTCGACGAGACGCCGGAACTGGAGTTGTTCCGCCACCTTCGTAACGGGATTAGCCACGGCAACACATTCAACCTGTTGAAAGGCGAGCCGCGACGGCCGGCGAAGTTCAAGGGCTTTGAGATCACGCCAGCTCTGCATGGGCAAGGCGTGCTATTCGAGTTCATGAGCACCGGCGATCTGTTCGACCTGTTCGATCATGTGAAAGCGCACTTGCGGTCGTTGCCGTAAGGCTTCAGACGCCTAACCAGGCGCTGCACCTGCCCCGGCCCGTGATATTGGTTCCTGGGACTTCAAAGCTCGCTGGCGCGGGCCGGGCAGGCGAGCTTTGTCGTTCGTCATGGTTACTCATGCAATCGGGGCGTTCTGAGGTCGAACTGCCCGTCCAGCCCCATCCGGCCAGCCTCCGGCCGCCATTTCCGGCCTGCGGGGGGCACTGGAATGTAAAACATTTTACATTTCGACCGATGTGAAAGGACTTATGAGAATAGGGGGCCTGAGAACGG
>JAPLOD010000248.1 GCA_026692735.1 Planctomycetota bacterium | reverse complement strand
CGCGGAATGCAGAGGAAGGAGGCGGACCATGTTTTACAGGGCAAACTACACCGATGGTTCGGCGGAGTTGCTCGAGGCGCCTGACATTCGGAAGGCCAGAACGATGGCGCAAAAGCTGTACGATGTTGCCGTCAAGAATGTTGTTGTCCAGGACGACGTGGACGACGCCGAGCTCGACGAGGATGAGGATGAGGATGAGGATGACGAAGGCGGTAAGTAGCCTCGTCGCCAATGCCGCGGGGGCGCGGGCAGTGAACTCGTTTCGCTGACCGCGCCCCCCGCGCGGGAGCCACCGTATCAACTTTGAGGAGCCACACCATGCCACGCCACAACAACACAACGCCAAGATTCCTAAGAGCTGCCATTGCGGCCAAAGTCAAGGGGAAGACCGAGGCACAGGTACTGAACGCTGCGAAGCGCGTAGGTTTCGACGGTCCGCCCTGGCGCCTTAGCCTGCGGATGCAGGCCTGTGTCATGCGAGCCGCCATGGATGCATACATTGCCGACAAACCGATACACGAAATCTACAAGGCAGCGCGAGCCGCTGGTTTTCAAGGCAGGGAGGCCGACGTCTGGTTTCTGCTTCAGCAGGGGACCGACATGCCGCGCATCCTGTGGAAGAGTACTACGCCCAAGACTACATGGCGTGCGCGAGAGGAAACCGGACGAACTTCGGCCAACGAGAAGCGCGCCACACCGAAGCTGTTTGTCGTCCGCGCCAACGGGAGTGTGCGAAGGCTGCCCTATAACGGACGGCGCGCGTCAGACACCCGTAAGGTCGTGTGTCAGTCACAGCGGACGAAAAGGAAGACGAGTGCGCGCACCTCGTTGCCGGCGCCCCAATTTGATGAACCCACAATCACTCTTCAAGGAGCAATACCATGATTCTCCCAACTCAACGCATTCCCTGGTTGCGGCACCCCGAAAGAATCAGGGGCCACAGAGGATGGCGACCAAAGAAGTTGAATGCCGCAGACCGCGCGCACGCCAACGCTCAACGAAAATTGGCCGGACTGTTCTGCCGCGTGGCCATGGCGAAAGGTAGGTTTGAAAACGCCCTGGGCAGCAGGCCCGCGCCCGAACTGCTGGAACTGGCGCTCTGTAAAGCCGGCGAACTTGAAGTCGCGCTGAAGTATCTCGCGCGGCTTGCGCGCGGCAACTGGGCACGAACAGGCTGTTCTCGTCGGTCAAGACCGCCGGTCATCGTCATTCCGGTGCCGCCTTCCGGAGCGAGTTCGAGACGGCGGCGCAAGCACGCGCGCGCCGGCTGACCAGGACCACGCGCAGTGGCTGCGGTCGGGCACGGCGCAAGCAATGTGGGTCGGTCGCGGCTATGCAACAGAGGCACGCCCATGAGAAAACGGCTATACCCCCTCACGCCCGGCGCGGTCCGCGCGGCGCGCATACTGTTTCCGAAGGCCAGCCGGAAGAAACTCCGGCAGGTGGCGCAGATCATTGACGACCGCACGCACTTGGCTTTCACGATCCGCACCTGCGCGATCATCCTTTTTGGCCTCGAAACGTTGGACCGCCGCAAGAAGAAGATCGCTCTGGGTCTTGGCAGGTACGCGTTGCGGGACGTCATCCGGGCGAGCGGCTACTGCACTTGGGTTTAACGACGGTGACAGGTTGTGTGCGTTCAAGGGTATGGCGCTTGGTTCTGCGGCAGAAAGAACCTCGGGGCGACAGGACACCAATAGAACTGTTTACGAGGGAGGCGTTAGGATTGGAACCCTTCATCGCACATTTGGTCGCCGCGGCTTGATGGCCGCGTTTCATCCCAAGGGTTCAAATCACCGGCGCGGACCAATATCATAACGCATTGGGGTTTGCCATCAGGCCATGACTCATAGATAAATCCTCCCGAGATGCAATGTCGAAGGGAACCGTCGATGAAAAGGAACGTGCTCATCCTCATTGCCGTGCTGCTTATCCCGCTGGCAACATTCGCGCTTGGCGTTGAGGCGATAACCTCGACGGTTCAGCCGCTCGATGGCGATGGCTGGCAGATCGCGACCGATCCGAAGAACGAGGGGCGCGAGGCGAAGTGGTTTGCCGCACCGCCGGGGGAGGCCAAGCCAACGAAGGTGCCGTGGATCATCCAGGACGCGTTCCCCGGCTATCACGGTGTGGCGTGGTACTGGCGCGAGTTTGCTGCACCGACGAATCCGCACCCAGACGGACGGTCGCTGCTGCGGTTCTGGGCGGTGGATTATCTAGCGGAGGTCTGGCTCAACGGCACCCGCGTCGGTGGGCACGAGGGCGGCGAGACGCCGTTTGTGTTCGACGTGACCGAGAAGATACGCGCCGGTAAGAACAACCTGCTTGCCGTGCGCGTGCTGAACCCGACACACGAGCGGATAGACGGCATCGTGCTCAAGGAGACACCGAAGCAGGCGCGGGTCATTCCCTATCACGCTGGTGACGCCTACAACCACGGCGGCATCACCGGTTCGGTCGAGTTGCTCGCCGTGCCGCCGGTGCGCGTCGAGGATCTCTTCGTACGAGCCGAGCCGAAGACTGGCATGATCAAGATTCAGGCCAATGTGCGTAATGCGACGAAGACGGCGGCGCGTGGGCGGGTCGAGTTTACGGTCGCGCCGGCGGCGAGCGGCGGGACGCTGCAGGTGGCGGTCGTCGAGCGTGAACTGCCGCCGGGGGACACGATGGTCGAGGCCGAAATTAAGCTCGACCAGCCGCGGCTTTGGGAACTGAGCGATCCGTTTCTCTATCGCGTCACGGCGCGAGTGGGCGACGACGAGCGATCGGTGCGCTGCGGCTTCCGCGAGTTCCGGTTCGAGAAGGGGTTCTTCCGCCTCAACGGCCGGCGCATTTTCCTGCGCTCGACGCACACCTGCAACCATTTCCCCGTCGGCCTAAAGCTGCCGCCCGATTCCGACATGGCTCGGCGCGATCTGCTCGACCTGAAGATGATGGGTTTCAATATGATCCGGTTCATCTGGGGCGGCGCGGAGCGTTATCAACTCGATCTCTGCGACGAGATCGGTCTGATGGTTTATGAGGAATCGTTCGCGTCGTGGCCGATGGCGGACTCGCCGAAACTGGCTGAGCGATGGGAACGCTCCATCTCCGAGTTGATCCGCCGCGACCGCAATCATCCGAGCGTGGTGATCTGGGGACTGCTGAACGAGGTGCGGGACACCCCGCACTTCCGTCTCGCGGCCGTCTCGTTGCCGATGGTCCGCCAGCTCGATGACACACGGATGGTGTTCCTCAACAGTGGCCGGTGGGACTTGTCCGGCGTGAATGATGAGGTGTTCGGTAAGCTCGATATCTGGCACAGTCCGGCCGGTCGTGAACCGTGGGCGACGCTCAATCCGTCCCCCCAGCCAGTCCAGACGCCGTTCAAGTTTACGTGGCCGCCGCAGCAGGTGGCGTTGCATCCGGGACCGATGGGCGAATACAGCGTCGTCCGCTGGACCGCGCCGGCCGAAGACCGATACAGCATCGCCGCCACATTCACTGGTTTGGCGCAGGCCACCACCGATGTGCACGTGTTGCACAACAGTGGGCCGCAATTCAACACCCAACTCAACATCGGGAACAAACCGAACACTGCTACGCACACAACTGAATTGGCGCTCGCAAAGGGCGACACGATTGATTTCGTGGTCGGCTGGGGAAACGGCAACTACGGTAGCGACAGCACCGCGCTGGCTGCGACGATCAAATCCACCACGGGCCGCACGTTTGATCTCGCCGCCGATTTTCCCCGCGAGAGGAATCCCGCCGGGCCGTGGTCGTGCGGCTGGCTCGCGCCCGGCGAAAAACCCAGAGCGGTCACGTTCGCCCTCTACACGGAGTCGAGACACAAACAGCGACCTCGTTTCGGCAGCCTTGGCAATCCTGGCTCCGCCGAATGGGAGGACGTGCTGGCCGACCAACACAACTACCCACGCGTGCCGCACACGGGGTCCACGATTCAGGACTTGCGAAACTTGACCGGCAGGAACCAACCGCTGTTCCTATCCGAATACGGCATCGGCGGCGCGGTGGACCTCTGGCGCACGACCCGGCACTTCGAGCGGCTCGGCAAGACCGAGGTTGAAGACGCGCAGTTCTATCGTGACAAGCTCGATCGCTACCTCGCCGACTGGAAACGCTGGAGACTCGACGAGTTGTATGCCCGGCCAGAAGATCTCTTCACCGAGAGTCTACGCAAGATGGCGGGCCAGCGCACGCTCGGCCTCAACGCGATCCGCGCCAACCCGAACATCGTCGGTTACAGCCTCACCGGCATGAACGATCACGTGAGTTGCGGCGAAGGCCTGACGACGACCTTCCGCGAACTGAAGCCGGGCACGGTAGACGCAATGTTCGAGGGCCTCGCGCCGTTGCGGCTGTGTCTCTTTGCCGAGCCGGTGAACGTCTATCGTGGCGCGCGCGTCCGCTTCGAGGCGGTGCTCGCCAACGAAGACGCGCTGGTCCCCGGCGAATACCCAGTGCGGCTGCTCGTGGTTGGCCCACAGAACCAGCGCATCTTCGATAAGACCGTGAACGTTACCATCGCGAAGGACGCGCCGTTCGCGACGCCCATCTTAGAGGAAGACGTTGCCGTGAATGGCCCGTCAGGCCGCTACCGGTTCCTGGCCTCCTTCGAGCGTGGCGGTGCAGCGACGGGCGGCGAAACGGAGTTCTATGTTGCCGACCCGTCAGAGATGCCGGCGGTGACAGCCGAAATCGTGCTGGCCAGTGAGGACGCCGTATTGGCAAATTGGCTCGGTGAACATGGCATTCGCCGCCGGACGCTGTCGGGTGGTAAATCAGCGCCGCACGAGGTGATTCTCGTCTGCAAAACTCCGCCAGATTTCGAAGAACTGTGGCGGCGTGTGGAGCGCGGCGCGACGGCGGTGTTTCTATCGCCCGATGTTTTGAAGCAGGACGATCAACCGCTCGGCTGGCTGCCGCTGACCAACAAGGGCAGTGCAAAGCCGATTCGCGGATGGCTCTATCTGAAGGACGAGTGGGCCAAGCGTCATCCAATCTTTGATGGCCTGCCCAGCGGCGGCTTGATGGACTACACGTTCTATCGCGAGATCATCCCCGATATGGTGCTGATCGGCCAGGATCCGCCGGCCGAGGCCGTGGCGGGCGCGATCAAAGCGTCACAGGATTACGCGTCAGGACTGATGGTGGCGGTTCATAAGTCCGGCACTGGCCGATTCATCCTAAACACGCTCCTCATCCGTGAAAATCTCGGGCAGCATCCCGCCGCGGAGCGGTTGCTGCGCAACCTGCTGAACTACGCAGCCGGTCATTCGCCGCCGGCGTCTTTGAGTTCCGAAAGAGGCATTTCGCCATGAAACACAACATCACTTTCCGCATCTCCCTGCTGCTGGCGCCACTGGCCGCGTTGCGCGCCCGGATCCAGCAGTCCCAGACGTCCAATTCACACCCCATCCTGATGTTTCAACCCACCGCTGCGTAAGTTAACTAAGGAAAGTTCTGCCAGACAACGCGCTGGTCGCTATGCGAAGGCAGTTGTGGCACGGCATGGTTGGGGCTTTCCGCAACCGCGACGGGAACAGAGACCGCTTCAAAAACGACGATTTTGCACACGGCGATTGTGGCCGCTTCTGAACCGGCCGCACCCAGGCAGCCGCAACAGTCGCGCCGACCACGATTTTGAAACGCTTTCCTCAGCGGAGGGATTTTGAAACGCGGGGCATGCCTGTCCAATTGCAGCGTTGAAATTGGTGGTTCCGAGACCTGGCGGAGCCGCGACTTACGGTATTCAGCGGGGGACAAGGCACCTGGATGACGCGCTACGCTGGCAGAACTGCGTTGCATGGAGAGTAGCGACGCCCATAATGGCTTGAGAACAAGGCGCTGAAGCGGTTCGGAGCGACTCATCCGGGATCCAGGAGAGCTCGGCTAAACATCGCTGGCGGCGGTCGTCGGCGAGGGGTCATCCTGAGGATGTCGGTTCAAGAGCAAACGCATCTCTCGAAAGGTTACCGTATGCAACGATTCGCGTTCCTGCTGATCCTGGTGGTCTTGACCACCGCTGCCCTGGCCGAGTCGGAGGTGTACATCTCCGCCCGCACCGACGGTCAAGATGGGACCGGTACGCCTGCCGACCCATTCAACGGTTCCACGCAGCAGAAGTTCGATGGCGTGCTGGCCAAGCTAGGCCCTGGCACGACCATCCACATCGGCGCGGGCACGTTCCACACCAAGGGCGAGGCGTCCTTCAAGCTGCAGCCCAACACGAAGGTTCGCGGCGCGGGCATGGAGGTCACCAAGATCATCCAGGACGGGACGGGCAAGGTAAGCGCCATTGTTTTCGCTGGTCGGGCCGACGGAGTGGAGATCGAGGATTTGTCCATAGATTGCGGATACCAGAACCAGCGGGTTGTGGATGGCAAGATCAAAGCCAACGTGGCGGCTATCAATCTTGGCGGAAGTCACATCGCCGTGCGGCGCTGCCTCGTTAGGAACTATGGCAGCCCCTATGATGCGGAGACCGGGGAAAACTTCGCTGTCTTCATCGGTTCCCCTGACCCAGATAACGGAGAGAACCTGGTGGTCGAAGACTGCATCTTCGCCGGCATGTCGCCTTTATGTGCGGCGGGAGCGTCCGTCCTGACGATCGCCGGCGGCCCACCGGCCAACACGCTGGAGGCCGGTAACTGGGCACGCGGCACGGTGGCGCGGAGAAACCACTTTACCGGCTACCATTATGGCTGCCACGGCGTCACGATGTCCGGCGCGCAAGGCGGCATCATCGCGGATAACGTCTTTGAGCATTTCATGGGCGCATGCGTGTATCAGGACACTTGGCCCATGCGGGACATTGTGATCCAAAACAACATCATGTCGGACGTCAACCAGGGCATCCGCCTGGCCGGGGACAATCTCGACATGAACAATTTCCAGATCCGGAACAACATCCTCCTGGTCAATGATGGGTACGACTTGAAATGCGTGGAGAAGGGCGTGGCCCATACCGTCATTCCCCATACCTTTGCCGTCGGCAACAAGATTGCATTCAAGGGTTTGAAGATTACGGACGGCAAAGGCTTGGCCGGCGATTGCGCGTATGTGACCTCAATTCCGTCTCCCTCTTCCTTCACGTACTCGCTGGTCCGGGGCGGGGCCAGCGATACGGCCGACACCGCGGCGGGCGGGTTCATCCAGCCGCTGGACTATCAAGGCTGCATGTGTCCGGCGCCTGAAGCCATTGTCATATTCAGCGGCGGCGGGGAGAAGCTTCATCCGCCCAAGAACTTTGCCATTGATCGAAATGTGATCAAATCGTACAGCAGCGACGATTCTTGTCGCGTGCGCAGCACGGGCATCTTACTTCAGAATCTCCAGCATTCACTGGTCACGAACAACATCGTTGTGGACAGCGGCAATCACCGTGACCTGCTCATTGTCTCGACAAAGGGTTTCAGTTCGTCGGTCATTTGCCGGGACAATTACCACCCGGATTTAACGCCCCTGATGCCCCGAGATGGCAAGCTGAACATCATTCCCAATGGTTTGCTGGACCTGCCCTTGGAGGCTGGCAGGGGCATCGCGCTGATGCCAAATAACGGCAAGATCAGAATCGAGGCGACCGGCATTGGCGCCGGCGCAACCGGCGAGGCCAGCGCTCCTACCATCGCGCGCCAAGTGAGTCCTGTCGGCCCCGCCGCCAATCACAACTCCCCCGGCAAGCCCGGCGACTACGCGCTGCACAGCGGTTATCTGTACCTCTACACGGGCGACGGCACCGCCCACGAATGGAAACGGATACAGCTTGTGGATTATTGAGATATAGGGAGACTGTAGCATCGAAATTGGGCACATTCTACCCCGCCCTCGCGTAGTGCAGGGCGGCCAGGGTGGGCCAACGCTCGGCGCATTGCCTGTCGCGGAGCAGGTCGAGCGCCATGCGGTGAATCATG
>JAPLOD010000247.1 GCA_026692735.1 Planctomycetota bacterium | reverse complement strand
GCGAATGGGAGGGGGAAGGTGTGGCCCGAGACTGCCAGCCCGACCCACGCTTTCAACCCGCCGCCCGCCTACGACCATGCGCTTGTTTTGGGCCTAGTCCCTTCCCGAACTCGCGCTGGGGTAGGCGACGATGCTCATCCTGCCGTCGGAAACGTCGGCTTTCGCCAATTCGACATCCGCCACAGTCGGGACTGGCGCGGTGAACATGCGCGCCAGGGCGCGCATCGCCAACATGGAAAAGCAGAAGAAGGCGGGCACGTTCAAGTCCCTGACTCTCAAACGGCCTCTTTTGGGGCGAACCGCACGTCAATAGATTTCGGCCTGTGGTCGATGATCAACGTCTACTTGCGCTACCGCGACCAGATGGACGGCCCAGACTTGGGGAGGCGTGACCCATGCCAGGAACCTGAGTCTTCCAAACCGTGTGCGCCGCGTCCCAACATGTCGGCACGTTCTCTTCCAAGCTGATACAATCCCCGCGCGGGCCGCGCCACCTCGGCCAATTCTCTCCGCGAGCGGAGCCTGCAGGCTCAAAGAACAGAAGACCCACCAGGAACCCGGAAGACAAAAGCGGGCATGCGCAAGGCAGTTTCATGGATCTGATTCTCCAGTGGCTGCGTCTGTCCAGACGCAAGTTATCGCCGCAAGTAAACACTCGCGGCTCGCCCAGTGCGTGCCCTGTTTGCACCCTTTCTGCAACGTCCACAACCAAAGAACCGCCAAAGAAGGCCCCTGTGGACCGCGAACGGACGGGTCGGGGCGTGCTTGCGGAGCTAGCGGTAATCGTTCATCAGCGCTTCGGCTTTCTGCGCAGCGACGGTGCCGGGGTAGCGTTGGATCAACTGCTGGCAGCCGGCGATCAGCGTTTCGATGCCCTGGGCGTTCACCTTGCGGAACTGCGGGGATTTTGGGCTCCGATCTCGATCTCTGCCGGCCGCTTTGAAGCCCTGTTCGAAGGCCTGGAGTTTCTTGAGCATCTGGTCGGCCTCGACTTCCCTCACGACTTTCGGATCCTTGCGCAGTTGCTCCGCTCCCTGTTTGGCCTTCGTGCCAATTTCGTCGCCGGCAAACTGGGCGGCCACTCTATCGAGCCGCGGCAAGGCAAGAATGGGCTTCGTGTCTTTGTATGCGAGCGCGGCGTCGAGGTTCTTCTGCCCGCCACTCTGAAGTGCATCGAACATCATCTTCGCTTCCGCGGCTTCCGCGGCGTCCTTGCTCTCCTTCTTTTGAGCGAGCGTCTTGAGGACCTGTCCCAGACCGATGCCGGCTTTGACCTGCGCAGCCAGGTTGGCCAGTCTCTTGTACGGACCGGGACCGGCCAGCGCGGCGGTGTTGGACTCCTGCAGCAACAGCTTGACGGATGCGTCGATGGCTTCCGCCCAGATCTCGTAGCCTTTGGGGCTCGGATGCAGGAAGTCCGGCATAATCTCGGCGCTCATGGTGCCGTCGGCCTGGAGGAACTTGGCGCCGATGTCGAGGTAGTGGACCACACCATCGTCGAACTTCGCGATCAGCTTGTTGACGCTCGCGTTCTTCTCGCGGCCGCCGTCCGCCTTCTCGCCACGCGGGAAGATGCCGAGCAGCAAGATGTTGGCCTGCGGCTGTTTCGTCCTGATTTCTTCGAGTATGGCTTTGATCCCTTCCGCGACGTCGGGCGCCGGATCGCCGTTGTTGGTGCCGATCATGACGACGAACAGATGCGCCTCGTAACCGTCCAGTTCGCCGTGCTGCAGACGCCACAGGACGTGCTCGGTCCGGTCCCCGCCGATGCCCAGGTTCAGCGCCTTGTGCGGCGCGAAGTACTTGTCCCAGACCTGCCGGCCTCCGCCGCGCCAGCCGTCGGTGATGGAATCGCCGACGAAGACGAGGTTGATCGTGCCGTGCATGTTCTTGATGTCGTCGAGGAAGCCGGTGTGGCGTTGAGGATCCTTCTCGGCGGGCCGCGTGGTGCTAAGGTCGCCGGCAAAGAGAAACGAAACGGCAAGTGCCCCGCAGGCCAGGGCCGCAAGATCGTAGCGTCTGAGAGTATTCACGATCGGTCTCCTCAAAAGAGATGCGCATTACGAGACGGCCGGGCCGCCCGTCATTCCAGGCGCCGTTGTTCCAGCAAGCAAAACTCTTCTCCGGGCGCCCCGTTCGACGCCCTGCCCGGCGAAGTCACTCCTCGCTGAGATTCCGGTCTTTTCTTTTGCCTGGAGTGGCGTGACTTGTCAATGGGTGAGCCTGTCAACGGCCAGTTTTTGACAACGCGTCCGCGGCTGAATCTGCCTGCATGCCGACTTGGAGAGATCAGCGGGAAGTCCATGTATGGACCATTGCGTGGACCACGGCATGCGTTTACGGCGGGACATGGCGGGACAACGGGGGCGGGAATGAGACCGCTATCCGGGCAACTTTCTCGCCATCCACTCTGTAAGAGTCGAACCAGTAGTTCTGCTCTTGTCACCGCTGCCCTGCAGCAGTGCAATAGGCTGCTCTGAGCAGGCAGGGCACTTTGGTGCTTGAACGCCCGAATCTGTTGAGGAGTGACGAGGGATAGATAGTTCGAGGGGTTGAGGACGCTCGCATACGGGATAGGACCGCCATGAGATGTCTGCTCATCTGCCTGCTCTGTTCCCTTATGTTCTCGCATGCCCTGCTGTACGCGGCCGATACGCCGCTCGGCAAGGCAGACCTGCAGGCGTTGCCTGACGAACTGACGCTCAATGTTGGCGATGTCGAACATGTGGGCAAGGATGTAGCCCTTATACTGAAGAAACGCTCTGTACGCTCGGAAAGCTATTTGGTCGGCACGTGGTCGAAGGACGAGGGTTTCAAGAAGCTCGATCCTTTCCCGGTGCGGACCTACCGCGGATACGTGAAGGATAAGCCCGTCATGCGGGTGAATGCCGATATTGAGCCCGGCGGGAGGTTATACGCCAATATCAGCGTCGGCCGTGGCATCGTCGCCAGCATCGAGGGCCTCAAGATCAATGTTCCCGCCGGCGGCAAGTGCACGCCTTTGATGAGTGCCGGGAATAAAGTAGTTCCTGTGAAGGCTACCCGCGTCTCGCCGACGCCGGGAGGATACCTGGTGCCGCCGCAACCCATGCGCCGCATCGAAGCGATCATCCAGATTGATAAGGGGCTTGTTGAGGACATCGGCGGAGACGTTGAGACGGCTGTTTCCCAGAACGAACAGCGCGTCAACGATGCTGACTTTGTTTACGCCCGGGATATCGGCGTGGCCTGGGAGATAAACACCATCGTCATCCGGCGGGATGACAGCGACGTGGACTTCAACAAGATCAAAAACGCCTGTTCCGGGCGACACGGCAACCTGTTGGTGTGCGCTGTTGGCATTCACGGTAAGGCCCACTCGTGGGCGGGCGGCACATTCAAAGCTAGCGGCATGGCCCCCCTCAGCGCCGCCGGGCTTCACCGCGCTGCCGGCGGACTCGCCCATGAATTGGGACACAAGTTCAGGGGGATTCACAATGCCGACGAAGGCGGGGACTGCATGGGGGGCGGCGGTGACTTCATCGGCTCGATCAATGGGCAATTGATGATCAAGTACTGCGAGGAGGGCTCGGAGGATGTGTTCCCGGGCGTGGTCTACAACGGTGATCTGCCGCCGTTTCTGATGGATGATGTTGCCAATACCGTGAAGGACAAACCGGTTTCCATTGACGTGCTCGCGAACGACTTCGATGGTAACGGGGGCGTGGTCTCTCTCCAGGGCGTCGTGCCCAAGAGCGAGAAAGGCGGCAACGTTGAGCTGTCGCCGGACAAGAAGACCGTTATTTACACCCCGCCGCCCGGGTTCGCCGGTCTAGACCCAAAACAAGCGCATGGTCGTAGGCGGGCGGCGGGTTGAAAGCGTGGGTCGGGCTGGCAGTCTCGGGCCACACCTTCCCCCTCCCATTCGCCTGATGGTTTCCTGATTCGGTCTTCTGGACAAGAGTTGGTTC
>JAPLOD010000246.1 GCA_026692735.1 Planctomycetota bacterium | reverse complement strand
TTGTCACCAAGCTCTGCGTCCGTAAACTCCGCTCGTAACCAAGCTGCCCCACCCGCGCTCAAGGGATCCATGTTCCCGCCTCCGCCCGGTCCCCCTGTCAGGGTATCGGCGGGATATGAGTTGTGGGTAAAGACAAGCCCGCTGGGGCGGGCCACCCAGCGATTTTGGATTTCGAATTTCGGATTGCGGATTGCGGATTGAACAACACGGGAAAGTCGAGAGCCGTGTGAAGCTCCTCCCTGCGCTCGATATCTCGGGAGCGGCTTCTTGTGCTGCGCACCCGCCCCGCTGGGGCGTTGGCGTATACAGAACATGCTGCCATTTCATCAGTTGTGTTTTCTTAGAACGCATAGGTTACGACTTTGATTACTACTCTTGATCGTTCCGCGCCGCTGGTCGGGTGGTGATTACATCAATCTCGACGTCACCGCCATAGTGGTTCCGCAGAAGCTCGACGAGCGCGCGGTACTCCAACGGCGACTGTGCAGTATACCGCGCGTCGCCGGGCCCGACCAGCACGTATTGCAGGCCGTGGCGCTCGCGCTCCGCCACCAAAACGCGAACGACATCCGCGACTGGCACCAATGTATTCTGGGTGAGACACAACTCACGACGCGCAGATATCAGCAAATCCGCCGAGAGCCAAGCCGGCCGCGGTGACGGAGGCGTACCCGCCTCGTCCCGCAAATCAACCTTGACGATCTTCCACGTGAGCGGATTGACCTCGACTCGGAAACCATGACCGTCATCAACGCCAAAGATGTATTGCTTCACGATCTTGTGGCCAGAGATGCCAATGTTAAGCATGTTTGTCCTACGCCTCACACGGAGACACCAGGAACCTCATCGCGCCATCGCAACGAACCTGTAGTCGCACAACCGGTTTCGAGACCAAGATCGGCTTCGCCCCACTCCACTGGCGTTCACGATTCAGAACGAACTCGAGTGTGCAGTCGCCGGCCCGACGCGCGGTCCCTGCGCGCCGGTAGAGGAACTTCCGGCTGACATTAACGCCCATCGCGGCAAGCGCCGCCTGAGCCTCGGACACGATTAGCCACGACTCGGGTGCGACTCCCGTCAACGCGCGCGCCACGCGGTAGGCAATGTCCGACACAACAATGTTCTTGAGTATTCGGTAGACTTGCAGGCTCAAATCGCGGCGACGACGCCAACTGAGCTTTGTTCCGATGATTGATGCCGCCGTCCGAAGGCGACGCAAAAGTTCTTCGTTGTTAGCCGCACGCTGCGTGGGCTGGCCGCCGCTCTCGGTAGTGCCGGCCCACGTTCGCGCCACTTCTTTCTTTGGCAATCCTGGAGTGGAAAGGCCCTGATCCGTTTTCATTTTCGGCTCCTTGCGCCGTTGGCGCGGTTAGTTTTCAAAAGCTCTGACTATCGCCGCGGGAATCTCGTCGGCGGACAAGCCCCACATGGCCTGGAGTTCGTCCAGCGCGGCGAGCGCCTCGGCCTGTTCAGCTTCGTGGTCATCCCAGTCTGTTGCGTTGAAGTCGCCGACGGCGCGGTACAGCAGACGGCGACGATCAGCATTGTCGCGCGCTTCGCTGACCAAGCCCTTACGCCTGAGCCAGCGCACGCACGACTCGGCCTGCTCGTAGTGCATGGCACATCCGCGGGCGATGGCCGCAATGGGTGCCGGCACTGATCGAAGTTTCAGGAACGTCCACGCTGCGCGGATATCCTCAATAGCCGGGAACGAGCTCTGCACTAGATATCTGCGCGAATCCCATCCGTCCTCGCTGCCACGCGAACAGACGTAGATTACCGCCTTACGCCCATCGCGACCGGCGCGCCCAGCTTGTTGAACGAATGCTGACACATCGGATGCGGGGTCGTACAGAACGACGGCGCGGATATCGGGGTAATCGATGCCCAGACCGAACGCATCCGTGGCCACGACAACGTCCACGTCTCGTTTGCCAAACGCGTCCTGGACGGCGGCGCGCCCTTTGCCTCCCATGCCGCCGTGGTAGCAACCAACCCGGTATCCGCAGCAGTCGAGTTGCGCATAGAGATCGTCGGCAGCACGACGCGTCGCGACGTACACCAGTACGCGCTGGCCGCGATGACGGCGGACGACATCGCAGACGCTGTCGATGTCACGTTGAACATGTAAGTACCGCAACTCTGGTCGTTCCGGCGGGATGCGGATGACGACCGGGTCGCGCAGACCGCAGCGCCGGATGATCTCGTCCTGTTGCGCGCGACGACACGTGGCTGTGCAGCAGTAGCGAAGTCTCGGGTTGACGGCGGCGACGATCTCGCCGCAGATGGCCCAGGCCTCACGAAAATGTCGCCCGCTAATCGCAACGTGGCCCTCGTCAACCCACACCAGCCCAACGTGGCCCCGCGCCAGCTCGCCCAGGCGACCGCAAAGACTTTCCGGAGTTGTGAACAGAATGTCGATGTCGTCGGCCTGTAGTCGCTGAATGATTTCGTGTTTGACAGCGCCTCGGATTTTCGAGTTCCAGATTGCCGAGTAGAGATCGAGTTTGTCAGCGCGCTGATCCTGATCCGCACCCAGAGCGATGAGCGGGCTGATGACCAGCGTGGCGCGTAGGCCTAATTCGGGGCGCACTGCAGTGATGGTCTGCGGCGGCAAACTTTTCCCGGCCCCGGTGGGCCAGACAGCCAGGACGTCCAGCCCACCGGCGAGCGCACCGATAGCCTCGCACTGGACAGCCGTCGGCGACAGTCCCCAAGTGGCAAGCTGTTTCTGTATCGTGACGGGTAAATCTCCACTCACGCGCGCGCGCGTGACATGAGGCCTACCCGTCACAGGATCATGATGTTCCTCTCCTATGAAAACTCGCTTGTGTTCTGTGACGGGTGGTGTTCTACCCGTCACGACTTTCTGTGACGGGTCGCTGGTATGCCCGTCACAGTTGTCAGTGTTTCGTGTGCTATGCATCGGAGTGGCCCTCCGACACAGCGTCTGTCCACTCAGGATACAGGTCCGGGGTATCAGGACGCTCGTCCCCCGCACCTGGAGTGCACTCACCGCACGCCTCGGAAATGATGTCCGGCGCGATCTCCCAAACCCGAAATTGCCGCCCATGCACGCGAATCGGGAGACTGCCCTGGGCGTGTTTTACCAGCAGGTTGTGCTGATATAAAAACTGGGCGGCGTGAGCGGTATTGGAAAACGCTTTTCCCAACCCGGCCATCTTCGCCCGCATATACTCACTTCGTATGGCCAGCCTGATCGCACCGGACTGGGTGCGCAGCGCGTAAACGGGGTGCCCAAAGCTCTGCCGCCAAACGGCGTCCGGCGCCGAGCGCACTGCCCAGCCGGCGAACGACAGTCGGTCGCTTGCACCCGACCGCAGCACACGCGGTTCGATGAGGAGGTGTATCAGATCTCCTCGCACCTGAGTGGCAATGTCGGCGGCATGATGGTCGGCATTCTCAACCGGCAACACGGTAGCCAGCCGCTCACCCGCAATAATGAACAACTCCTTAGCCAGCCGGATTTCGGCGCTGGGTTTGATACCTGCAACGCTCTGTTCACGCAGCCACTCCGGGGTCTGACGCACAAACTCTACAGCGCCGTCTAGCGCATAAACCTTCGCCGGTCGGATCGCACGCCCGAGGCGCCCAAAGTAGATTTCACCGGCCTGCGTGCGATATCGCGGCTTCAACTCGCGCAGGAAGTCCATCAGACGGGCGGTCGTGCCGCTGTCCTTCGGGCTCAATGTGGTCGTAGTCTTCTCAGAACGCCCCTGCTTGGCCTGCAAACTGGCGGCCATTGCCTCCAGCTGATGTTCGAGGGTGGCGCGGTCGATGCCCGGCAGCGCGCCGAGCACCTTGTCTGCCAGTCGCGTCCGATCCCGAGACCTAAAAAGGTTCAGTGTCTCGACCGCCAGTACCGTCTGGCCGTGCGTTACCGTGACGACAGCGGTGGTTTTTCCGGCTGGCGTTGCTCGGACGTCAAGGACCGTCTCAGCCCGTTCCCTCCCGGATTGGCCGTCGGCTGCAGGTAGGTCTTTACTTACTGCACCGGAATCCTGTGAGGCAGGCCGGGCATCGTCCCTATGCTGCCCAGGCATGCTGCTGCCCTTAGCGTTGTCCTTCATCGTTGCGTGTCTCCTGACCGCACCGCCAAGCCGACATTGAGGCGATACCTGTGCGCTGCTGGCTGCGGCGGATGCGCGGTGCGCTCCCGCCTGAACGCACTGGCGACGAGGCCGTCCACCTCACGCTCAGAGAGGCCGTTCGCGAAACGGCCACAGATCGCCCGCACTGTGGCCTGTGGCAGTCCGCGCCCATGCCCTTCGCAAGCAATGCAGAATAGACAGTTGTTCCGGTTGCCCACCACAGCCTCCGCCGCGACTCTCATCACCCAGTGCTCGAAGGCGCCCCCATCGGTGTCTCCGGGCTCGCACGTGATTGGCGGCGGCGCCGCTGGCTGCTGCGGTTCCTCCGGTAAGCCGGCGAGCAGTTCCTGCGCGCTACGCGCCATCACGGTCTGTCCGCGCTCGAAGAGCACGGGCTCCGGTGCCCCCTTGCGGTGCAGGAACCCCGGCACTCGCATGACGCGTGGAAGGTCGTGGATTTTGGGATCCGTTCCATAGAGCTTGGCTAGACGCCGCTGAGCAGCCCCGAATCCGTTCAGTGGCAGGTCTGCCACGAGCCAATACCCATGCCAGTGCAGCTTGTCGCGCCAGACGATGAAATCGGGCTCCGCGTGCCAGTGGGCTGGGCGCGGGACGCTATCAGCGTCCACAAACAGCGCTCGCACGCGTACGATGTTCTCGGCGGTCCGCCCCTGGCCATTGGTCTCGTTGACGGTAAGGAAGATGCCGGCCCCGGCGGCATTCAGGCGCGCCAGTGCCGGGGCGACGTCACCGAACCGGCGCGTGTGCAGCACGCGGACGAGGTGCGGACGTTTGGCGGACGTGTCATCGAAACTCTGGAAAGTGAGTAGCTCGCCTGGAGCGGCCAGGGCGCACGTGAACTCCGAGGCTGTGGCAAGGTTGACAAGGAGGTTGGTGGCGCCGCCATCGTGTGGAAGTCGGACAGAAGCCGCTTCGTCGCGATGAGCTGTGGTGTAGGGATCCGCGTGCGGCAGGCTACTCATTGGTATCGTCCCTCCGGAGTTGCACGGCGTCTTGGCGCGCGGGCGGTGGCTCGTCTTGTGCTTTGGGGGCACCGGCAGTTAGGGCATTGCGGACAGCGGGAGAATCAGCTCCGAGCGCCCTCGCTACGATTAGCACCTCGTCCGTGGTCCATAGTCGGCGCCCGCGCATGGTGCGAGGCGCAACGAGGCCGCGTCGGACAGACTCGTGCAACCGGTGCTCTGGAATATGCAGGAATCGAGCGACCGCGGCGCGCCACGTAAGGAATCGCTTCGAGAAGTGCGTGCTTGACGGCGCACGTGCCGTTGGTATCATTTGTGGTGGTCGCTCCCTTCTAGCGGCGCGCTAACGCCGCTGGTTAGTTCCGATCGCAACGCACGGCTCCGGCCGTGCGTTGTTCTTAGTTCTGAGTTCTCGTCTCATTTTCACAATCAGGCCGTTGGCCGTCCTCCTAGCAACAGAAAGTCAGAAGGCCTTGGCTGCTGGCGGCATCCAAGACCTTCTGCGAGGCGCCCGTGGCGAGCGGGCTTCATAACTATACAGATAGAACGTGCCGTACTCGCCACTGATCGCCTGCCCTTTTTTGCCGCCGCCAGCGGCTCCGACCGTCACCTCAGGTCGCTAGTTACTTAGACGGAAATGCACGGCCTTCGATTGCTGCTTCCGCATGCCATCCATTGGCCACGCATCGGCTGCAGCGTCCTAGTTAGCCGCCCACGATAAACCATGAGTGGATAGGGTGTTGGCTTTGGGAGAGTAGCTGATATGAGACCGTACCGGAAGGGGCTTGCCACGGACTTACCACGGACTGGTCATTTCTTCAATTCGGGAGGGGAATCCGGCCGATAGTATCCCCCCTTCTTGTGGTCATGTTGCAGTAGCTTGCGGGTCATCATCTCGCTCAAGCGGCGTCTAAGTGTGGTCCGAGACACCGATTCCTTGGGGCCGGCGACGAGCAGATACAGTGAATCGAAACTAGCAGCATTATCATGCAGATGCTGCCAGATCATGTCGAAAAGCGCTCCGTACTTTGGCGGCAGTGTTTTCCAAACTTGCTCAATATGTGCCTGTCGCGGATCGAGGTTTTTCTTCCGCTCAGCGAATGCATGTTGTTGCTCCTCAAGTCTGGCGCTCAAGTCCAGGATCCCTGCGTAGGGGTTGAGTTGCTCCAGTGCCTTCTCCTGCGCGCTTGGTTCCGAAATGTTCTGCTCTAGGAACTTGAAGACAGCCCGCACTTCTGCGGAGGCGGTTCCGGCCCTCAGCGCTGCTGTACAGAGGCTGGCTGGCGCGTCAAGGTAATCCAGAAGCATGTGCAGGATCTCTGATAGGCACCTTTGGTCTAGCTCAGGGGACCGGTCTTGTTGGTACCTCGGATCGTTCGCAGCAAGCTGTGCGTGAAGCCTCTTTGCAAGCTGCAGTGCGTTCCAGAACTCCGTCATCTCCTTACCCTCCGTCCAGGTCCCAAGCAAGCGCACTATAATTGGCGCGTGGCGTCGTGAAAGTGCGGATGGGAGGGGATCAGTCCGATCCCGGGTGGGCCTGGCCTCCAGGGGTGCGCGCGAGACGGCCCAACGCGAGGGCAACTGGCCCATCGTCGACCGGGAAGTGGCCGACGCCCGAGCGCTGGCCCGTGCGCTCAAGGAGGAGAGGCAATGGCGACCTTCCAGGTCATGAGCGTGGAGCGGACCTCGTAGCGCCGCATGGTGACCTCGAAGAGGTATTCTTCGGAACGCTTGGGTAACTGACCTCATAACGGCGTCCAAAGGGAAGCGGTATGAACCATCCTGCGCTCCAAGTTAGTATAAAGTGTTATACTGCAATGAGTTATAATACCATACAAGAGATTGGCTATTCTCTTGCATGGGATTAAATTTCATAAGTGATTGTTTGCACATGACTTACGGGAACGCCAGGCGATGGGTCATGCGGCGATTCTGGGGTGGGAAACCGTCGCAACGGCACACGACTTACTATCAGACGACGAGGTGCGTCGCACGATAGAAGGACAGACTACCATGGACATCACCACGCAGCCGGCCAACCAGACGGCGATCGTGGGCCAGGCGGCGACGTTCAGCGTGACCGCGACCGGTCCGGGCACGTAGACCTACCAGTGGCGGAAGAATGGAACAAACATCTCCAGTGCAACTGCCGCGTCCTACACGACGCCGGCCACGATTGCTGGTGACAACGCCGCGCAGGCCGGAACGTGGGGGGGGCGCGAGGTCTGGCTGGCGGGGTAAGCGAGGGCTTCGGGCGGCCGATGTCCATCAGTACCTGTCTCGGCCGTCGTGTCGCGCTGAAGACCATGGCGACCGGTGCGCGCACGCTCTCGCGCAGGCTCGTTCTGCCCCCGCCGCCCGCCACCGTTCTCGTCCGCGGCCCTGGCGCGGAAGTGTGGATGGCGTGCTCAACGCGGCTTGCTTTTGGACCCGCACCGACGTACAAGCGGCGTAAGCATCCACGTACATCCGCCACGGCCGTAACCGGACAACAAGGGGCAGGCATGGCCATCAAGAAATCGGAACTCTATTCCTCCCTCTGGGCCAGTTGCGACGAGCTACGCGGCGGCATGGATGCGTCACAGTACAAGGACTACGTCCTGGTCCTGCTGTTCATGAAGTACGTGTCCGACAAGGCGACCAGCCAGAAGGGCTTCCTGCTCGAAGTTCCCAAGGGCGGCAGCTTCGCCGACATGGTGGCGCTGAAGGGCGACAAGGAGATCGGCGACAAGATCAACAAGATCATCGCCAAGCTCGCCGAGAAGAACGACCTCAAGGGCGTGATTGATGTCGCCGACTTCAACGACGCCGACAAGCTGGGCAAAGGCAAGGAGATGGTAGACCGCCTCTCCAACCTCGTCTCCATCTTCGACAACCCGGCGCTCGATTTCCGGGGCAACCGCGCCGAAGGCGACGACCTCCTGGGCGACGCCTACGAATACTTGATGCGCCACTTCGCCACCGAATCAGGCAAGAGCAAGGGGCAATTCTACACGCCGGCGGAAGTCTCGCGCATCATGGCCAAGGTCATTGGCGTGGGCGACGCCAAGTCGGGCAGCCAGACCATCCATGACCCCACGTGCGGTTCCGGCTCCTTGTTGCTCAAGGCGCACGACGAGGCC
This sequence comes from Planctomycetota bacterium, assembly GCA_026692735.1. Classification (GTDB taxonomy): domain Bacteria; phylum Planctomycetota; class SZUA-567; order H5-PLA8; family H5-PLA8; genus JAPLOD01. The sequence continues at coordinate 10,805 of JAPLOD010000246.1, read as the reverse complement.
AAGGGCCGCACCGGCCACGACCTGACGCTGTACGGGCAGGAAATGGACAACGCCACCAAGGCGCTCGCCCGGATGAACATGATCCTGCATGACTGCCCCACGGCGGAAATCTGGCAGGACAACACGCTATCGTCCCCGCACTTCAAGGACCCCAAGACCGGTGGGCTCAAGACCTTCGACTTCGTGGTGGCCAATTTCCCCTTCTCCACCAAGGCATGGAGTAACGGCTTCAGCCCGGCCAACGATCTCTTCCACCGCTTCGAGTTCGGCATTCCGCCGCAGAAGAACGGCGACTACGCCTTCCTGCTCCACATCCTCGCCTGCCTCAAGAGCGCCGGCAAAGGCGCGGTGATCCATCCCCACGGCGTCCTCTTCCGGGGCGGCGCGGAGGCAACCATCCGCCGCGAGATCGTGAAGCGCGGCTACATCAAGGGCATCATCGGCCTGCCGGCCAATCTCTTCTACGGCACGGGCATCCCCGCGTGCATCCTCGTGCTCGACAAGGAGAACGCCGCCGCCCGCAAGGGCATCTTCATGATTGACGCCTCCAAGCCCAAGGGCTTCATCAAGGACGGCAACAAGAACCGCCTGCGCGCCCAGGACATCCACAGGATCGTGGACACCTTCACGCGCTTGGCCGAGATCCCACGCTACTCGCGCATGGTGTCGCTCTCCGAGATCAGCGACCCGAAGAACGACTTCAACCTCAACCTGCCGCGCTACATTGACAGCACCGAGCCGGAAGACTTGCAGGACATTGACGCCCACCTGCGGGGCGGTATCCCGGACCGCGACATTGATGCGCTCGAACTCGAACGCTACTGGCAGGTCATCCCCGGCGTGCGCGCCGCATTGTTCAAGAAGGCCGACCGCCCTGGCTACAGCCAACTCCGGGGCGCCGTCGCGGACATCAAGACTACGATCTTCGGCCACGCTGAATTCACCGCCTTCAACGCCTCCGTGACCAGGCTGTTCGCAAGGTGGAAGGCCACCAATGCCCCGCGCCTGAAAGGCATCGCCAAAGGCGCCAAGCCCGGCGCGCTCATCGAAACGCTCTCCGAGGACCTGCTCGACACCTTCGAGAAAGCCCGGCTGCTCGACCCCTACGACGTGTATCAACACCTCATGGACTACTGGGCGATGACAATGCAGGACGACGTGTACATGATCGTCAGCGACGGCTGGCGCGAAGCCGCCAAGCCCCGGCTCATCGTCGAGGACAAGAACAAGAAGACGAAGGAGAAGCCCGATTTCACCGTCGGCAAGCTGAAGTACAAGGCCGAGTTGATCCCGACCGCGCTGGTCATCGCCCGCTACTTCGCCGCTGAACAGGCGGCCATCGAGAAGCTGGAGGCCGAGGTCGCGTCCATCGAGCAGGCCATGGAGGAAATGGCCGAGGAACACAGCGGCGAGGAAGGACTGCTGGAGGAGGCGAAGAACGAGAAGGACAAGCTGACGAAGGTATCGGTCGCGGCACGGCTGAAGGAAATCAAGGGGGACGCGGACGCCGCGGACGAGCGCAAGGTGCTGAACGACTACCTCGCCCTCGTCGAGAAGGAAGCAGCGACCAGCGCGAAGGTCAGGGATGCGCAGGAAGCCTTGCTGGGCAAGGTTGCGACGAAGTATGGCAAGCTCGCCGAGGACGAGATCAAGACGCTGGTGGTGGACGACAAATGGCTGGCCACGCTGGCCGCCGCCGTGCAGGGCGAACTGGACCGCGTGTCGCAGACGCTTACCGGGCGCGTCCGCCAACTGGCCGAACGCTACGCCACACCGCTGCCGCAACTCACCGGCGAAGTCGCGACGCTCGCCGCCCGAGTGGACGGGCACCTCAAGAAGATGGGGGCGGCATGGAAGTGAAGCCCGGCTACAAGCAGACCGAGGTGGGCGTGATCCCGGAGGCGTGGGATGTTGATTCGCTGTCTTCGGTGACGCCAAAGAATGCTCGCAACGGGATTGTTGACGGCCCGTTTGGCTCAAATCTGAAGACGATTCACTACCGAAAATCTGGGATTCCGATAATTACCAGCGGCTATGTGACGGAAGGTAGGTTCGCGGCAGACACCTACCTCTACGTTGATAAAGATAAGTTCGAGGAGGAGAAACGAAGTGCTGTCCGGCCTGGCGACATTGTAATGGCGAAAATCGGTGCTCGCTGCGGAGCGAGCGCAATCCTCCCCAACTGGCATCACACAGGAATACTCTCAGGCAACGCCTTGAAGATTACTGTCGATGAGGTACGTCACTCGACATTCTACGTTTGGCAGGTCCTGTGGGATTTGTATTCCGCTGGTCGTATTGAGCAGTTGCGAACTGTGGGCGCGCAGCCCGCGATCTCGATGGCAAATCTAAAGATATACAAACTTGCACTCCCGCCCCTCCCCGAGCAACGTGCCATCGCGGGGGCGTTGAGCGATGTGGATGCGCTGATCGGCGCGCTGGACCAGCTCATCGCCAAGAAGCGCGACCTCAAACAAGCCGCCATGCAGCAGCTCCTCACCGGCAAGCAACGCCTCCCGGGGTTTGAAGTGACGTCTGGCTGCAAGCAGACCGAGGTGGGGATGATTCCGGAAGACTGGGAGGCCAAGACCATTGATCAAGTTGCCTTGGTGACGAGTGGCAAAAGGCTTCCCCTTGGCTGTTCGTTGGTAGAGCACCCGACGCCGCATCCCTATGTGCGGGTCGCTGATATGCGGCCCGGGACCGTGTCGCTGTCTGATATTAAGTTCGTGCCCGAGAGTGTGTTTCCGGCGATCAAACGCTACCGGATATTCTGCGAAGACATATTCATCTCCGTTGCTGGTACCCTCGGCCTTGTCGGAAAGGTGCCCAAGGGGCTTGATGGGGCAAACCTAACGGAAAACGCAGACAGGATTACGAACATCACATGCTCACAAGACTACCTACTGCACGTTCTGATGTCACCGCTGATTCAAAACGCAGTTGACTCTATACAGACCGTTGGAGCGCAGCCCAAACTAGCCCTTACAAGACTTCGCAAGTTTGCCATTCCGTTTCCTACACTCCGCGAGCAATCCGCCATCGCCGAGGTGCTGTCGGATATGGACGCGGAGCTGGCCGCATTGGAGCAGCGCCGCGACAAGACCCGCGCCCTCAAGCAGGGTATGATGCAGGAACTGCTGACCGGGAGGATCAGACTGGCATGAAGGAGCATCAAGCCGTCGAGTGGAAAGAGTCGTGGCGCGACGAATACCTCAAGTGGATTTGTGGTTTCGCCAATGCGCAGGGCGGCACTCTCGTCATCGGCAAGAACGATCGCGGCGAACCTGTCGGGGTCAAAGACGCCGCCAAGCTGCTCGAAGACATCCCCAACAAGGTCCGGGACATCCTGGGAATCCTTGTGGACGTGAACCTGCGCACCGAACGCGGTGTCGAACTACTGGAGATCGTGGTCGCTCCTTACCCATACCCCATCAGCTACAAGGGCGAATACCACTACCGCACCGGCAGCACGAAACAGGAGATGAAAGGCGCGGCCCTGGACAAGTTCCTGTTGCAGAAGCAGGGCAAACACTGGGACGGCGTGCCTGTCCCCGGCGTGGGCATCAAGGATCTGGAGCCCCAGGCGCTCGCCCTGTTCCGGAAGATGGCGGCCAAGAGCCACCGGCTCGACCCGCAAGTGCTCGATGACGACGACGCGCTGCTGGTTGACAAGCTACACCTGACGGAGAACGGCCTGCTCAAGCGGGCGGCCGTGCTTCTGTTCCATCCCGACCCGGAGCGGTTCGTCACGGGCGCCTGCGTCAAGATCGGCTACTTCCGCACCGACAGTGATCTGGTCTTCCAGGATGAAGTCCATGGCAATCTGTTCGCGCAGGTCGAGAAGACGCTGGACCTGTTGCTGACCAAGTATCTCAAGGCGTTGATCTCCTACGACGGAGTGCAGCGGGTGGAGACCTATCCCGTGCCCGAAGCCGCGTTGCGCGAGGCGCTCCTCAATGCCATCGCGCACAAGGACTATGCCGGCGGCGCGCCATTGCAGATCAGCGTCTATGAAGAGAAGGTCATCTTTTGGAACGAAGGCCAGTTGCCCGCCGACTGGACGGTGGAGAAGCTCAAAGGGAAGCACCCGTCCAAGCCCCACAATCCCGACATCGCCAACGCCTTCTTCCGGGCGGGCATGATTGAGGCCTGGGGCCGGGGTATCGAGAAGATCATGACGGCGTGCGCGGAACAGGGACTTCCCGCACCAGTCATGCGCCCGGACTTCTCCGGATTCTGGCTGGAGTTTTCGTTCCAGCGCCCGGCACAAGAAACGCCGGGGAAAACGCCGGGAGAAACGCCGGGAAAAACGCCGGAACGAATCCTCGCTCAGCTTCGGGCGAATGGTACGCTCGCCCCACCAGTCGCCCCACCAGTCGCCCCACCAGTCGGCCCACCAGTGGAAGTGCTGGTTCGTCTGCTGGACCGGGCGGGACCTTTGGGTAACGCGGAAATTCGCGCTCAACTGGGCCTCAAGGATCGCACCCATCTGCGGGAGCGCTATCTCGCCCCGGCTCTGGCAGAAGGTCTTGTCGAGCCAACGATTCCCGACAAACCCAACAGCCGATTACAGAAGTACCGACTGACGGCCAAGGGCAACGCGCTGCTCAGCTCAATGAGGAAACCATGAGCACCATCGGCCAGAAGGAGAAGAAGACCCAGCGGCGCGTGGTGAAGCTGTTCCGCGACACGCTGGGCTACGCCTACTTGGGCGACTGGACCGACCGCGCAGGCAACCGCAACATCGAGCCAGACCTGCTTAAAGCCTACCTGCAGAAGCAGGGCTACGACGACGCGCTGATCACCCGCGCGCTCTACCTTCTTGAAAGAACCGCGGGCGACACCAGCAAGAGCCTCTACGACCGCAACCGCGCCGTGTACGACCTGCTGCGCTACGCCGTGAAGGTGAAGCCCGGCGCCGGCGAGAACACCGTGGATGTCCGGCTCATTGATTGGGCGCATCCGGAGAACAATCACTTCGCCATCGCCGAGGAGGTCACGGTCGAGGCTGCGAACGACAAAGCCCATCCGAAGCGCCCCGACATCGTGCTGTACGTCAACGGCATCGCGCTCGGCGTGCTAGAGTTGAAACGCTCCACCGTCTCCGTGGCCGCGGGCATCCGGCAGAACCTTGACAACCAGAACAAGGTCTTTATCGAGCATTTCTTCTCCACGATGCAGTTCGTCATGGCAGGCAACGACACCGAGGGCCTGCGCTACGGCACCATCAAGACGCCGGAGAAGTATTACCTGACGTGGAAGGAGGCGAGCGCCGTCAAGAACCCGCTCGACCGCGCCCTGATTCAACTGTGCGGCAAGGAGCGGTTCCTCGACCTGGTGCACAATTTCGTGCTCTTCGACGCCGGAACGAAGAAGCTCTGCCGCCACCACCAGTTCTTCGGCGTCCATGCGGCGCAGCCCTACGTGAGACGGCGCGAGGGTGGCATCATCTGGCACGCCCAGGGCAGCGGCAAGAGCCTTGTCATGGTGTGGCTTGCCAAGTGGATTCGCGAGAACGTGAAGGATGCCCGGGTGCTGATCATCACCGACCGCGAGGAATTGGATGAGCAGATCGAGCAGAGGGTGTTCCAGCCCGTCGGAGAGGCCATCTATCGCACGACCAGCGGCGCGGATCTCATCGGTACGCTGAACGCTGCCACGCCATGGCTCATCTGCTCGTTGATCCACAAGTTTGGCGGCAAGGAGGACGGTGACGCGGAAGGCGCCGCCGAGGAGTTTATCCGGCAGATGAAGCAGGCGTTGCCCCCGGACTTCAAAGCCAAGGGCAACCTGTTCGTGTTCGTGGACGAATGCCACCGCACGCAGTCCGGCACGCTGCACGAAGCCATGAAGGGCATCCTGCCCGGTGCGGTGTTCATCGGCTTCACCGGCACACCGCTCCTGAAGGCGGACAAGCAACGGAGCATCGAGATTTTCGGGCGCTACATCCACACCTACAAGTTTGACGAGGCGGTGAAGGAAAAGGTGGTGCTCGATCTCCGCTACGAGGCGCGGGACATTGACCAGCGCATCACGTCGCAGGCGAAGATTGACCAGTGGTTCGAGGCCAAGACCAGGGGGCTGACCGATCTGGCCAAGGCGCAGCTCAAGAGACGCTGGGGGACGATGCAGAAGGTGCTGTCCAGCCAGTCGCGGCTGGAGCAGATCGTGGCCGATATCCTGATGGACATGGAGACCCGCGACCGCCTCAAGAGCGGCCACGGGAACGCCCTGCTGGTCTCCGACAGCATTTACCAGGCGTGCAAGTTCTACGAACTGTTCGACAAGACCGACCTTCGCGGCAAGTGCGCCATCGTCACCTCCTACAGGCCCGCAACGGCGGACATCAAAGGCGAGGATGCCGGCGAGGGCGTGACGGAGAAGCTGCGGCAGTACGACATCTACCAGAAGATGGTGGCCGACTGGTTCAACGAAACGCCCGAGAAGGCGCTGAACCGCATCGAGGAGTTCGAGAAGGCGGTGAAGAAGAAGTTCATCTACGAGCCGGGCCAGATGAAGCTCCTGATCGTGGTGGACAAGCTTCTCACCGGCTTCGATGCCCCGCCGGCCACGTATCTCTACATTGACAAGCAGATGCGCGACCACGGCCTGTTCCAGGCCATCTGCCGCGTGAACCGGCTCGATGGCGAGGACAAGGCATACGGCTACATCGTTGACTATAAGGACCTGTTCAAGAGCCTCGAAGGCGCCGTGCGCGACTACACTTCCGGCGCGCTGGACGGCTACGACAGGGAAGACGTGGCCGGGCTGCTGGAAGACCGGCTCGGCAAGGCCCGGGAGCGGTTGGAGGATGCGCTGGAGGCCGTGCGCGCCCTTTGCGAGCCAGTCGAGGCGCCCAAAGACCAGCAGGCATACTTCCGCTACTTCTCGTCGCAGGACCACGGCAACGCCGAGCAGCTCAAGGCCAATGAGTCGCAGCGCCTGGCCCTCTACAAGCTGACCGCCGCGCTCGTTCGCGCCTACGCGGACGTTGCCTGCGAGATGGCGGAAGCCGGCTACAGCCAAGCCGAGACGGAGGCGATCAAGAAAGAGGTCGCCTTCTACGAGAACCTGCGCAACGAAGTGAAGCTCCACAGTGGCGACGCGATAGACCTGAAGCAGTACGAGCCGGCCATGCGGCACCTGATTGACACCTACATCCGCGCTGAGGAAAGCGAAAAGGTATCGGCCTTCGACGATCTGTCGCTGGTCGAGCTCATCGTCGAGCGCGGGGCTGACGCGGTGCAGGCGCTGCCCGATGGCATACGCAAGAACAAGGAAGCCGCGGCGGAGGCCATCGAGAACAACGTCCGCAGGCTCATCATTGACGAATCGCCGATCAACCCGAAGTATTACGAGAAGATGTCCGAGCTGCTCGACGCGCTGATCAGGCAACGGCGGCAGGAGGCTATCAGCTACGAGGAGTATCTCCGCAGGATCGTCGAACTGACCAAGAAGGCGAAGGACCCAGCCACCAGTGCGGCCTATCCCGCGAACGTCAACACGCCGGCGAAGAGGGCGCTGTATGACAACCTCGGAAAGGACGAAGCACTGGCCTTGGCGGTGGATGGCGCCGTACGCGGCAACCGGCAGGATGATTGGCGCAGCAATACCGTCAAGATCAAGAAGGTGAAGTACGCCATCAAAACAGTGCTGGGCGACGATGACAAGCGGGCCGATGACGTGCTCGAATTGGTGAAGAACCAGAATGAATACTAAACCGCATGTGATAACGGTGAGCGGCGTGCACGTTCACGTCGTCCGCAAGGCCATCAAGAACCTGCATCTGGGCGTCTATCCACCGGCGGGCCGGGCACGGGTGGCCGCGCCGTTGGCCGTGTCCGACAACGCCGTGCGGTTGGCGGTGGTGAGCAAGCTCGGGTGGATCAGACGGCAGAGGGCCAGGTTTGAGGCCCAGCCGCGCCAGTCCGAGCGCGAGATGGTGAGCGGCGAGAGCCATTATTTCCTGGGCCGGCGCCACCGGCTCCGTGTCATCGAGTGCCATGGAGCAAGCAAGGTGGTGTTGCCCAACAAGGCGACCATGGAGCTGCATGTGCGGCCCCGGACCGACGCCGGACGGCGCGAGAAGATCCTGCAGCGGTGGTATCGTCAGCAACTGCGATGTCTCATCCCCCCCCTGCTGAAGAAATGGCAGCCGGTTGTCGGCGTCCACGTCGCCGACTGGGGCATCAAGAAGATGAAGACCAAGTGGGGCGCCTGCAACGTCGCGTCCCGCCGGCTCTGGCTGAACCTGGAGCTGGCCAAGAAGCCAGTACGGTGCCTGAAGTACATCATCGTGCACGAGCTGGTCCATTTGCGGGAGCGCCACCACAACGACCGGTTCATCGCCCACATGGACAAGCACCTGCCCCAGTGGCGGTTGTATCGGCATGAACTGAATGCTGCGCCGCTTTCACATGAGAGGTGGAGCTACTGAAGAGTACCGGAGTGCTGTCTGGTGTTGGCGCGGACGCAATACGGCGGCACTGACCTGCCGGGGGATATGCGCATGATGTTGCAACCCGTCTCCCAGCTGAAGCGGCACACACCCAAGGTCGAGGCCCTGCCACCCAGACTAGCGGCGCACGCTCACCCTGCGGCCTCTTTCAGCGACCGCCAGGCCTCCCCGCGCTTCAGACGTTCGTGCGCCCATTGATTGCGGTAGTTGCGGAGACAGCCGTAGCAGCTAGTGTCACCAGGACCGTTCGGCCCCCCGCCACAACCACAACGGCCGTCGATGCGCTCGCAGGCGGCGCGGAACACCTCCATCAAGTTCTGGCCTATACGCCGAGCGTGCCCAGCACCGCCGGGAACATCGTCGAACAAGACCAGAGCGGGCGGTGAGGCGGGACCGGCATAGGGGTAAAGACACCCGTCGAGGTCCTGTCGTCGGATACCGAGGGCCACGCTTGCACCTTCCAACAAAGCATAAAGGAGGGAGAGCCAGAACTCTTCTGCGCGAGCGAGTGCCGCCCCCTGCAACCGCAACTCCAACAGGTCAGTGCGGAACTCGTGCCCCAAATCCCACCTGTGCAACGGGCTGCGGCACTTATTGCCCCTCTCCATTACCCACGGAGCTTTGTGATCGCCTGGTCGTTCGCCACGGGTGGCGAACCCACACTGCTCGCAAACCCAGAACCCCGAGCGATTGATGATGGCCAGCCTGCCATTCCGCGAGAAACAGGCACGGGCGTGAACACCACGGAGTTGGAGTTCAACTGTCTCGACAGGCTCACCTTCTTGGGCAAAGAACACGCGGCTGGCATAGCTGCGCCCAGGACGCGCTTCTGAAGGGCACTTGGGCTTCTCTGACACATCGGTCTGGAACCCGAAGAGCGGTACGAGGAACTTCCCGCGTTTCTTTGCCTCGAGAAGTGGAGCACCGCACTGGCAGGTGTGTGGCTGCTCATCCGTCTCATACCTGGCGCTGTGATATCGCCCGCACTCATTGCATACGGCGTAGTGGTATCTGGGCCATTCGAGCTTCGGCACTCGCTTGATAGCCCGGCTGGTCCATAGGTAACCTCCGGCAACGACCTGGCCATCAGGAGCGTACTCGGCTATGGCGATACGAAGGTCGCGTTCCAGCGTTAAGCGGCGGGCTTTATCACCATGCAGCATCAGTCCGACGACGTCCACTGGGAAACCGTATTTGGGCAGCACGTTGTGGTTGGCCAGGAACCCGATCAGATCGTCGGTCTTGATTGTGCGAATAACCTTGAGGATGTGGTCCACCGCTTTCCCGCTGTCGAACAGCCGTCTTCGTTCTTCCTCCAGCCTCTCGACATCTTCTAGCACTGATGCTTCCGCTTTCGTAAGGGAGCCGTCATTCTCGTCGAGAAGCTCGCGAAGCCACGCCCATTCCTTGAGTCCAATCCCCTCGTGCATGGCCGCAGGCACGATGCGCGAGAGGGCATTCAGAAGGTCGGGTGGATGCTGGCTCAAAAGCTGGCGCAGCGCCGCTGCCCCAGTTTCGTTCCCTTGTTTGGGAAAGATGAAGCTCTCAACCTTGCCGAAGAACTGTTGCTGGCGCTGGAAGAGATAGTTCAGTGCAACGGCATGAATGTGCCGGCGGAGGATCTTATCGTTTGCCAGCTCCAACTGCGGCGGCCTAATCTTGCCCGCGATCATTGTCTCCGGCTGTTGAAAGTAGCTGAGATCGTGCGAACGGCGCTGGCAGAAGGTGAGGGCGAAGGCCGTGGAATCCGTTCGCCGGCCGGCGCGGCCCGCCCGTTGCACATAATTGGCCGTCTCCGGTGGCATGTTTCTGAGAAAGACGGCTTCGAGTTCCCCAACGTCTACTCCCAACTCAAACGTCGTGGAGCAGGATAGCACATTGACCTCGTTGCGTACGAACTTCTCTTGCAGTTCCGCCGCGGCCTCGCCTGTAAGTTGGGCTGTGTGTTCATCGACGACCATCCGTAGCGGTCTCAGGCTCCGATACAGTTGGGCGTAATGGCTGGCCGCAAACTCCTGCTGCGGATCGCATGGCCGTAGGTGGCCTTCACAGCGATAGCTCGGGCACACGCCGCGCAGATTCATGTGGGTGACCTGACCGCACCGACTACAGCGCCACCAACTCACATCGTTCCATCCGGCCAGTCCGAAAAACCTGTGGTTGAAGCGGTAAGCAATGCCTTCACTGGGCAGACTAACTTTGACTAGGCCCAAAACAAGCGCATGGTCGTAGGCGGGCGGCGGGTTGAAAGCGTGGGTCGGGCTGGCAGTCTCGGGCCACACCTTCCCCCTCCCATTCGCCTGATGGTTTCCTGATTCGGTCTTCTGGACAAGAGTTGGTTCCC
>JAPLOD010000245.1 GCA_026692735.1 Planctomycetota bacterium | reverse complement strand
CAAAACGCCGGCTACTTCGAGAAGAATAGAGCGCACATGAACTATCCGGAGTATCGCGCCAAAGGCTGGCCGATTGGTTCGGGGAACACCGAAGCGGGTGTGAAACAGTTCAACAAGCGCGTCAAAGGCAGCGAGCAGTTCAGGAGTCCGCACGGCATCGAAGCGATGCTGGCCCTGCGCGGCCACTGGCTCTCGCAGGACGACCGCTGGGATGCCTACTGGCGCAGCCGCCCCGCCTACCGCAAAAGGGTCGCCTAATCTGTCCCGCACCCGCGATCGCCCATGCCCCCTTCTCCTGTTGCTGGCGCCAGATCTCTTTACCATCGAGGTCGTACAGGTAGAGGTCCGCCCAGGCGTTCGCGTCGCGGTGGTGGGTGGGAAGCGGCGTGCGATCAACCACGACGAACTGCATCTCCGAGTCTTTGCGAAATCGCCCGGCCACGACGTGCTGGGCCTCGCCCAGCGGACGGTGCCATAGTTCGGTGCCATCCACCGCCAGGCAATGAACCCCTGCGTTGCCGAATAAGAGCCGCCACCTGCCGTCCGCGGGGCGCGTGATCCAACAGGCGTCCTGATGCTCCCCCTTGGGGTCCTTGGAGAACAGCACCTTGCCGTCGTGGTCAATCAGCGCGAAGCCGACGAAGACCTCGTCGCGCCCGTCGCCATCCACGTCGGCAACGACCGGGAAATGCCCCGTCGAGCCGCTCCAGTGCCAGAGCACCTTGCCGTCGTGGGCCACTCCCCAGAGGTTCCAGTAGCGGTCTTTGACGACCAGGTCCTCGCGGCGGCCACGGCCGGTCAGGTCGGCAAACAGGAAGCAGTCGTCGGCCGGGGCCGGCAAGGCGAAGCTGGCCTTCTCCTGACCGCTGGCCGCGTCCAGCACGATCATCGTGGCCTGGCCCTCGTAGCGCGAGGCACGCTCGCGGATGCTCGTTCCGTCGTATGGGTCCAGGTACTTGGCCTGGCGCACGTAGAGGACCTCGTTGCGGCCATCGTTGTCCCAGTCGTAGATTTGCACGGGCAGGTCACTATAGATCCGGCCGTTGTCGGCGGACGGTTTGCCAACTTGCCAGAGCACTTTCCCTGAGATGGTCACCGCGGTCAGGCAGGTAATCTGGCGACTGCCGTAATGGCTCTGCACGAAGAGCAGGTCGGGGCCGCCGTCGCCGTCGAGATCGCCGATCCGCAGCGTCTCCGCGCCGAAGTCCTTCACGTCCATCGTGCTCACAAGTCGCGCCACCGGCGGTTCTGCGGCCCCGACCTGAGCGAGAAACACTAACAGGTAGAGTACGGTCGTCAGCTCGAGAGGGAATTGCAGCGTGTTCATCTCGTCTCCTTCGTATTCGCCAAGCCTGCCTTGGTGGCCGAATGACGTCACTCCGTCGCCTCAAACACGTAGAGATAGATCGAGCCTGGCGGCATGCCGCGCGCGCCGCCGCCGCTCCGCTCATTCACCACGAACGTGCCTCCGTCCAGCGCCGCGGCCGGCACCTCCTGGCTCTGGATTTCGATGGTCATTTTCTCCCGGTTGCTCGCCCGGGGATCGCCGGCCAGCTTGTGGAGCGTGATCTTGCCACATTTCCTGAATGGGAGATGGAGAGTGACGGGCGTGTTGCCGTCGCCGAAGTCCTGGTCGTCGTATTTGGCGTTGAGTTTCCGCGACAAGACAAAGACCGACCAGCGCTTGCCATCGCGCATCGCCGAGCACCTGATCAGCGGATAGCTCTCCTTTCCGCGGCTGAGGACAGGCATGGTCTGCGCTTCCACCTTTACCAAGTCGCCTGTGGCAAAGCGGTTGCGGAGGGTCATCGCCAGCCAGCCCGGACAGGGGCGAAAGCCGTCGGCGAACGCGGTGTGGCTGGACCACCACTTGCCCTGGCTGTAGGCCAGGAAGTTCTGGTATGTCCAGCCCTTTTCGTAGCTGCCCAGCCACGCGTCGAGAGCGGCTACGCCCATGGCCAGCGACTTGCCGTACTTCTCCTGGGCCTCCGCCTGCTCCGGAGTCGCGTTGAAGGTGTAGCCGCTCGGCCCGCCTTCATACGCAACGCAATCGTAGTCGTGCCCCGCCTTGCCAATCACAATGCGAGCCTTCTCCATGCCGCGCTGGATCTTCTCCATGTCGGTCAGGTACCCCAGCAGCGTTTCCTGGACGCCGCGGTCATTGAAGGTCTTCTGGGCCGCATCGCCCGTTTCCCACTTGGGTCCGACGTAGTTCGCGTGGCCGAGGAGTGTCGCTTCGGGGCACGCCTGCAAACGGCACCGGAAAGGGTGGGGAGGCCGGGGGTAGCGTGACCGTCGGCATGCCTCGATGCGGCTGTGGCGTCACTGCCCGCGACCAAACCGGCGACTAGCATTCCTGGCACGACGCCGGACGCCACGATTGCGTGACGTCGTGGCCCGGGCGCAGGTTCATCGTTTACCCGTCGGCCCCGAAGTGGTAGCCTCGTCGTCCTGTCCACGGGCGGCGAGCATGGACGACAACGCATCCCAGATCGAGGCCACACTCAAACTGCGACGTCGGGTGGCCGTTGAACTACTGTTATTCCTTGTCGGAAGCGCCCTTTACCTTGGTCTTTGGCCTGACAGGCCGCGTTATGCCGACGTGACATTCGGTCTTGGCGGGATGAGCCTGATTCTCCTCCTGGCGTGGCGGACAAACGAGCAAGTCTGGGGTGTGGCCCTGCCCGATCCGTGCCGTCGTCTCAGGGAAAGCTGCCGGGCGATGATCTTCGCGACCACCCCAGTGGTCGCAATCTTCGCAGCCGCGGCATTGATTGCCCAGCACCACGAGCAAGGCGTCGGGACATTGCACCGACTCTTTCGACCAACGTTCTTCCTCACCCTTGGCTTCTACTTCGTATACGCATGGATGCAGCAGGCGCTCTTTCAGTACTATCTCCTCGGACGTCTCCGCGTGCTCATGCCCCGCGCTGCTCCATGGCGACTCGCCTTGTTGAACGGTACGCTCTTTGGGCTGATGCACCTCTGCACTCGGCCCGACGTGACACTCGTTCTGTTGACCGTTGGGGGCGGCGTAGTCTGGACGCTGGCATACTGTCGATGGCGATGTCTGCTGCCGATCGCGCTTTCTCACATGATCCTTGGCGCTACGTATTTCCACTGGGTGCGCGACAGTGACGAGATGGCGAAACTGCTCGCCGCGTTCGCTGGGCAATCGCGTTGAACAGGCCCGGCTGTTCTTGGACTACGGCATCTGTTCCGCCACTGGAACTTGCCGGTATTCGCGCACCCCCGCTGTCGTACGCCACTACTGGCTTGCCCAGGGCTTTTCAATTCTCGTCTTCTTTCATAGGTGAAATGCCGATTCTTAACCTCAAGGAGGTTGAGAATCATGAGCGCACATGCTTCAGCGGCGGCAGTTCCGTCCTTGTACGAACTCTTCATGGGCTTGGCCGAT
>JAPLOD010000244.1 GCA_026692735.1 Planctomycetota bacterium | reverse complement strand
CTTGTCCGCGAGCGCCTTCCGCGCCGGGCGCAGCAGTTCGGTGACGTCCTTGAGCACGGCCAGGAGGTGCTCGGCCTGTTCCTTGACCGCGGCACTGGCTTTCGCCACCGGCTTCTCAGCCGCAGGGGCCGGAGCGACCATGCGCGGCGCGCGGGTCTGGGGCAGCGCCTTGGCGCCCGCGATCTGCGTGACGGTGGCTTCGGCGACGCGCTTGACGGCGGGCGTGTCCACCTTGCCCGTCTTGGGGTTGGCCGGCTGTTTGGCAACTTCCTGCTCGATGGTCTGCAGCGCCTGGCTGCGCTGTTCGTCCTTCTGTGGACCGTCAATGCGCTTGACGGCCTGCGCGATGTGGCGCCCGTCGGTCTCGCTGAGCTTCCCCGCGGCCACCTGCTTCTGCAGTCCGGGCGAGAGGTCCAGCAGCGAGAGCTTGTAGGAGATCATGGCACCGGAGATGCCCAGCTTGGTGGCCAGCGCAGCCTGGGTGTAGCCGCACTTTTCCATGAGCGCCTTGTAGGCGTGGGCCTCGTCCATGGGCGTGAGGTCCTCGCGCTGCAAATTTTCCACGAGGTTCAGTTCCAACATCTGCACCGGCGTGAGGCCTTCGCGCACGATGCAGGGCACTTCCTTCATCAGGTTGTTGTTCTTGATGGCCCGGTAGCGGCGTTCGCCACAGACGATGAGGTAGCCATCGCTGTGCGGCGTGACCACCAGCTCGCTGAGCAGGCCCTGGTTGCGGATGCTGTCAGCCAGGCGATCCAGCGCGGTCTTGCCGGCGTCGTCCTTCGAGGTATCCCAGGTCTGGCGCACCTGGTTGGGATTGGCCTTGAGCTTCTCGATCGGAATGAGCATGCGCACGGGCGGCTTATTTCCGCCGCCGTTGCCGCCGGCGAGTTCCGCGGGCTTGCGCAGGTCACTCACAGTGGCCCTGGCTTCCTGTACTGCGGTCTGCATGATCGTGCCTCCTGCGTGGATGGACTGAACACGGCCACCGCAGGCTCGCGCGAGCCTGTGTACCGATGGCCGTGCTTTCTGGCAGTAACGGGCGATGAGGAACAAGACTTGGACGGACAGCTTGATGAACGACCTGGCGGGGATATTCATGTTGTCGGGCCTCCTGAGAAATGGTGAATGAGAACCGGGGCCGGCGCCGCGCTCGACGTGTTGGCAACGACGTTTGGCGGGAGGTGTTGCGGGGATGATTGAGAACGTGCTCGGGCGGGCTTGCCTGTGTTGTGTGTCGGGCAAGTGGTAATGGCGTCAAGCGTGGGCCGGGTTCCCGGAGATTGGTGGGCAGCGTGAGACGTGGCGTCGGTGTTGTCGTGTTCACGCGAAATGGTTTGAGCTGAGAATTGCAGCGCGCCTGCTATCGTGATGTCGTCGTTGTGTTCTCGTTTCCGGTGGTTCTCCGTCGAGAACGGCGTTGTTCATTGTGTGCGGCAGCGTGTCGAACAAACGGCATTGCGTGTCGCTGGGGCGTGGTGATCTCGTCGAGCGAACGGCGGGACTTACGCGTGGGTGGCTGTAGGGAATCTTTCAGTGAAGAAAGGTTCGTTGCAGTCAAAGGGTTGGTTTCACGCAGAGAAAGAGGGGCCGATATATAAGCCTTTCGGCGGTTGGCGTCCGCTGGGTGCGTCCTTCTATACAGTTCATTGTCTTCAACGCCGGCAACGAATCGTGACGAAATACCTGCGCCCCGAATGTTGACGGCTTCATCCAGTTGACCGGCGCCAGGACACGGTGAGCATGCTGTCAGGCGGCCGGAACTGCCGTGGATGACCGTTTCCGGGCCGGAAAGGGTCAGGACGGTCGGCCGCCTGTTTTCGCCAAGGACAGGAGGCGCCATGCAAGTCTACGAAACCAAACTGCTGGGCGGCATTACCCGGACCAAGGAGTTCGAGCGCAAGAAGCTTGCGTCGTTCGCGGTGAATGTCGGCACCAAATGCGGACACGACTGCTTGTACTGCAGCACAGGAGCCTTGCTGAGGATGCACCGCTCATTCGTAGAGGTGGGTCAGAGTCCGTTCGACCACGGATACGCCATTGTCGATCCAAGCACGCCGGAGCGCGTCAGTGTTGATGCTCGCCGGATACGGCATCGCGGTGTGGTCCAGTTGTGCACCACCGTCGATGCCTGGGCGCCCGAGGCTCAAGCGCACCAGCTCGGCCGCCGCTGCCTGGAGGCGATCCTGTCGGAGCCGGGATGGAGCGTCAGGATCCTGACGAAAAGCGCATCGGTCGTCGCGGACTACGATCTCGTGGCCCGGTATCGAGATCGCGTTCTCGTTGCGCTGAGCATTACCGGAACCGGCGAGAACGAAGCGCTCCTGCGCGTGATCGAACCCAATGCCTCGACAATCACCGAACGTATCTCGGCAATGGCGCGCGCGAGGGCTCTCGGGCTCCGCACGTTTGGCATGTTCTGCCCGCTCATCCCTGGGGTCGCGGATACACCTGAGCACGTGGATCAACTCATCAATCTTGCGGCGGGCTGGTGCGCAGAGGAAGTCTTTGTCGAGCCCGTGAACCCCCGTGGCCCCGGCTTGCGCCTCGCGCAAGAAGCACTCGAACGGCACGGCTACCACGAGCAAGCTCGGGCTATCCAGGCGGTCCGCCAGCGGAGAACGTGGTCTGCCTATGTGGTGCGGCTGCTGAAACACGTGCAGCGCAGCATGAGACGGCATCTCGAGATCAGCAGGCTCCGCTTTCTCCTGTACCCGTCCGGATTGACTCCAGAAGACGCGCAACTGATCCGCGGCGACGACAGCGGCGTAGTGTGGCTGGATAAGCCAGAGAGGCGAGAGCTCGCCGACTGACCGTTCCTTTGTTCCTCGGACCGAATAACGTCCGTTTCTATGTATCCTCCGCAAGGCAATCTCGTCAAGCCTGCCGCTGACCGCGTTGAGGGTATCGCTGTTCTCCCGCACGCGAAGAAAAGGGGTGCGGCTGTTCAGCGCCACCTCGAAGGCATTAACTCAGGTTAACTCCCGGCCGGGCCGGTACACATCCGCCGCTGTCCACTTGGTGACTTTCTTGCGGTGTGTTGCCGACAAGCGACGGAGCAAGTCCTCGACCTTCTGGATGGCGTCGGGTGTTACGGCAACGACAATCACGCCGGTGAAACCATCCTCAAGCGCTTTCTGCAGATTCCCTTTGATGTCGCTGGCGCCGGTCTCGACCTCGACGGCAAGGCGCTCCTCGTTGCGCGTCGCGCAAAGGTCAACGCACCCGTCATCGGGAATACGAACCTCGCGCTGGACTGTGTAGCCTTGTTTCTCCAGCGTGGCGACGGTGTGACGCCGCCAGAACTCATGGACGGGGCCAACATTGCGGGCAGGCAGGGAGGAGACGCCCAGCCGCTTGGCCAGGCGGCGGCCCTGCTCGGTGAGTTGCAGCAGCGTCACCTTGCCGCGGGGGGTGGCGACGTCGTGGGACTCGACGACCCCTTGCCGAAGCAGCGACTCCTTGAGTTGCTGCCCGCGCCGAGTGCTCACCTTGAGCCTGCGATACCTCGCATTGACACCGCCATTACCAGGATGGTCCAGAATGTCCTGGAGTAGACGGTGCTCTTCCTTGGATAATAGAGAGTCCTCATCCTTGGACAGAGTGTCGTCATCCCTACCCACGGGCGGAATAGCCCGTTCCGCCGCGCTGTGGCCCTGAATCGTGCAGTCCGGGCTGGATTCGGCGGAATCTGCCCGGAATCGCTTCTTCAGGTCCTCATCGCTCACCGTTCCCTTCTGGATGCGCACCAGGGGAATCTTCAACACGAAGGGCATGAAGTGCTTGTCCTGGAGCTTCACGATGGCTGTTCCCACAGGAAGCTGGCCGAGGTAGTCCTTCTGCTCATTGGTCAACAGGAGCGCAGCAGCAGCGGTGTTGATGTCTGCCCGGTGCGGCAGGTTCAGGAAGACCTTTGTGGCTGTGTTGGCCAGCGCCGTTGGCGCTATCTGGCTTGGCGTCTGGTCAATTAGGACAATGGCCTGCCCCAACTCCCGTATCTCGCGCAGAGTGACTTCCATGATGCTCTCAGCCATGCTTTCGCTCTCTTTAAGCAGATGATGCGCTTCCTCGATAACAATGACATGCTTCAGCGTCTCTCGCCCACCCTCCTGCATGCGGAAGTGATGAATCCACAGCAGCAGCGCTTCCGTCAGAAACGTCTTGTCTGTTGCCGTCAGTGCGTCGAGCTCCAGCACAACATTGCGTTGGAGCAGTTCCATGATCGCCGTCTGTTGTGGCCTGTTGATCACCCGCCCCATCTCGCCATAGCAGAGGCTCTCGACGGTACGTAATGTGGATATCATCCACTGGCTTTCCCTTGCATTGCCCGGCTTGTGCGCCTCCAACCAGGCAAGGATGTCGCGGAATGACGGCCAGACCTTCGGCGTTCCTGCGTAAACCCCAGTCTCCCTGTAGACCGCATCAATGGCCTTCAGCAGCAGATACTTGACACCTTCACCGACGTAATACGCGCTCGCAATCACGTCTATCAAGAGTTTGAGCCAGGTCGTCGGTGTTGTGCCCGGTGGAGGGATGAGTGGCTGGAAGGAGAACGGAACAACCGAGCGCCCGACGGTATAGACGCGCAGGTCTTGAGCGTCGGCAAGCAGGTCGCGGTAATTGCGTTTCCAGTCGAAAATGAGGAAGGGGATGCCGTTCTCATTCAACTGTCTGAGCAGCGCCAGGCAGAAGTTGGTCTTACCCGTGCCTGTCCTTCCGAACACACCGATGTGCGACATCAACGCCCTGTCGCTCAAAGCGACAGGGTAGAGTTCGCGCTCATGGTAGACGGCTGTGCCGATCGTGAACCGCCCCTGCACCGCCTCTTTGGTGGGCGGCGGCAAAAGAACGGGCATGGCGCCGACACGCCTGTTCAGCCTCTGTGCAGCCGCAATTTGCAGCCACGCTTCGATGGCGTGCCTTGTCTCCGCAGACCCAAGAATGTATGCCGTTTTGAGTGAATCAGCCTTGCGGCCAAGCAACGGCCCCATCTCGGCTAATAGCTCATCGAATTCGCTTGTCATCTTCAGGGTGGTCCGCGATCAGTCTTTGGGCGTCGCGGGAGTGGCGGCCGTTCCTCGTCCGGGCGGCCTGTGTTACGGGACGGCGGCACCAGGTACTGTGGCAGCAGCGGGAATCCGTAGCTGGCGCCTTCCGCGGCGCCCTTCGGCCGTGGTGACTCAGGATCGGCAAGCAAGTCCGCGAAGACTTTCTGGCGGCGGCGCAACATACGATACTCCAGCAGGGCCTCCATGAGTTCCTGTTTGATCGCGAGCAAGTCGCTCGCGGCCGACTCGTACACATCCCGGCGCTCCTTGCCGATGTTTCGTAGTTCCTGGTTGAGTTGTATCCGCTCCTTATCGGCCGCCTCGTCTATCTGACCATGTTCACGGACAATCACATGCAAGCGTGTTCCTATCTCGCACTCCTGCTGCAAGAGTGATTCAACGGCTCGGTCGCGCAGTGCCAGCCGGGACTCGACCTCGCGGTAGAAAAAGCGCAGTTTGTCGGCTACGTCAACGGGCGATCGTTCTTGGAGTGCCTCGAAGGTGTCGCTATCGGCAAGTCTGTTTTCGAGATCGAATGGCATGTCGTTGGTCGCTATTGTTATCACCGTGGAGTGGAAGAACGTCGCTGCTATATGAACCTTCTGGACCCTGAATCTCGATGCCATATCTCGACTTGCGGACCCTAAACATGTCACCACAAGGGTCCCAATCGCCGGCTCTGATCGAGGAGCCGGTACGCGACTGGCCCGGCAGCGAGCGCGATCCACGTGGGAATGGCTTCGACCGATGAGGTTCTGAGCGGCAGGGCGAACATAACCAAGGCGCGAAGGCGCGGTCACCCTGTCGCCGGGCCTTGACATTACCCGTTATCCCTGGCACCATTCTGCACCCTTAAGGAGGGCAATGAGAATGCCGAAAGCACGCAAGCGTTATAAGCCGGAGGTCAAAGCCAAGATCGTCGAGGCCGCAGCGGCCGCCAGGGCGGCAGGCAAGCCATGGAAGGACGCCCACGTCGCCGCGCAGAAGCTCGGCTATAAGGGCAACGTTGGCGCCCTGATGCAGATGATGGCGAAGAAGAAGGCCAAGAAGGCTGCACCAGCGCCGGCCAGGAAACCAGGAAGGCCGGCCAAGGCGAAAGCCCCGGCGCCAGCCTTCACGACCTTGGATCCCGTTGCCGCTCAGTACCTCGTCTCCGCGATAGACAAGGCCATTGCCGAACTGCAGAAGCTGAGACAGCAGTACACGAGGTAGCCTTGTGGTCGCCGTGTGGCCTCGGTTGCGACAGCGATATCGGGGTTAGTCACGGCGACATCAACGGTACCGGCGCTGCCGGTGGGTGTCGTGCAGGTGATCTGCGTCGCCGAGTTCACTGTGACACCGGTCGCCGCATTCGAGCCGAACTTCACCGTGACCGCGCCGCCGGTTGCGAAGTTCGAGCCGGAGATCGGCACCGACGTCGCTGTCCACATACTGCCCAAGCCGCCTGTCAAGTCCGCGCAACTCCTGGGCGATCCGCACCTGCGACACCACCGCTGCTCGCCGCGAGACGTCAGAACGAATGCGCAGGTCTTTCATTTTAGGCCGCTACTCAGCTCAGTTGTTTGATACGTGGTGTATTCTCCCTGGCGGATGCCTGCTTGTGATCCAGGATCCGAGATGCGTGTCGAAGGAGGTACTCCTACAGAATCCAAGTGCCGACACCGACGGCGTTTCGCAGACGGAGGGCACGCCACATGAACACCAAGGATTGCCTGGGAACGTTGCTCAACCCAGCACTTACTATTGAGCAGAAAGCAAACTACCTGCTTGATTATCTTGACTGGCACGCATGCCTCGGCGGAGCGGGAGCTTTTGGGAAAAAGGTGGCCCTGAAGGCGCTCTTTGATGCGCTGCCCAGCCGCCAAGAAAAAGAGAATTTCGGCCGTTTGCTGGCGGCAATCACGAGGCACGTTGAGCAGCAGCGCGAGGCGCGGAAGGCGGAAACCCGCACGTGCGCTACCAGATTGAGGGACATATCGCCGGGGACGTGGATCGTGGTCAAGAATGGCACTAGAGAGGAAACGGTGTGTCTGCTTGAGGTGCGCCGAACTCGTTTCATCTGCGAGTACACCAACGGCCGACGGATGAGCGCGCCTTGTCAGCTATTCGTTCGCGTCCATGATGGACAAGCTCCCGCGCGGACGCCCGACACGGAGAGGCAACAGCGGGAATTGGTCTGGGCGCTGGCGGGCGTCGACCCTATGGGAGCCACGGAGGATATCTTCGAGCAAGGACCGGCATTACTGGCAATCCTCCTTGAGGAGCTTCGGGCCGCCATTGATCGCGTGGACAACGCTCCTGTCGCGATGAACCGCGGCATTAACCGCTGCAGCATTCCGTTTGGAAAGAAGGTCAACCCGAAGGACGTGGCTCTCGTGAAACGCATACCGCAGGTGGTCGCCCTCATTGCTGCGCATTACGGCAGCCAGCAGGTACGGAAGCAGATTGTGGAATGTCCCAGCCAAAAGGTTCGGGAGCTGTGCCAGGCAGCGATGGAGGCCTGAATAGTGGGCTTTGTGCCGATCCATCGTGTTGTGGCAGCGGAGAGCAGAAGCCAGGCACAAGACAACCGCGGGATCAGACGCGACGCGATTCCAGGATGGGCCGTAGCGTTCCGCGTGCCCTGGACGCGCCTCGTATCTGGAACCCCGTCCTGCCCCGGCACCAATGTGACATTGAACAGACCGGGTACCTCAGTGGCGCAATTCTCACTTTTCGGCCCGCGCGCTCTCTGGCACGCAGGGGCGTTCTCTTCCTGGCGCCCAGCGGGATTGAATGCGACCGGAGACCTTCGAAAACGCGTTTAGACGCCCCAGGGGCGACGATCTCCGCATGGTCGGTGTGTTTCCACCTTACATAGGGCCGCCCTGTCGAGTTGAGCACCAGGTTTCAAACGACCAGACTGCAGAGGTCCGGCCTTTCTGCCATTATCCCGACGCTATCCGCGAACCCCTTTCTGCGCGTGAACGGGCCATTCACCCGTTTCGCCTGACGGAGTCGGCATCATCCCGGACTTTCGGGGATGATCGCGACAATGGAGGTCACGGGAGTGCCGGTGCTGCATCCGGCCCATGCAGGAATACTTCGTATCCGATGGTCGTTTCTGGCATTTCCCCGACAAATCTTGGGAACCCCTCTTCCGGTCGCCGTCATGCGTTTCGCTGCACGCGCCCGGCGCGGCAAGCCCTGTTTTCGGGGATGTGATCCGGCAGCATTTGGCGCGTCGTCCAGCCCGTATGGTGCACGCCGGGATCTGCGGCGGTGTCGTGCAGGATGCTTCGTGCCGACCGCACCTGAATCCATCGAAGAGCACGCCCACTGATAGGTTAAACCCATCGTCAGGCAACGAACCACTCCACAACCTACCAACCAGAATATGGATGGGTTCAGTCCATCACGTGCAGCCACGACGAGAAATCGCGCCGGAAAGCGCAGTAACGGCCATGAGTCCGACACTCAGGTAGATGTGGTAGGCAAGGAGCAGCGCGGCGAACCCGTGGTTTCCATCCGGCAGGTTGGTTTAGGCGACCGAATCTACCACGCGGATGGATACACACGCGAGATTGCAGCGCAGGACATGCGTCCCGCACGCGCAGCCTACCACCGGTGGGTTCAACCTACCTCGGACCGCTCGACGAGAAATGCCTGTCGCATGAGAGCGCGGCATGTTCCAGCCTGACGATTGGTAGGCGGTGTCCACCGGCCGGTGCAACCTATCAAACCGAAAGGTATTTATACCAGCGTCTCCTTCCAATTCGTTAGCCTCCAGCACCCGGTCTGCGGACAACCGAACAGTGGTCCACCAACCGAACACTCACGACGTTTCGAGGTCCGCAGCCGGTGCTTTAGGCATCATGTGGCGGCACGTTTTTGCCGCGAAAAAGAGAGGTGTCAGCCATCGAGACGTGGTTTGAAGCATTGGGATTCCAGGAAAACCCGTGCAGTATCCTGCCGAACGGCTTCGTGACCGGCCTGCTTCAACAGGAACGTGAGCTTCTGACCTATCTCAAGGGCGGCCATGCGTGTCTTCTTCACGGCGAAGTGGGAACAGGCAAGACCAGCCTGCTGCAGCGCACCGAGAATGCGTTGTGCGAGGAAGGCTTCGAGGTCATCTACATTGACGCCAAGACGCTCTCTGGACTCACCGAGATCGACTTCCTGACCCAGTTCTACCCACAGGGACATCGCCGGCTGCGCCTGGAACACCAGGCGCGCGCCGGCTCCTTCCTGGCGTGCTTGCGGCTGCGGATCGCGCCCTACAAGCCAGTGATTCTGTTGCTCGATGAGTTCGCGCGCATCCCGCACGCCGCGCTGGCCGACCAAATCGAAGGATATTTTAACCAGCGGCTCATCCATTCCTTTGTGTGCGCACAACAGCGGGGGGATGTGCAGCGCACCAGCCAAAGCTTCCTGGACCGCATTCAGAACCGGCATATTCAAACCGGCCGATTGTCGAAGGAGGAGTGCCTTGCGATCCTGAAGCAACGTTTTGGCGACAAAGACATCCTCTCGGAACACACCATGAGCACACTGGTCAGTGAATGCGGCCATCTGCCGCGGCAGATACTGGAAAGCGTGGAGCGAGTCCACCAGCACCTTTACGATGCGGGAGAACTGCGCGCCGCGCTTGAGCAGAAGACTCCTATAACGATCCCCGATAGCATAATGGCTCAGTTCGTACGGCAGGGCATCGTGGAAGTCCCGGCCGAACCGCGACCAGAGACGTTCACGCCGCTGAAACCCATCCCGGGCATCACCCTCAGTCCCCTTCACCAGCAGATGGTCATGTCCTTGTACCGCTCGCCCAAGACCATAAAGGCGTTAAGCGAGGAACTCGCCACAGGCGAAGGCACGATCAACACCGCGTTGTGCCGTTTACGGAAGCGCAATCTGGTGATCGTCACGCGCACCATCCGGCCCAAGCTCTTCGGCCTTGAGAACGACTTCCGCGCGCGCGTACCAATGGACTGACGAAGATGACTGAACCCGCGATCTTGGCCACGACGGAACCGGTGGGCACACCCATCCCCGCAATGGAAGCACTGGCACCATCGCAGCCACTCCAACCCACCTTGGCCGCGCCGAAGACCGACTGGATCAAGCTCGCCATGACGCTACACGAGCCGGAAGTCGAGATTCTCAAGCTCGTCTATCAGCCTGAGCCCACCTTGCGCACGTTTCAAGATGTGTACATCCGCTTGGAGCGCCTGGGCTACTCCAACCGCACCGCCCGCCGCAAGATCGCCTCTCTGGCGGGCCAGGGACTCGTTATCCGCGTCTATTCCGTGCTCGGCTTTGTCGGCCCTGCCAAGGAGCACGCTGAGAAGGTTCCTCGGCTCCTGGCGTTCGTGGAGCGGCGCAGGCAGTACCCGAACGCGGGCCAGGGCGTTACCGAGGAACTCCGCCGCCTGCTGGATCAAGCCACGCATGAGGTCCCGGACAGATGAAACCGCGCCGTGAGTTCCTGCGCTCGCCAGAGTACCTGGAGTCCATGCGGCACTTCATCCCCGAGGCCATCAAGACGTTGGGCCGCGCCCGCCCGAGGGATTTGGAGCGCTTCTTCAAGGAGACATTCGCGCACAGCGTCACGGACGACACCCTCCGCAAGTACGCGGACCTGCTGGTTGATGAAGGCCTCTTGCGGCGCGAAGTCATCATTGACAACCGCGGTGATGAAACCGCGCCCGCTCAACGGCGTTACCGCATGGTCTGGTACATGCTTCGATAGTCGTGGCGTTGTCCTTCACGAATCCAGCGGCCACGTTGGCATCTTCTACATGGCGGTTGGGCCTTACGAACATCGTGACAGCGGGAAGGGGTCTCTGTATGTGCTCCTGCTTTCGACAATCTGGCCGTTCCATTCGAATACCTGGCCCCGGCATTCGACAACCAGGCCGGCGGAATCGACCAGTTGGCCCTGAGATTCAACGCACTGGCCTGAAGATTCGACTGTCCGAGAAGCAAAAGAGTGTACTGTATGTATCTTGTTGACAGATAGAGTTGAAGAAAGAAGAAAGGCGCGAACTCCCCACCCCCATCCTCAAGCAGGCCAGTGTGGCCGCGACTTTCGACGTAAGAGGCGAGGACGGTCACGACCCAATGCTCCGTCTCTAATCCCTTCGCCATGCATCAAGTCCATCTGCGGGCCGGAAGCCGGGGCTCAGCCATACGCGTATGAGTCCATTACCGGGGCAGTGTTGTCGGTAATCGGGGTGTGGCCGGTCATGCGGTGGGACCAGCAACCGCCATCGTTTCACCGCTGGATTTTTCCCCGGCGCGAGTCATAACGTGCTTATCAGCATTCGCAACTGCTTGGACCTTTCTCGGCTGAGGGCGTCACGTGTCCCGGACGGCGGCCATTTCTCCTTCCACGCCTCGCCCCGGACAGATGGTGATCGTCCGCAACCGTCCCGCCGTTGTGCGGGATGTCCTGGCCAAAGAGGAACTGCCCACCGAGCGGCAAACGCACTTGGTCCGGGTCGAGTACATCGACGGCTGGCAGCATCCCGAAGCCGACGAAATCGTCTGGGAACGCGAAGTCGGCGCGCAGATACTCTCCAGCCTTTCGCTACCCGGCGTTGGCCAGGCTTCCCCGGACGGCCCCGAACGCCTCGCCGCCTTCATCAACGCCTGCCGCTGGACCGCCCTTAACAGGCTGAGCGCCGGCAATGGCACAGGCAGTCAACCCAGCCCGCTGACTTCGCCGTGGCACAGCGCCGTGCAGATCGAGGACTATCAGCTCTATCCGGTCATGAAGGCCATGCTGATGCCACGCGTTTCGCTGCTCCTGGCAGATGACGTGGGCTTGGGCAAGACGATTGAGGCGGGGCTCATCGCGTCCGAGCTCTTCGCTCGCCGGCGTATTCGCCGCGTGCTTGTTGTTTGTCCGGCCGCGTTGCAGCGCCAGTGGAAGGACGAACTGCGCGAGAAGTTCCATCTTGATTTCAATATCGTGGACCGGGAGGAGACGTTCCGCCTCCAGCGCACATTGGGGATGGACTCGAATCCATGGGCAAGTTTCCCGCGCGTCATCACCAGCATGGACTATCTGCGGCAGTCGGATGTCTTTGAGTCCTTCCGCGCGGCAGCCAAGGGCATCACGCGCCACAATGAGGCGCTCCTGCCGTGGCAGTTGCTGATCGTGGATGAGGCGCACAACTTCAGTCCGTCGCTCTTCGGCGACGACAGCGACCGCTGCAAGATGCTGCGGCAACTGGCCGGCTTCTTTGAGCACCGGCTGTTTCTGACGGCCACGCCCCACAACGGCTACACGGTCTCCTTCACGGGCTTGCTCGAATTGCTCGACCCCGTGCGCTTCCAGCAGACCGCGGAGCTGAACGAAAAGGACCACAGGCAGATCCAGGTCGTGATGGTGCGGCGGTTGAAGTCCGAACTGAACCGCCTCAGCGCCCGGCCGCGGTTTGCCAGCCGTGACGTGATGGCGTTGTCAACCGAACTGACGGGGCAGGAAGCGGCACTCTTCGCTGCCCTGCGCGCCTACCGAGAGGATGGTCTGCGCGTCGTCCAGGGCCTGGGCAAGCGTGAAGCGCACCTGGGCAAGTTCATCTTCACCTTGCTGACCAAGCGCCTGCTCTCCAGTCCCTACGCGTTCGCCCACACATGGTGGCGGCACGTCGAAGGACTGGATGAAGGGACCGCCTCCACTGACGAAGCCGCTCTGGCGCGCGACCGCGCCGAAGCGCCGGTCAATGACGATGCGGAGAAGGATCTGCGCGAACAGGATGCCGCGCGCCTCGGCGGCGCCTGGCTCAAGCAGTTCCGGGGCAAGCTTCGCAGTCCGATGGACCGAGTCGGCGACGCGTTGCGCGCCATCGGTTGGACGCCGCAGTCTGTGATCACGCCGCTGAACGGCACCGGCTCGTGCCCGGCGGACTCGAAGTGGGATGCGCTGGCGGCCTGCTTGGCGAAGTACGTGCAGAACGGCAAAGGCTTCCGCAGTGACGAGCGTCTGATCGTCTTCACCGAGTACAAGCACACGCTCGATTACATCCTGCACCGCTTCCGCAATCTGAAGGCGGGCGTCGAGGAGCCAGAACTGCAGTTCCTCTTCGGCGGCGCCGACCCACGGCACCGGGAGCAGATCAAGGACCAGTTCAACGATCCCGCCAGCCCGTTGCGCATCCTCGTCGCCACGGATACCGCGTCGGAAGGCATCAATCTGCAGATGAGCTGCCGGTACGTGCTGCACTACGAGATTCCGTGGAACCCGATGCGCCTGGAGCAGCGCAACGGCCGCGTTGATCGCCACGGCCAGGCGCGCGATGTCACGTGCTTCCACTTCACCAGCAACGACGAAGCCGACCTGAAGTTCATGGCGCGTGTGGCGGAAAAGGTCAACCAAGCCCGCGAGGATCTCGGCAGCGTCGGCCAGGTCATTGACGCGGCCATCATGCAGCATTTCACCAGCAAGCCGGTGGACGAGTCGCTTTTGGACAGCTTGGTCGCGGGCGCCCAACGGGACGAACCCGAGCACGCCGATCTCGCTCAACGCGACGCCGGTGACGCTGCGGAATACTCCAAAGCCATGCAGCGCCTCCGCGACACGGAACTGACGCTGGGCCTCAGCCAGGAGGCTCTCGCGCAGGTTCTCCGCGAAGCGATGGCGCTGGAAGGCGGCACGCTGGAGGGCCCCGACGGCGAGGGGCTGTATCGCATTGTTCGGGAGCCGCCCACCTGGAAGCGGCTCGTCGAGGACACTCTGCGAATCAGCGGCGCTCTGCCGCGGTTGGTCTTTGATCCGACCTACTTCGAGACCGAAGTCAATGGCCGCCGGCTCTATCGGCGCAAGCCCAACACGGTTCTGCTTCGCCTCGGCCATCCGCTGATGAAGCGCGCCGTCGGCGTGCTGAAGCGCAACATGTGGTCGGTGGGACGCGAACAGACGGTCAGCCGTTGGACTGCCGCCGGCTGCGAACTGCCCGCCGGCCTGGACTGCATCCTCGTCGCGCACTACCTACTGGAAGTCACGAACGGCCTGAAGGAAACCGCGCACGACGAAGTCCTGACCGAGATCCTGCACGTCAAAGGCGCCAATCTCGTGCCGCTCGAAGAGAGACTCCGCGACCGAGTCGCCGAGGCTGCGCGGTCTGCGCTTCCACAGGCGGAACTGGACTCCTGGCTCAAGCGCCTGCGGGAACTCTGGCTTTCACACCAGGACAATCTGGCCGACCATCTCAAGAAGCTGCAGGCCAGCCAACAGGCCGATTTCACGAAGAAGATGAAGGCGGCGTACCAGGAGGCCGAGCGGAACCAGAAGGCGGTCTTCGCCGAGCGCCTCGAAGAGATCAAGAAACGCAGCGCGTCGAAGTACATCCAGAAGCTGCTGCAACAGCAGGCGGACCAGGAACACCGGCTGAAGCAAGGCTTCCTGTTCGCCGAGATCCAGGCCGCCGAACAGCGCCGGCTCGACGAAATCCGCGAGCAGCTCGCCATCAGCCACTTCGAGCAGATGAAGCACCTCATCGAGCAGGAGCGCGACCGCGTGCTCAAGCTCGTCCTGCCCAAGCGTTACGAGCTCGCGTCGGTGCAGGTGTATCCGCTGGCCGTCGAATACCTCGTGCAGGCCAAGCCGCCGGCCAAGGGAGGGCGCACGCGATGAACGCGCCCACCGCCCGCACCGAGCATTCGTGGTGGCTGGAACTCCGGCACGGCGGGATTCTCATCTCTCGGCCCGTCCTACAGGAAACCTTTGCCGCAGGCGCGCTGGAAAGTCCCTGGTACGCCTACCAGCGCCTTCGCGACCGGTTTCTGTCCTTCCAGGCCTGGCGCGCCGGCCATCCCGATACCGAAGGCGAAGCGACGCCATTGCACGCCTGGCTCGACGCCGTGCTGGAAGACTTCCTTGGCCACCCGGCTGCACGCTGGCAGAAAGGGCCGCACGTCGCCGACAAGTGGGCCGCCGATCTTTCCCTCATTGGTCCGACAAAGCCCAATCGCGTGCTCTTCCTCGACGACGCCCGCGAACGGGCCGCGCTTATCGTTGTGGTGGACCGTTCGGCGCGTGTCGGCATGGGCCGGGGCCGCGAAGCTTACAGCCGGCTGGCGCAGATGCTCCGCGCGCCCGGCTTCCCAAAGGTCGGCCTGCTGACCAACGGTCAGCAGTTCCGCATCGTCTACGCCGGGCTCGATCACGACGCTTGGGCGGAGTTCGAGGTCGCCGATTGGTTCGAGGAAGGCACCGGCCGCGAGCAGCTCGACGGGTTCTTCACGTTGTTGGGCGCCCGCGAAGGTGCCGGCCTCCACGCTGCACCGCCCGCCGCGGAAGCCGCGCGCATCACCTATCCGTTGCTCCAAGCCGTCGAAGCCTCCCGATCCAAGCAGGGCGATTTGGCCTCTGTCCTGGGCGAACAGGTCCGCGAGGCGGTCGAGAAGCTCCTGGACCCCGTGGACCGCACGCTCCGCAAGCATGCCGATTTCCTCGACCCTCTCCGCAAGGCACCGGATGGTTCCGAACTGCCGCAGCGCGAAGTTCTTGCCGCCCTTTACCAGGCCGCCTCGCGCGTCGTCATGCGCATGGTTGTGGCCTTCTTTGCCGAAGCCCGCGGGCTGCTGCCCCGCTCGCTGGAAGGCTACAACGCCAGCTACGGGCTGGAGGGTCTTTTCGAGCAACTCCAGCACGCGCGCAACGCCGAAGGTTTCCTGGCCCTCGACGAACCGATGCGCACGTCGGCCTGGCCGCGCGTCCTGGCGCTCTTCCGCCTGATCCACGATGGCTCGCCGTTTGCCGACGCGCCCGTACGGCCTTACGGCGGCATGCTCTTCCGTCCCGGCGATCCGGCCAGCCCGGACCCCGTGCTGCGCGCGCTGGCGCTTTTCGAGTCCGATCGGCTGGAAGTCACTGACGCCCGCGTGCTGGAAGTCCTGCAGCGCCTCAAGATCGGCCAGGTGAAGATCAAGCGCGGCCGGCAGAGCGCCTGGGTGGCCGCGCCGGTGGACTTCGCCGACCTGCGGACCGAGTACATCGGCATCATCTACGAAGGTCTGCTCGACTACGAACTGAAGATGAGCGCCGAGGTCCAGGTCTTCCTCAACCTCGGCCAGCAGCCCGTCCTGCCGCTCTCCATCCTGGAGAACATGCCGCCGAAGAACCTGAAGGACCTGCTGGACAAGCTCGGCAAAGGCGAGAAGCCTGCTGCGGCCGAAGAAACGGAGAACGCGGAGGAAGAACCGGAAGATGCCGCAGGCGATGAGGCTACTGCGGACGAAGGCCTGGAGTCCAATCCCTCTGAGTCCTCTGTGCCCTCTGTGGCTGATGAAGTCCCCTCCGCCGCGGACCAGTTCCGGCAGCGCACGTACGCGTGGGCCGAGAAAGCTGTCGAGATCGCCGGCATTGTGAGGAAGCCGACCGGCAAGAAGGCCAACCAGTACGAGTACGACAAGGAACGCAAAGCCGCGGCGCAGCGCCTGATCTTCCGCGTGCTCGATCAAGGCGAACTCTACCTCGTCCGCTGGGGTGGCACGCGCAAAGGCTCCGGCACGT
The DNA here is from genome assembly GCA_026692735.1 of Planctomycetota bacterium. Lineage (GTDB taxonomy): Bacteria > Planctomycetota > SZUA-567 > H5-PLA8 > H5-PLA8 > JAPLOD01. The sequence continues at coordinate 163 of JAPLOD010000244.1, read as the reverse complement.
TCTACACCAAGCCGCAACTGGCGGTGCCGACCGTACACCGCACGCTGGAGCCGCTTCTCTACGACGCCGCGGCCGAAGCCAAGGCGCCCAAGCGCCCCAAGCCACCGGAAGCCATCCTGTCGTTGAAGATCTGCGACCCGGCTTGCGGCTCCGGTTCGTTCCT
>JAPLOD010000243.1 GCA_026692735.1 Planctomycetota bacterium | reverse complement strand
GTGCCGTAGTTTCCTCCGGCCATGAAGACGTAGAGGTTCTTTTGTTGAAGCTCTCGCGCGATCTGGACGGCGATCTTAGCCTCGGGCGCGGCGCCGACCACGGCGGCGAAACCCGGCGCGGTGCCGTCCACGAATTCCACGCCGCGCTCGCGCATGATGACGTCGTTGGCGGCGCCGAGCCAGATGCCGTCCACCGGGTTGGGGCCGATGACGGTCTTGCAGGCTTCGATGGTCTCGAAGGCGAAGAGGGTGGCGGCGCCGGCGTCGAGCGCGTCGCCGAGATAGGGCAGCCAGAGATTGTCAGAGGGCGGCTCGGGCAGGAGCCGCTCACAGTGGTCGAGCACGCCTTCGAGGTCGCGCAGTGTCTCCACCTTACGGCCGGTGAAGGAGTAGATCACCGGGAGGTAGTAGGCCGTCGCAGGGAAACCGACGGGATGGGCGGGACCGTGGGCCTGAAGCGCCTCCTGGAGCTTGACCCGCGCACGCGCCAGGGACTCTCGCGCGCCGAGGATGGCGTCAGTGCAGATGGCCTTAGACATCCAGCGCTCTCCGGTCCTTCATGTCGAACAGCTTTCTTTCGGTCTTGCGGTTGATGCCCAAAGCGTCCCGCTTGGCTTCGAGGTGGGCCACGATGGTCTCCACGGCCTGTTTCACGTCGGAGATGTAGTGGAACTTCGCGCCCACGATGCCCTGCAGTTCCTCGCAGAGGAAGCGCGTGACCGCTTCAGACCCCGCCGTGTGGAACGGCCGCCCGAGGATGACGTCCACGCCCGAAGCGACGAAGTAGTGGCCGATGGCCACGGCCTTCTCGCTCATCCACTCCGGCGCCACGCCGATGGCCGGGACTTCCGAAAGGTCGTTGCCCAGCCCGCCTTCCTGGACGATGTAGGTGGCCGCCATGAGGATGCGGGAGTTGTCCACGCACGAACCCATGTGGAGGACGGGCGGGATGCCGACCGCCTCGCACACCTCGCGCAGGCTCGGCCCGGCCAGTGCCAGCGCGGCTTCGGGCGTGAGCATGCCGGCCTTGGCGCAGGCGACGGCGGCGCAACCGGTCTGGAGCACCAGGATGTTGCGCTTGATGAGCTCGCGCGTCAGCGTCAGGTGGTAGTCGTCCAGCTTACCGCGGGCATTGTTGCAGCCGACGATGCCGGCGACGCCGCGCACGCGGCCGGTGATGATGGCGTCGTTCAACGGCCGGAAACTGCGGCGGAACGTGCCCCCGAGGATGCCGAAGATCGTCTCGTTGCTGAAGCCGGCGACGAGCGGCGCTTTCTCACGCGGGATGGAGACCTTGCGCGGATCGCGGCGCGGGAAGTTGGCGATGGCCTTGCGGAGGATCGCCTTGCTGCAGTCCAGCGCCCGTTCGTCGTCGAAGTCGAGGGCCTCGGCGCCGATGTTCTTCGCCATCGGGCTGGTCGTCACGACCAGCGTATGGTAGCACTTCGCGACCTCCGGCAGCGACGCCATGCAGCATTGCACGTCGGTGATCATCATCTCGACGGCGCCGGTGACGAGGGCCAGTTCCTGCTGGAGGAAATTGCCGGCGACGGGGACGCCGTGGCGCATCAGGACTTCGTTGGCGGTGCAGCAGATGCCGGCGAGGTTAACGCCTTCCGCGCCCACGGCCCTGGCGGCGGCGAGGATGTCAGGGTCGCGCGCGGCGACGACGAGCATTTCGGTGAGAGCCGGCTCATGGCCGTGCACGAGCACGTTGACCTTCTTCTCTTCGAGGACGCCGAGGTTGGCGCTGCCGCGGACGGGGTGCGGCGTGCCGAAGAGAATATCGGCGACGGTGGTAGCGATCATCGAGCCGCCCCAGCCGTCGGCGAGTCCGACGCGGAGGGCGGTGCGGATGAGGTCGCGGTAGTCATGGTCCACACCGATGTTGGTGCGGTGGAGGGCTTCGACGATAGAGCGGTCAATACCGCTGGGGGCCAGTCCCTGGCGTTTCCAGACGCCCTGGCGGGGGACGGGCGCGAGCTTCAGCGTCTCGAGCGGCCCTTCCTGGCGCGCGAACTCCTGTTTGAAGAGATGGGCGAGGTCGCGAGCGACTTCGGGAGCTCCGCGGCCTTGTTCGGTCAGTCCCCAGGCGCGGGCGGCCTCGCGGAGGCGCGTTTCGTCCCGGAGGCAGAAGTCCCCGCCATGGCCTTCGGCGACAGACTTGAGCAGGTGGACGAGGTGGCGGCCGTGGTCCGAGTGGGCGGCGGCGCCGGCGGCGACTTCGCGGAGCAGATTGCGGGCGGCGATGGTGTCGGCGTCGGCGCCGCAGACGCCGCGGAGAGATTTCTTGGTGATGCGGCAGGGCCCCATGTGGCAGATGCGGCAGCAGACGCCGTCCGTGCCGAAGGTGCAGCTCTTGCCCTGGGCGTCGGCGCGGGCGAAGGCGTGGGGGACGCCCTCGGCGGCTGCTTTGGCGAGCATGGCGAGGCTGGCTTGGTCAACAGCGAGCTCCGCGGGTTGTCTGTCGGGCATGAGGCTTCCTTGCGGACGACACGATTGACTGCAGGACTTCACGATCATCACTGCGGAGCCGCAGCGACAGGTATGCAGAATACTGGATGACGTTATGCTGTCAAGGTCGCGGGGAGAAGGGCGCTGATTGTGGTGCAGGTCTCTGGCCTGCCCCTGATGGCAGACACCCAGCGAGGGGGGTACTGGCGGGCGGGACACCTGCGCCACAACGGCGCAACGCACCGTGGGCCGGCGGATGCGCAGCGCAGACTAGTGCCTGTCACTCGCTGTTAGCCATTGCAAAAGTGACGCTTACACCGACGGAACCGCGATGTCCTGCCACCTGAACCTCGATTGCGGCTCCACTTCAACAAGGGAGCAGAAGATCTTGTCGCCAAGTGTCTTGGGCTTACGGCTCCCAAACGTCTGCCTCTCAACAAGCACCAACGGGACCCTTGGTTCCGTCGCTGCGATGACGCCGAAAACCCGCCTGGCGCGGCCCGCGTCCTCCAGCAGCGACTTGTCAACCCTGACAACTCTCAACTCGCCCCGCAGAAGCCGAACTCTTGCCTGTTGTGCCAGCACGGGCACTCTCCTTTTAGTCTCTACCTCTGGAGGCTCCAATCCTCACTCCAGAAGGCGACGGTGAGTAGTCTGTCCTTCGTCACGACGCGAACTGGCGAACCCGTACTTTTCTCGCAAAGCAGCCAGTTGTACTTGTCGTTCTCTCCCCTGATTTCATCTCCTCTGATCTCATATTGGATCGAACCTGTTAGAAGTGCAAGGATAAGCTCCGCAGTATGTTCAACCGTACGCGTTACGAGCACTCCGCGAGCGACGCCGTCGGCACCAGTCTGCAGCGAAAGGGGATGTACGTCTTTGAACGTGAGAGCGCGCGCCTCCAACTTCGCGATCTTCTTTATGCACTCCTCGTGCGGTTTCTCATAATGCTGGGCCACGGCGTAGCCGTGCGCGAGCAACTCTGCGCAAACTTGGGGCGCGTCAATCCCGGTGACGACGCGGCGCATGCCCGTGTTAACGATCGCGCCAACTACATCCCCTTTCGACTTCTCTGGCGCGGCCAGTAGTTTCGCCTCCGAGGGTTCAATGAACCTGCGCTTTTCGGCCAAGGCGATCAAGGCGGCCTTGTCGCCCGTCGTCGCCGAATCAACCACGGAGTAGACTTCATCCGCGTCCTTGTTCCCGTGGAAGAACCTGGTAACGTACACGATGGCAGGCTTATTCTGGGCGAGGGTAACACCGAGTTCCGAGTCCTTCCCGAAGGTGTCTCCTTCCTGAGCATTATAGACAGTCAAGGCTGATCTCTTGATCATCAGGCATTCCACAAGCCCCTTCTGGATGCGGTCAGGAAGATAGGACTGGGTTGGGTCGAAGTAACGGATACGGTACACGGCAAGAGCACCCGACTGGAAAAGGCGGCGCATGAACGCATTATTCGAGGTGAAGTGTACCGGTTCCCGCATCGAGGTGGCAACGTACACATCAACGTCGTGCATGGCGAGGTATGTGGCAGTGTTCTGCCGGCCTATTTCCTGGACCTTCTGAATGTCCTCTGGGGAGATGGCAGAACACGCCGCTGCGGCGCTCCTCACAACCTCCTCAAACTTCTTTTCCGCTTTCTGCAGGAAGAGATCGCCTCCCAGCAGCAACTCGACATCGGGAAGTGCGGCGTCTTCGAGGAGTCTCCCGAGCTGCTTCTTATCAATTGCCTTCGCCGCGACGTTCTCAAGCCCAGCCCAGTCCTTGACGCCCTTCTTGATCGCCGCATCGAGGATTGGCTTCACGGCGCACCGCGCTTCCGTGATCTTCGGCGCGCTCTCGCGTGCAATGTAGCCCAAGGCGAACAGGCGGTCAGCCGGAATATCCCGTAGTCCTTCCGGCTTCGGCCTAGCCTTGAGATCAGATTTCTTTTTCTTCACTGCTTTCGGGCTCGGAAACCACTTATCCCACGCTTCACCAAGTGCAAAGGAGTTGGGCTCGTTAAAGCGCTTGTACCCGTAGCGGAAGTTTCCGAATTCGAGCATGCAGACTGCCCGACACTTATCCACCGCCGACTTGAGGCTGTCCAACTGGTTGAAGTCCACGTCTTTGAAGACGGCGTTGTAGAACTCGAGAGACATGGGCCTGATGGACAGCGTGAGCAGTACGCGGTTGAGCAGGTCGCATCTGGCACTAGGCTTGAGACCGCCGCCGCGAATAGTCTGGATGATGGCCTTTAGCGAGCCTATTTGGGGCTGACACTCTTCCGCAGTCCGCCCCGTCAGGAGGCGAATACTGGACACAAAGGCTTCTTCGTACGCATCAAGGCGCAATTCCTGCGTGGGCGGCGCCATAGAAACCCCTCTCTATTGCTATATCGGCATGCGGGGCTTATACCTACTGCTGAAACGGGCGTCAAGCCTTTTCGCGTGCCTTCCTGCGGTTCGGTCCAGGGCTTTTCAATTCTCGCCCTTGTTCATAGGGCAGATGAACGCCAAAGCGGCGAAGGGGTCCGCTATGAAGCGTCGCAGGGCGTCTGGCAGGTATTTGTGCCGGGTACGCTGTCGAATCAGCCCAAGCGTCAGATTA
>JAPLOD010000242.1 GCA_026692735.1 Planctomycetota bacterium | reverse complement strand
CGAACGTCGCCAACAAGTTTCTGCTCGACGGCTTCTACTCCGTCGAGCGAACCTGGCGCAACATCTGCTCCGTGCGCCCGGTCAGCGACTTCAAGACTGTCACCAGCTACCGGCTGGTCGGGAAAGACCTGTACGAGCAAGTGGCACCGGGCGGCCAACTCAAGCACGGTACGCTGGGCGAGGAAAAGTTCAGCAACCAGGCCGACACGCACGGCCTCATGTTCGCCGTTGACCGGCGCGACATCATCAATGACGACCTGGGTGCGATTACGCTCGTGCCGCGCAAGCTCGGCCGTGGCAGCGGCCTGAAGATCAACCACGTGTTCTGGACAATCTTCCTGAACAACGGCGCGTTCTTCACGCTGGCCAACAAGAACTACCTGGCCGGCGCGGACACTGGCTTGGGTATTGACGGCCTGAGCAAGGCGGAGACGGAGTTCCTGAACCAGGTGGACACTGAGGGCAATCCCATCGGCGTCATGCCGGCGATTGTGCTGGTGCCGCCGGCCCTGAGCGCAATCGCCACGCAGCTCAACAAGTCGTTGGAATTGCGCGATACGACGGCGAACACCAGGTTCCCCGTGGCCAACCCGCACCAGGGCAAGTTCCGCACCGAGGTCAGCCGCTACCTGTCGAACCCGAAGTTCGCGGGTTCCTCGGCGAAGGCGTGGTATCTGCTCGCGGACGCCGGCGACCTGCCAGTCATCGAGGTGGCGTTCCTCAACGGGCAGGAGTCCCCGACCATTGAGACGGCCGAAGCCGACTTCAACGTGCTGGGCGTCCAGATGCGCGGCTACCACGACTTCGGCGTGGCGCTGCAAGATCCCAAGGGCGGGCTGAAGGCGCGCGGCGAAGCGTAAGGCGTCAACCGCCAAGTCGCCGAGAACGCCAAGGGAACGAGGGAAACTGAGGAGGTGAGCTGTGGGTGCAAGGTTCGTGCAGGAAGGAAACGCGGTTGATTACACGCCCGCCGCAGATGTGACCGCGGGCGCGGTAGTCGTGCAGGGCGAACTGGTCGGCATCGCGTCGCACGCGATCCCGGCCAACCGGCTTGGCTCGCTCGCGGTCAGCGGCGTCTTCGATCTCGCCAAGGCGACGGGGGCGGGCACGGCGATCCCGGCGGGCGTCAACGTCTACTGGGACGAGGCGGAGGCGGTCGCCAAGACGGACGCTGAAGCCGGAGCCAACAAGCTCATCGGGAAGACGGTGAAGGCCGCGGCCGACGCCGACGAGACCGTCTGCGTCCGCTTGAGCCAGTAGCCGGTGGGTTGGCTGGCTGTTCGCGTTTGTCACCCCCACGCAGCGCGTCGCAGCCAGCCAACCATTCACAGGGAGAGAGACTCGTGGGTGACCTTTTGGCACAAGGCTCGGCGTGGCTGGAAGCGCAGCGCACCGCGCACATGACCAGGACCGTGTCGTACCAGCGCAGCACGGAAAGCGTGGCGGTCGCCGCGACGGTCGGCAAGACAGTCTTCCAGGTGGACAAGGGCTATGGGATCGTCGAGCAAATGGAGGCCCGCGACTACCTGGTGCTTGCGGACGACCTGGTGCATGGCGGGCAGCCTGTGCTTCCGAAGGCCGGCGACCGCGTGAGGGAGGTCGAGGGAAGCAAGGCGTTTGTCTACGAGGTCATGGCTCCGGGCAACGAGCCGTGCTGGCGCTACTCGGACCCCTACCGGCAAACGCTGCGGATTCACACGAAGCTCGTGGCAACGGAGAACGCGCCGTGATTGAGACTCTGACGAAAGCCAGCATGGGCGTGCTGCTCGCGGCCTCTGTGCCGATGACGGGCGATCCCGGTCTGTGGGCGCAGTGGGGATTGGCTGGCATCGTGGTCGGCTACACCCTGTGGCGCGACTGGCAGCGCGAGCGGCGCATGAGTGAGGCGCTTGAGAAACACCAGACGTGGGTTCAGCAGACGCTCGTGTGCGCCCTGGAGCGCAGCACCAAGGCGATGGAGCGCATCGCCTCCCGGCCCTGCATCGCAGAAAAGAAGGAAGCATGAGCGCAACACTTGCCGCCATAGCCGATGGTGTCGTGACCAGGCTCAACGCCGCAACCCTCAGCCAGGCGTTCACAGCCATTCGCACGTGGCAACCGTCGTTCGCGCTGTCCGAGATGCAGGCACTCAAGGTCACAGTCGCCCCGCATGGCCGCCAGACCGAGAAGATCAGCCGCAGTGCCCAAGCGTCCACGTGCCAAGTGGACGTGGCCGTGCAGAAGAAACTCGCCAAGGCGGACAATGAGGAGATTGACGCGCTGGTGCTGCTTGTCGAGGAGATTGGGACGCTCCTCGAGTTCTGTGAACTGCCCGGCCCGCCGAAGGCGGTCTGGGTCAAGACCGAGAACGTCCCGGTCGTGGCCCAGGAACACCTGGCCGAACTACGGCAGTTCACGAGCGTGCTCACACTGACCTTCAAGGTGCTGCCATGACCGGCTCAATCTGGCGCGTGACTACCGAAGGCATGGCCGACGGCTTCCTGCTACAGGACGCCTCCGAGCCCATCGTGAGTTCCCCGGTCGCGTCGGGCACTGACGAGATCGCGCTCAAGTGGCCGGCGAATGCCGTGCGGTTGAACGTGTACCCCATTGACGCCGACGCGAGCTTGAGGAAACAGCAAGGCGGCGCTGAAGGCGGCACCGCTCCCATTCCGCAGGGCGCATGGTTCAACATTCCAGGCAAGCCCGGCAATACGACCTACATCGGACGCGACCAGGCAACCGCGCTCGCGTTCGCCTTCGAGACTCGCGATTCATAACGGGGGAATGAGACATGCCTTTGGGCGATGGCCAGTTCGGTTCGCAGTTCAGTAAGGGCGGAGTCCTCAAAATCCTGGCCAGCGGCGTCGCCGTCATTGCCGGAGCGGCCCTTATCGTCACGGCGCTGAAGATCAAAGACAGCGCGGGCGACCACACAATCAGCTTTGTTGGCGGCGCTGACGAGGCGGCCGACCGGACCATCACCATTCCGCCGCTGGGCGGCAACAAATACCTGGCACCGACGAGTGATGCGGCCGGGCAGGTCACGAGCGCGGAGATCAAAGACGGCACGATAGCCAACAGTGATATTGCGCCTGGCGCTGCCATCGCGGACACGAAGCTCGCCACGATTACCGCGCCCGGCAAGGTGGCAGACAGCGCGTTGAGCAGCAACGTTGCGCTCAAGAACGCGGCCAATGTCTTCACACAACACCAACTGCTGCCACGAGCGTATATCAACTGCCCGAATGGCTTGTCTGACCATCCGAATGTTCGGCTCGTCGTGAACCCGAAGAACCAGACCACATGGACGAATGCGGCGCTTGTGCTTCACCCAGAGAACAGCACGCAGACCGTCGTCGGCATTGCTGTCCCGAGCGACTACGCCACGCATGTCGTGGACATCTTTCGCGAGGGCGGCGGAGGTGGAGGCACGATTTTCCAACTTCGGAATACTGGACAGCTTAACGTCCGCGAACTGGTCGTGTTCTCCGGCCTGGTTGGGGACGCGACTCACGGCTCCTTGACAATCAAGCCGCCCCCGACGTTGGGCAGCACCGGTAGCTATAGCTTCCCGGCCAACCCGACAGCCACAGGGCGATTCCTGACGAGCGACACGAGTGGTGTGATGTCATGGAGCACGAACGGCGCGAGCCTCATCGGACTGGACGCCTCCGCCCTAGCGAGCGGCACCATTCCCGACGCGCGGATGCCGTCCACCTTGCCGCGGCTCAACGCGCAGCAGACCTGGACGAACAACAACACCTTTAACTCCAGCAACCCCGGCAATACGCCGCTCATCGTCCAAAGCTACGGCATCTCGAAGCTTGTGGCCAACATGACAAGCGCCCTGGCCCTGGAAATGACCTCGGACATGAAGGTGAGCTGGTATGCAGGGACGAGTTTCAGTGGCAATCCAGACGTGGCCCTCGAACGCTCCGGCACGAACAGCTTGCGCGTCACGAATGGCTCGTCTGGTTCCGGCAATCTGGGTGTGGGCTTCTTGCAGGTCGCGGAGGGGCAGGGCTGGCTCTCTGGCGCAGTCAACGACTACGCCCTGCCAAACGTGGGAGTGCTCCGGGTGACAGCAACGCCCTCGGATGCCAGCGTCAGCGGCATGAGCGGTGGCGTCGCCGGGCGAACGCTTCTCATCTACAACGTCGGCGCGGCCAATGATGTTTACCTGCTCCATGAAAGCACGTCCTCGGCGCTGGCGAATCGTTTCAGCAACACCAGTGGAACAAGCATTCGGATGAAGCCCGGAGAAGGAGCATCCGGCGTCTACGACTCCGTTTCTCTGCGCTGGCGGATGACGGCACGGCAATGAGGGACGCTCAGTGCTCAGTGCGCGTGTGAAGCTCAAGGACAACAGCGCGAAGGTGCTCAAGGCCGTGGCGCGTGAGACGCAGAAGAACCTGGGCAAGGCGGGGGCATACATTCGCGGCATTGCGATGCGCAGCATCAAGGTGTCTCCGGAGAAGGCTGCGCCAGGGAAGCCCCCGCATACGCGCAAGGGGCGGCTGAAGAAGGCCATCGTCTTCGCAGTGAACAAGGCCGAGGAGAGCGTGGTCATTGGTCCCACGTTCTCGAATGTGGGGAAGATCGGCCGCACGCACGAGTTCGGCGGCGAGGAACCGCCCAAGAAAACGAAGGTGCGCAAGCCGAACTGGAAGCTGGACGTTGGCGGACATGGGCCAGTTCGCGTCGAGGGGTTCGACTCCCATTACGCGAAACTCAGAACCACGGCCCAGGTGCAGCGCGCAGAGCAGTTGGCGAAAGACGTGACGGCCATCGCGGAGCAGCGCGCACAGTCCGCCTCCACGAAAACGCGACACTATCCGCCGCGCCCGTTCATGGAGCCGGCGCTCTCAGTCGCCAAGGAGCGGTTGCCGAAGTTGTGGGCCAATTCAGTGAAGGGAGCGTGAGCGATGGGTGCAAGGCTGGGGATGAAGGGCTGTCTGTACTACAAGCCGGGCGGCGTTGCCGGTGCGGGAGTGTGGACCCTCTTGGGCAACGTGAAGGACGTGACGTTGAACCTGGAGAAGGGAGAGGCCGATGTCAGCACGCGCGCCAATAGCGGATGGCGCGCAACCCTGGCCACACTCAAGGAAGGCTCCATCGAGTGGGAGATGGTGTGGGACCCGGACGATGCGGGCATGCAGGCCATCTTCGATGCCTGGCTCGATGACACCGTTATCGGCCTGACCATCCTCGACGGTCCTATTGCCACGCCTGGCTCGCAGGGCCTGCGCGCGGACTTCGCCATCACCAAGTTCGGCCGCGAGGAGCCGCTCGAGGACGGCATGAAATGCCCCGTGACCGCGAAGATCACCTTCTCCGCGACGCCGCCCGAGTGGTACGTCGTGCCCGGTCCGTAACAAAAGGTCTGCGACCAAAGGGAGGTAGTCCGTGCACAGCTTCAAGGACAATGCCAGCCGCCTATGGGCCGTCTCGGTGACGGTGGACACGATCAAGCGCGTCCGCGCACTGGTGAACGTAGACCTGCTGAACGTGTTTGACGGGAAGCTCGTTGCACAACTGGCGGGCGATCCCGTGCTGCTCTGCGACGTGCTGTACGCCGTCCTCAAGCCCGAAGCCGATGCCCAGAAGGTGAGTGACGTTGACTTTGGCAGGGCGATGGCCGGCGACGCCATTGAGCACGCCACGACCGCCTTGCTGGACGAACTCGCGGATTTTTCCCGGAACGCCGCGCAGCGCCAGGTGACTCACAAGGCCCTGGCGAAGATGCGGGCCGTCGAGGCGAAGGCCCTGGCCTTGATGGAACAGCGGGTGGACGCGCTGGGCGTGGACCAGGTAATCGAGACGGCGCTGCGGAATGCTGGCGCCTCATCTGGAAGCTCGCCGGCGTCGCCGGAGTCAATCCCGGAGAATTGACGCTGCGTGAGCTGGTCTGGCTGGCGGAAGCGCGCGGCAACCACGACTGGGAGCAAACGGCGGCGGTACTGGCGATGCTCGCCAATGCGCACCGCGACCCGAAGAAGCGGCCATCGCCGTTCAAACCAAGCGACTTCAACCCGTTCGCTGTCGAGCGGGTCGAGAAACCCAAAGTCATCTTGAAGGACCTGCGCATCCTGAAGCGGTTCTTCGTTGATCCCCACGCGGGGAAGAAAGGATCAGGCAATGGCTGAGCAGTATGGCGTGAAGGAGACCAAGGAACTGCTCACCGGCATGCGAGCCATGTCGGTGGTTGGTTTCAAGGCGTTCAAGTCGGTCCCCGCAGGCGAGGACTGGAAGACGCCGGCGAACCTGGCCCGCATCGGCCAGGAGTTCACCCGCATCCTGATGTCCGATCCGGTCAAGGTGGCCGAGGCGCAGGCGGCGTTTGAGAACGTCGGTCAGGTTTCCTCAGAAATCCGCGACCTCTCGATCCGCGAGGGCGTGGACATCGGCATCACGGCCGTCCAGGAAGTCCAGAAGGCGTTCGAGGAAATCAAGGCGGCCTGACGGATAGGTCTTCACCACGGAGCACACGGAGAGCACGGAGGTTCTTCATACCGTTCCATCCCCGTGTGCTCTGTGGTGTGAGGAGGTCATCGTGGCCTGGATAGGTGTGCTCGTGGACGTGTTTCTGCGCGTGCTGAAGGCCATCTTCGGCATGGACAAGCCCGCCGAAACGGAGGTGACGAATGCGAAGCCTGAGAAGCCGCTTACTGGCCCTGCTGACGATGAGCGCCTGCTTGGCGAGCTCGGGGTGCAGCGGCCTAAGCCTGGGGCCACAGACAAGAACTGAGTACGTCGTTCTCCATCCCGGCAGGCCCATGCAGGTGCTGGAGAATACGACCGTCAAGGGCCGCGTCCTTGACGGTTCCGGCGATGCAGTCGAGCAGGACATCGGCGGCTGGGTAGTGATGCCAAGTGACCATTGGGAAGCGGTGAAGCGCAACCTGGAGAAGTAGGACATGGCCTCTGCTTCCGGCATTCGCGCGGGCGCGGCCTATGTCGAGCTGCTCGTGCACGACAGCGCGCTCGTCCGCGGCCTCAAAGCCGCCTCGGCCAAGCTGCGTGCCTTCGGCGCTACCGTGGCCAGCATGGGCACGGGCTTGATGACCGCGGGTGCCGCCATCGTCACGCCGCTCCTGGCGAGCGTGAAGGCGTTCGCCGAAACGGGCGACAAACTCGACGAGATGTCCGCGCGCACGGGCGTCTCCGTCGAGGCGCTCTCCGAGTTCGAGTATGCCGCCAGCCTCTCCGGCTCCTCGCTGGAGGACATGGAAGGCAGCGTCAGGAAGATGCAGGCCAGCATCGTGAAGGCAGGCGATGGTTCCAAACAGGCCACGGAAGCATTCGCGCGGTTGGGCCTTGGCGTCAGGCAACTGCAGGGCCTCTCGCCGGAAGACCAGTTCGCGCTGATTGCACAGCGCCTCATGGAGATAAAGGACCCCACCGACCGTGCCGCGACCGCCATGCAGATATTCGGCCGCTCCGGCACCGCGCTCCTGCCCATGATGAAAGACCTGCCCGCTCTGCGCGAGGAGGCCCGCAAGCTTGGACTGGTCTGGTCCACGGAAGACGCCAAGGCCGCCGGCGTGCTCTCCGACGCCATGACGAGCCTGTGGGCCTCACTGAAGCGCATCGTAACGACCATCGGTGCGGCGCTTGCCCCTTTTGTACTACAGTTGGTGAAGGATTTCCAGAAGGTCGCTACGGCGGTCCAGCAGTGGCTCTCGCGCAACCGGGGCCTCGTTGTCTCCGCGCTGAAACTCGGCGTCATCCTGGCCGCCGCGGGCGCGGCGCTCTTCGTGCTGGGCAAGGCGTTCATGTTTGTGGCGGCAATCGTCGGCGGCATTGCAACCGTGTTCACCGCTGTCGGTTCTATCATTGCCGGTTTCATCGGGGGGATCGGGACGATCATTTCGGTCGTGTCCACCGTCGCCGGCGCTGTCGGGACCGCCTTCACCGCGATCAGCGCGGCCATAGCCGCCGTCGGCGCGCCCGTGCTCATCGTTATCGCGGCTCTGGCCGCCCTCGCCGTCTACGCTCTATACGCATCAGGCGTCCTTGAGAGCGCGTGGACTGCGGCCGTTGGTGCTGTGGGCGATGCCGCCTCGTGGCTCCAGGACAGGTTCGCCGAGCTTAAGGAGTTCGCTACAACCACGTTCAAGGGCATCGCAGACGCTCTGGCGGCCGGCGACGTGGCCCTGGCCGCGCGTATCATGTGGCTGGGAATCCAAGTCGCCTGGTTCAAGGGCCTGGCCGCGCTGGCTCTGGACGCGGACAAGACGGAGCGCACGCAGCGGGAAGCCCACGCTAAGGAACTGGCCGACGCGGAAGCCGCCCTGGACGCGGCCCGCAACGAATGGCTCGGAGCGATTGTGGAGGCCGGGCAGAAGCGGCGCGAGGTGGAGACCAACGTGCCTCCCGCCGCACGGCAGTTGCCTGAGACGGCCCTGCCCGCTGTTGAGCAAGCCGTGTCGAAGTTTGACGTGGTGGGCACATTCTCCGCAATGGCCACGTTCGGCATGGGCATCGGCGGCAGCGCGGCGGAACGCACCGCGAAGTCTTCCGAGGAAACGGCCCGCAACACCAAACGCATCCTGGACGAGGTGCAATCAGGGGAGGCGACGTTCGAGTAATGGCCGGCCAACTCGTTGAACTGTTCGCCAGCCGCACCGAGGTCATCAATGCCGAGCGACCCTCGGCCGAGTTCCTCTATATGGCCCACGGCTGCGTGGACGAGGCCGAAGTCCGCACGCTTGCGCTCAACGGCTCGCCCGCGACCTACAACGGCATGGTCAAGCGCACCGTGGAGATCGCCGAGCGTCTCAGCAACGACACATGGAAGGTCGTCGTCCGCTATGATGCGCCCACCGTAAATGACGAGCAGCAGCCGGAACCCGTCACGTCCTTCGACTTCACCGGCGGCACGCAGCACATCACCCAAAGTCTCGCGACCGTGGGCCGCTACGGTCCCAGCGCCTCGGCGCAACTTGGTGGGGCCATCGGCTACGACGGCGAGAACGTGGCCGGCTGTGACATTACTGTGCCCGTCTACAACTGGCAGGAGACGCACTACCTCTCCGACGCGCAGCTCAACCAGTGGCTCTACTACGCGCTCACCGGCAGCGTGAACAACGCGCCGTTCAAGGGCTTCGCCGCCGGCGAAGTGTTGTTCCTGGGCGCCTCGGGCCAAAAACGCGGGCAGGACGGCAAGTGGGAAGTGACATTCAAATACGCCGCCTCGCCCAACATGGTCAACATTCAGGTCGGCAGCATCATGGGGATCGCCAAGAAGGGCTGGGAGTACATGTGGGTCCAGTATGCCGATGACGTGGACGCCACAGCCAAGGTGAAGATCAAGAAGCCGACCGCCGTGTACATCGAGCAGGTCTACGAGATGCTGAACTTCGCTGGATTGCCATAACGATGCGCAAGGTTCTCCCAGGCCAGTCGCTCCGAATGCCCGCTTCCACGTTCAATGCGTTCGTGGACGCCGCGGACGCGCACAAGCGCAGCGCCTTCGACGGCGGTAGCACAAGTGTGCCTTTCTCCGCCAAGACCGGCATCGTCGTTGTGCGCAACGACAGCGGCGCAGACCAGGACCGTTTCTCTGTCCTGGGCCTCGACACAATCCTCGTTTCGCCCGCTGAGAACTTCGCCGAGTTCGCCACGCGGCCCGTCTTTGCCGGCGCTGTCCCCGACGACATGTACGCTAACCGGTTCGTGGTCGTGCAGGAGCCGATCAAGAACGGCGCGTGCGGGAAGGCACTGCTCGTAGGGCTGACGCCGGTGCAGGTCGTTCGGCCCCCGGGGACCACGGATGCCGGCGCCGGTGCTCTGGGAAGACTCGTACACGGCCGAGGAACCGCACTGGGCGCTGGTGCGGCTGCCGCAGGGCGGCGGCAAGGGCGGTCTGGCCGGAATTCCAGCGCGCGCGGCGGCCACGGCAAACGTGGCGTCACTCACCGGCCTGCAAACGATAGACGGCGTGACGCTTGTGGCCGGCGACACGCTCCTGTTGCCGTGGCAAACGGACAAGAAAGCCAACGGCACGTACAAGGTCGGTACGAGCGCCTGGGAGCGCACCGGCACCCTCGAATCCGACATCCTCGTCCTCGTGCGGCGCGGCGCGGTCAACGGCCACAGCATTTGGATGCTCGTGAACGAAACCGACCCGGTCATCGGCGTGGACGACATCCAGTTCGAGGCCATGACGGCTGCCTTCGGCGGGTTCTCATCGTGAGCGACCAAATCACCTGGTATCCACGCCTGGGCAGCGCCGGCGACGACAAGTACGCCTGGCCCCAGGAACACCTCATGGTTGCCGGCCCGGGAGTCTCGGGTAACCAAACCATCCCAACCGTCAACGCCAAGACGCACTTCGCTCAGATCCAGGCAGAGATCACCCGCAGAAGCCAGATCGTCGGCTACGACACGGCCTATGTGCCTCCCGGCGCCACGGTGGACAGGCGAATCCTCACGCCGCGGATGATTTTCGCGGCACAGAACATCCGGCTGAAAGAGAGCCTGGCCCGATTCGACTTCGGGGCCAATCTCCAGTTCAACTTCGGAACGACCAGCGGGGCGAGACCGGCCGGCGCGCTGTTTGTCTCTACCAACGTGCCATACGATCCCGATTGGGCGAACATCAGCACCGCTTACTTTCAGTTCCGCAACCACGACAAGGTCTACAAAGTGACGGCGTGGACGCGAACGCGTGTTGACTTCACACCCGGGCTGCAGACCGCCGTGCCCGCCAGCACCCAGTTCTGGATGTTCGTCCGGCCGGAGCGGATGATCGAGCAGGAGTTCGCCCTGAAGCTTCGCAAGGCGCTGTCCGAGCAGCCGCAGGGCACACTCGGCGGCACCGTCTGGGCAAAGGGACACAGGAACTACCAAGTGGGCGGCCCCGTCACGTACTTCGCCTACGAGGACGGCACCGGCGGTGACGGCGCCTTCAGTAAGATTGGCGGCAGAGTGTTCTACGGCCGCGGCTACGTGGATGCGCCAATCCCAGCACAGTACCTCGAGTACCTGCTTCAGCCGTACACGAATGCCATGCCGTGGGCGAACGAGAGACTACAGGGACCGGTCATCCAATGGGGCGGCTTCCTCTGGGGCGTTTTCTCGGACGGCAACAGATCGCGAGTCTGCCGCAGCACTGACGGCGCCACGTGGGAGACGATGTACGCCGCCTTGGGACCGTTCGCTCCGCCGAGCTACCCACGGTTGTTCAACCGCGGACTGACCGTCGGCACCGCCGCGCCGCTCAACGGCCTGTCCATCCTCGGCTACAAGTCGGGCAGCTATCCGGCCGGCAGTCTGTTCATCGCCTACAGCGCCGATGGCGTCAACTGGTCCGAGATAGACATGGGCATGGCGCAGCAGTACCAGCCGACCGGGGGCTTTCACTTTCAGATGCCGCAGTACCAGGGCGGCCCGGATACGTGGTGGATCGCGGCGTCCACGTCCGGCGGCACGCCGCCGTTCCCCTACAACAAACGGTATAATCCGTCTACCGGCGTCTGGGACGACATGACGCAGACGGCCGCGGCAAGCGAGTGCTTGTCCCTGAACTACTTCGTCAGGACCGGAACCAATGAAGTCGTCTCGTATGCCGGTTATCGTTACGTTCCACCGCTGTCAGTGAGCACCAAGGGCTACGGCGTCTCCTACGTCGGTGCCGGCTCAAACCTGATGAACTGCGTCGTGGGAAACGCTCTTTATTCGTTACAGAATGTGGCCGGCACGCCGTACAAGACCACGATCACCAATCTACTCTACAAGGCCAGCGTCGGTGGAGCATGGACGACAGCGGCGTCGTGGACCGAGAACATGCCCGTGGGCCAGAATGGTACGACGTGGCTGCACCCGTGGTTCATCGAGGGGTGCAGCTTCTGGTGAGCCGTGTTCTGCGGACTGGCTGACCGTGACCATGATGTCGTTCAGTTCGCCCCGTCCGTCAGTACTTCGCCTTCGCCGCCTTCCCGCTCTTGCCCTGCACGGCCTTGTAGAGCACGTTCACACTGCCGACGTAGACGTGCTTGCCGCCGTTAGCCATTCCAATCGCCACAGCCTCTGGGGCTGATGATGCAGTCGGGCGGAGTGTATAGGCGGAGGCGTGGTTCACTGTGGGAGAACCCAGCCGTGCATCCGTCCGCCTGACGCTTTGCAGATCCTCTCATCCAGAACCTCCTCTATCTGCGTAAGCTGCTCGACTTCAAAGGCGATTGTCTGCCGGAAGAATTCCTGCGTCCCCAGGATTGCCTCGGGAACTGTTATGCTGCCCAATGAAGCTACGGCGTAAAACGGCAAGTGTGCTCTCAAGGCTTCTCGAAGTTCGGCTTGGTTGCTGTGACAGCAGATTGTGACAAGTGCGCGCGGCTCGTCGAAGAAACCGTCCAGGGCCTGGACGGCTTCATACCAATGCGTAGCTTGCAGATTGCCGGCGTGTGCGGTTTGAGCAAAGAAGTGAACCTCATCCGTATTGGCATATTGTGACCGCCCGTGCGTCACGAGCAGAAGCGTGTCGAATTGCCTCTCGTCGTTTAGAAGTCTGGATGCGGCTGTGGCGAGTGTCAATGCGTCGCCGAACCTTTCCTCACCGACCGCATGAAAAAGGTGCTGTTGGGAATAAAGGCCAGCGAGATAGGAAGCAACAACGGGGTCATGGGCCAGCGCAAGTACTTTGACGGTTCTCATGGGCAGATATTCCCTCCTCCTATGTGGCTAGGCCGCGCCTCGCCAACCAGCCGCTCAAGCCCGCCCCGTCCCCACCGCCGCAGGCCGTGCAACCCAGCCAACGGGGAGACCTAATCACGCCACACAGACGTTCAGCTTTGCCTGGATTTCGGTCCGCACTTTCGGCATCAGGTGTTCATGCAGGAGTTGCGTGTCAAACGGCATCTGACGCTGCTCCTGCATCTCATTCAGGATGCACGAGAACGCCGACACACACTCGATGGCCCCAATGGTGCATGGTGGCTTGGGCGCGATGCAGGCAACTGCTCCAGCCTGCTTACACACGGCATCGGCGAGGTCCTGTGTGCCGTAATGGCACACACCGAACAAGCACAGCTTATCAGCAACTCTGCCTTCCAACGCGGCCTTCATCTCGCCCACGTTCACCCGAAGCGCTCGTCCATCGACATCGAAATCATCAAAGAGCCTGACCGTGTTGTCACTCGTCCGACCGTGCGCCAGAAGAATGAAGACGTGGCAGGCTGTGAGCACGTCTTCCAGTGCCACCAAGTCGGAGAAATTCGTAATCCTGCGTATCTCGACGTGAACGCCCGCATCAAGAGTATCGCGGAGGACCTCAGCCGTACACTCGCCAAGATTACCCGCGGTAGAATGCGCAATCAGAACGGAAAGGTTCTCGTCTGCCGGTTTGAACACACCTGTGACTAACATACGCTCCTCCTCCCTTGTCGGCGTTGCATGTTTCATTGACTGACCTGTGTGTTCCCCTTCGTCCTTGCCTCCGCCATTGCTTTGGAGCCAAATGAAGGACTACGCCGTCGCGCCGATGGATTCCTGCATGGGAGGAAACGGAGCCGGAACCGAAATGCCGATCTGAAGTTCATGCCCGCGCCCTGGCCGCCCCGCAGGGCCGTCCCCAGCCCTGCCTGCGCGTCCCTGTCCTCCGTCGCCCTACTTTTCCGCTCTTTTACCGGCCCGCGCTCTGCCAGCGCCTCAGCCAGCCGCTCAAACGCCGATGCCTCTTGCCGCCCCGACGCCCTGCTGCCGCGCTCTCTGCCCTTCCGCCCCCGCAGCCCCGCCCCATTCGCGCCTCGTCAACCAGCCGCTACCACCGCACGTTCCGCCCGCAACCGCCCTCTCCATCACCCGCTTTTCCTCGCTGGACCTCACAGCCTACAGCGGAACCGGCACAACGTTACCATCTGTGATGACAAGGCGGTGTGTCGGCGTGCCTTCCTCGTTGAGCAGGAACAGATTGTCGCCATTCTGAATCGCGCTCCTGATTCCTGCCATTACGTCCACTGCCGTCCCGCTCGAAGCGGGCTCCAGCGCGGCACTCCATGTGTCAGGCGAAACCCCGATGTTCGACGGCTCACCTTCCCAGTCGTCGCCAATTACCTTGTCGGCGTCCTGTTTGGCTCTGCCAGTGTTGGGATCATAGCTGCGCAGGAGACGTTTGAAGCCCGATCCCAGACTGAGCAGCCAGAAGGAATTACACTTACGGCAATGGTAGATCGGCTCGCACCCCGTTTGTCCCTTCTGCTGCAGAGTTCCACCGCACTTGGGACATGGTAGAAAATACCTACCCACAGACGTTTCCCTCCTCATGCTATGCGTGATGAAGGCACGCAACAACACGCTGCCCGCCGCCTGCCAACTCCCGCTGCCAGCCCGTCCCGTCCCTGCCCGCCCGAACGCCCTCAGCCCTGCTGCCGCGCTGGAGACCGGAAAACGCCAAGGCGCGGCGCTGGAACTTCGCGTCACCTTTGCGGGCGAGCGCAAGTACCTGCCCGTCGTGGAATTGCCGCCTTCACCGTTCCTCCCGTCCTCAACCGTCCTCTCTATCACCCGTCGGACCGGTCCCCGGAACTTACTGGCCCTTCACAGAGCCTGACTGACAAAGGGCAAGGACCACGCCATCCATCGCCCGCCGGCGGCACCACATCCCTGACTACTTCCCCGAGCCGCTCTTCCCCGCCGTCGCCTTGTAGAGCACGGTCTTGTTGGCCTCGTAGCCCAGCGTGTCCAACATGATGATCGTGGACATGTCTACCTGCTCGCCCGCCTTTGCAGTGGTCTTATTTGCGAAGCCGTACTCTTGCAATGCGGCCAGAAGTGGCTCGCCCTTGATGCTCAGCGTGAACTTCGCGGGCGTGGCCTTGAAGACGCCCTTCTTCATCTTGCCCTTCATCTGGAACTTGCAGGCGCCCGCCGTGCCTTGGCCCTTGGCGTTGAGCGTGAACTCCTTTTTGAGCCCGCCGATCAGGACCATCACCTTCTTGCTCGCCGGCTTGAAGAACTTCGCCACTGGGATTGTGCCCGAGAGTTGCAGCGCGTCCTTGGAACCGCTCGCGAAGTTGAACTTCAGCGCACCCTTCGTAATGCTGAACGCATCCAGCCCGCTGGTGTCCCACGTGTCGTCGCCGCCATTGTCGTCGCCCACGGGAGCTTCGCCCGCACTGACAACATAGTCCATCTGCTGCTGCGTCGTGGTCGTGCCGTCGGAAACCGTTACCGTCACGGTGTAGATGCCCGGCGTTGTGTACACGTGCGAGGCGCTCGCGCCCATGCCCGTCGTCCCGTCGCCGAAGTTCCACGTGTAACCGAGAATGTCGCCATCGCTATCTGTCGCGGCGGCGGTGAACGTCACAGCCTGCCCCGTCGAACCGGTATTGGAACTCGCCGCCGGCGGCGATGAGACTGTCGGCGCATTGTCTGGCGTTCCGGACGGCTTGGCGATGGTGAGCTGTAGCGTCTTCGTGTCCGAAGCCGCGACGTTCGTCGCCTTCAACGCAATCGAGACCACGCCGCCCACCGTCGGCGTGCCGGAAATCGTGTCGCCGGAAAAGCTTAGACCCGACGGCAGGTTGCCCGCCTCGAATGTCATCGGCGTGCTGCCGGACGCTGTAATCGTGTAGCTGAAGGCCGAGTCTTGTATTGCCGAAGCCGTCAACACGCTGGTAATCAACGGCGCCACAGCAGACTTGACGTTGATCGTGGCTGTCGCCGCCGCGCTCATGTAGTTCGCGGTGTCGTCAGGTGCGAAAGATACAGACAGCGTTTGGCCATCGCCGACAGCCAGCACTATTCCGGCCAACGGACGATACGCAAACGTTCCAGCGACATTGGCAAGGGCATTCAGTTGCGTACTGCTCAATGCTGTACCATACGCAATGTCCGCTGGATCGGCCCATGTGATCACCGGCAGAGCCTTGGTGATGCTCAACATGCCAGGCTTGCCAGCAAAAGTGTAGTTTGTGGCATTCATGCCGCTGGTATCGACGGCAATTGAATAATCGCCCACCGGACTACTCTGCACAGCTATAGTGGATAGCATTGGCGAACCGGCAACCACGCTTGATGTGTCGCCGTTCCTGTAACCAGTGACCATGTAGGTTAGGGCAGGGTTCGGAGCATTGAAGGGCCTACTCTTGTTGTCTGCGGTGACCGTTAGCGCGGCGGGCGTCACAGTCAGGTTTGCGCTATTGAACGTGCCAATGGTGTAGTTGCCCGTCGCCGCGAGCGTTCCCTGCGTGACCGCGTACGTTCCCACGCCTGAACTGCCCGTCGCCGTTGTGGCCAGAGCGCCCGTGAAAGTGGCCGACGTGTCGCCGTTCACCAGGCCCGTGTACGTGTAGGTCAGCGCGGGACTCGCCGTACCGTAGACTTTGCTCTTGTCGTCCGCAGTGATGATCAATGTCGCAGGCTTTACCGTCAAGTACGCGGCGTTGAACGTGCCAATGGTGTAGTTGCCGGTCACTGTCAACGTGTCCTGCGTGATCGGGTATGCTCCCACGCCCGAACTGCCTGTCGCGGTTGTGGCCAGGCCGCCCGTGAACGTTGCTGAGGTGTCGCCGTTCACCAGCCCCGTGTACGTGTAGGTCAGCGCGGGATTCGCCGTGCCATAGACCTTGCTCTTCGCATTGGCGGTAACGGTGAGCGCGGCCGGTGTCACAGTCAGGTTCGCGCTATTGAACGCGCCAATGGTGTAGTTGCCTGTCGCCGCGAGTGTCCCTTGCGTGATCGCGTATGCTCCCACGCCCGAGCTGCCTGTCGCGGTTGTGGCCAGAGCGCCCGTGAAAGTGGCCGAGGTGTCCCCATTCACCAACCCCGTGTACGTGTAGGTCAACGCCGGATTCGCCGTGCCGTAGACCTTGCTCTGATTGTCAGCAAGAATCGTCAACGCCGCTGGTGTTACCGACAGAGTCGCGGCCACGCCGGTGAAAGTGTAGTTGGCCGCGCTCATTCCATTGACGTTCACACTGATCGGATAGCTGCCCACGCTGCTGCTTGTGCTGGCCGTTGTGCCCAGGCTCGGAGTACCCGTGATCACACTGGAGTTGTCGCCGTTCTGGTAGCCGCTAATCGCGTACGTCAGTGCTGGCATGGCCGCACCATAGACCTTGCTCTTCGCATCGGCGGTAACCGTCAGCGTGGCCTGGCCCACCGTCAACGTCCCGTCCACGTAGCTGATCGTGTAGTTCGCGTTCACTGCTCCATTGGCTGTGATCGGGTAGGTGCCCACACCACTGCCCACGGTGGCCGTCGTGGACACCGTCGGAGGTGTCGTCAAACTGGCCGCTGTGTCTCCGTTGACGAAACCACTATAGCTCGCTGTCAACGCTGGGATGGCCGCACCATAGATCTTGCTCTTGTCGTCGGCAGTGATGGTCAATGCCGCGGGCGTCACAGTCAGGTTCGCGCCGTTAAACGTGCCGATACTGTAGTTGCCTGTCGCCGTGAGCGTCCCCTGCGTGACCGCGTATGTCCCCACCCCCGAACTGCCTGTCGCGGTTGTGGCCAGAGCCCCCGTAAACGTTGCCGAGGTGTCGCCGTTCACCAGCCCCGTGTACGTGTACGTCAGCGCCGGCAGGGCCGCGCCATAGACCTTGCTCTTCGCATCGGCGGTAACGGTGAGCGCGGCCGGTGTCACAGTCAGGTTCGCGCTATTGAACGTGCCAATGGTGTAGTTGCCTGTCGCCGCGAGTGTCCCTTGCGTGATCGCGTATGCTCCCACGCCCGAGCTGCCTGTCGCGGTTGTGGCCAGAGCGCCCGTGAAAGTGGCCGAGGTGTCGCCGTTCACCAGCCCCGTGTACGTGTAGGTCAACGCCGGCAGGGCCGCGCCATAGACCTTGCTCTTCACATCGGCGGTAACGGTGAGCGCGGCCGGTGTCACAGTTATACTGTTCGATACAGCGCCCAATATAGAGTCAGCAGCAAAGGCTATTGTTATCATGTTGGCTGTGTCGCATGCAAGGTCATGGAACGTCACAATACCACCCACGGCCGTCTCTCCCACGGTCCCCAGCAGGAGGCCCGCACCGGCATTGCGTGTGGCCGTGACTGATGTACTGTTATCACCGAAGCACAGATTGTCGTTTTCATCTACCACATAGATGACCGGTTGCTGGCCAAATGTACTGCCCACTGTCGCGACGGAAGAAGGCTGTGTTTGGATCACAAGATGATGTGGTGGACCCGCTACGTACTGAACGTTGTATGCTGGCGTTGCGCCCTTGAAGTGAATCCACCCCACGTTTTCCGACCATGCATAGCCGTCGAGTTGTCCTTGCGAAGCAATAGTGACATGGCCGTGAGTGCTGCTGAAGTTAATCCACCCGATGTTCTCAGCCCATGCGTACCCAGAAAGGTTCCCCGAGGTATCGCGGTTTACGCCCCAATTGGAAGAAGAATTGTTGGCATACGGCCCGCCAGCATCGGCCCCCAGCTTCACCCACCCGATATTCTCTGACCAGGCATATCCGCTAAGGTAGGAACCATGCACGGTAACGCCACCGTCTGTGGGTTTGAAGTTCAGCCATCCGCTGTTCTCAGACCATGCGTACTTGTTAGCGTCATCAATATTGCCAGCCCCCGCACTGCCGCTGCGGCTACAGAGTCCGACCAGCGACAACAACAGAAGTAGCGCGCAACTTGCCGGCGGCCAACTCCATCTTTCTGAACGCCTGGCTCTCATAACGCCTCCAGTCATTTGCAATTCACACAATCTTTCACCCGGAGCACCGCATCTGGTCCTACGGTCCGCCACGAACAGGCCAAACACACCAATAATCAGTGCTCAACTTATTTGACATTGCAGCTCCATACCATAGCCCGACGCCCCATATTGCGGACGAACTATCATCACGCGTCGAAGTCCAATAAGGTGTACTCATCCTAGACTCCGTTGAATTAAAGACGCTAGGTACTCCTGAGAATGGATTGCCGTCGGTCCACTGTCCCGTTCCTGCAGTGTTCGGAAGTGCCGGATTTCTATACATGTAATGAATAAGGCTCAGCATTTCTTTCACGTTGGGCACTCGCCAATCAGTGTGCCCGAGGTTCGTGTAAGTTCCAGCATTCATGCCATCGATGAACGCCATTGCATGCTCCCACGTAACCTGTCCGTCACCAACGGTATCATCCTGATCATAAAGCGGATGGTAAGCGTTTATTGGGTTTGCTTTCTTCATCCAGATCAGCTTGGTGAGGTTATCAGTAACAGTGCCATCGCCGTTGTCTGTGAAGCGTGGATTCGGCCAAGCAACTCCCTTGCGAAGGATACCGTCTTCGCCGGCCCTAATTGACGCAGTATTCCCGGTCTTAGGCAACGACGCAAGAGGCGCCGTGCCGGTAAGCAGACTGCCTGCAGCCCAAGCCTTCTTGCCAAGAATTATATCGCTCGCCGTCGCAGTGGCACCGCTTGTGTCCACGACGTTAGGATCGCCCGAAACACCGAAGATGCTAATACCGCTTCTGATGTTACCAGAAACCAAGTCCACGTCACCTGATACCGTGCCTGAACCATTATGGAAGCCCAACAGGATAGATTGGCTTGTTGCACTGGGAGTGATAGTCACGGCGCCGCGGTTCGGCATGGTACCGGGTTGTGGACCCCAACCCGTGGTGAGAAGTCCCCAGAATGTCTTGCCACTAAGAACTTGGGATGGCAGTGCACCGCCGGAATCATCTCTTGCCGGCAGTTTGGCCATAATCTGGTCCAGCGTGAAACCTGTCTTCGCAGGACTGGCACTTGGCTCCGTGAAGGCGCCAGTGCGTTTCGCACCAACTGTGCCATCGTTGAGCCTGTTGTATATGTCCGTAAGGCTATACATGGCGCTTCCAGAATCCGCCGGTGGCGCAGGGGAATCCAATCCGGCTGCGAAAATGCTTCTGGCTGCCAGTAAGGCCAAGGGCACCAGTATCACAGTTATCCTCTTCATGATCACTCCTCCTTCGCGCCCAGATTCATGGGATCGCTCTGCTGCACCTGTCGGCCGTTGCCGCAGTACACGACGCCAACCAAAGGCAGACCGTCAGAAGGAACACACCTTGGCCTACCTCAGATCCAATAGCGATGCGTCCACAAGAAAAGCAGATGGCGCCGACGCCGCCAGCAACAGCGCCGGTTCTGACACGGCACTGCGCGGTGGGTGCACGACCTCGCCCATCCATGGGCAACGCCTTCTGCGCACTCAGCGCATCGATCAGCCACGAGGTACCAGAATTCAGTGCCCCACTTCAACGACGACCGAAGCCGCGCAGCCGTGCGGCACCGCCACTTCCGAACCCGAAACCACGAGCGAATAGAGTAACTCTATCCTGCCAGAGCATAATGCCGTCGCTGTCGCGGTCAACAAAGAAGTCGCAAGAAAGCGAGAAAAGTGGTGGTGGTCATGACAACTTATGCACATGTGCATTTTCGAGGCGCATTATCAAAGCTGGCATGCCCAGTAAGTCTCTCGCCGCTGCGCGTAGCGCCTGCGTGCGCGACAGCGCCAACTTGGTCACTGGGCGGCGACAGTTGCTGGGCGTTCCGTATTCGGGGCATCATGAGTGTCCGGCCGCCACTCGCGCCTGCTGGTCAACGAGATGGAACTGAATGGAACTGCCGCCCGGCGTTGGTGTCCTCGGCCAGGTAGACCGCGCCCATCCC
This sequence comes from Planctomycetota bacterium, assembly GCA_026692735.1. Taxonomy (GTDB): domain Bacteria; phylum Planctomycetota; class SZUA-567; order H5-PLA8; family H5-PLA8; genus JAPLOD01. The sequence continues at coordinate 9,547 of JAPLOD010000242.1, read as the reverse complement.
GACTTCGCCGAGGTTCTTGAGCAATCTGAACTCTCCGAACTGCTGGATGCCGCCCTGCTGCTGAGTGCGGACCTTCTTCTCGATGTTCTCGCGGGTCACCGCATACCCATATCCGCGCCTCAGAACCGTGGCTGACCGCATGAGACTAGACGCTGCCAGCCACGACTGGTCAAGGACGGTTTGTGCTCCGCGATACGCCAGCTTCGTTTTGGTCATGGTGGCGTTCGTGACAGTTCGTGAGAGTGACAATGACGCTACACCTACCTTCCCCAAAGGGTGAGAATGGGATATAAGACGAGTCAGCATTGAACGCATCACCGCATTGGGAGCCGGCATGACGCCACTCGAAGCGTATCTCCAGGAAGTGTACGCCACGCGCTCCACGGGCGCGAGCGTACCGGAAACGTCGTATTACCCGGCGCTGGCGAACCTGCTGAATGCCATCGGCGCCGGCCTCAAGCCCAAGGTCCACTGCGTCATTAACCTGCAGAATCGCGGCGCCGGCATTCCGGACGGCGGGCTGTTCACGCCCGATCAGTTTCAGACAACTTCCGGGCAGCCCAGCACCGGGCAGATGCCTTCGCGCGGCGCGCTGGAAGTGAAACCGCCTGCCGATGACGCCTGGCTTGTCGCTGAGGGCGCGCAGGTCTCCCGCTACTGGGGCCGCTACAGGCAGGTGCTCGTGACGAACCTGCGCGACTTCGTGCTGGTCGGCGAGGGGTCGGACGGCAAGCAGGCGAAACTGGAAACGTACCGGCTGGCCGACAACGAAGAGGACTTCTGGCAGTCCGCGGCGCACGTGAAGACGGCCACGAAACGCCATGCCGTGCCGTTCGAGGAGTTCCTGCGGCGCGTGCTGCTCCACGCGGCGGGGCTGGCGGACCCGAAGGACGTGGCGTGGTTCCTCGCGTCCTACGCCCGCACGGCCAAGGCGCGCATCGAGCATTCGCAGCTTCCGGCGCTGAGCATGGTGCGGCAGGCGCTGGAGGAATCGCTGGGCATGAAGTTCCAGGGCGAACGCGGCGAGCATTTCTTCCGTTCGACGCTGGTGCAGACGCTGTTCTACGGTGTGTTCTCCGCGTGGGTGCTGTGGTGCAAGAAGAACGTCGGCAAGCCCAAAGCACGGTTCAACTGGCACGAAGCCGCGTGGTCGCTGCGCGTGCCGATGATTCGGGCACTCTTCGAGCAGGTCGCGTCGCCCGCGAAGCTGGAGCCGCTGGGCCTTGTTGAAGTGCTGGACTGGACCGCAGCCGCGCTGAACCGCGTTGATCGCGCGCAGTTCTTCGCCAAGTTCGAGGAAGACCACGCCGTCCAGTATTTCTACGAACCGTTCCTTGAAGCGTTCGACCCGGAACTGCGCAAGGAGTTGGGCGTGTGGTACACGCCGCACGAAGTGGTGCAGTACATGGTCGGGCGCGTGGACGCCGTTCTGCGCGAGGAACTCGACATCCCCGACGGCCTGGCTGACAAGCGCGTGTTTGTCGTGGACCCGTGTTGCGGCACCGGCGCGTATCTGGTGGAAGTGCTGCGGCGCATCGCGGAGACTCTCAAGGACAAGGGCGGCGACGCGCTGGCCGGCCAGGACCTCAAGCGCGCGGCGATGGAGCGCGTCTTCGGATTCGAGATTCTGCCTGCGCCGTTCGTGGTCGCGCATCTGCAACTGGGGTTGCTGCTGCAACAGCTTAACGCGCCGTTGTCGGAGAAGCAGAGCGAGCGCGTCGGCGTGTATCTCACCAACGCGCTGACGGGCTGGGAGCCGCCCAAGCAGCCCAAGACGAGACTTCTTTTTCCTGAAATGGAAGAGGAGCGCGACGCTGCCGACAAAGTGAAGCGCGAGACGCCGATTCTGGTGATCCTCGGCAATCCGCCGTACAACGGTTTCGCCGGCGTGGCCGTGGAAGAAGAGCGCGAACTGACCACGGCGTACCGCACCGCGAAGAGAGTCGCCGGGCCGCAGGGCCAGGGCTTGAACGATCTGTACGTGCGCTTCTTCCGCATGGCTGAGCGCCGCATCGTCGAAATGAACAAGCCGGCCAAGGGCGTCGTCTGCTTCATCTCGAACTACTCATGGCTGGACGGCCTGTCGTTCACGGCCATGCGCGAGCGCTACCTGGAATCCTTCGACAAGGTGTGGGTGGACTGTCTCAATGGCGACAAGTACAAGACCGGCAAGCTGACGCCCGAAGGCCAGCCGGACCCCAGCGTCTTCTCCACGGAGTACAACCGCGAAGGCATCCAGGTTGGGACGGCGATTGCCTTGATGGTGCGAAAGGACAAGCACGCAGGTCACGGCCAAGTGCAGTTCCGCCATTTCTGGGGCAAGACGAAGCGCGCGCAGTTGGCAGAAGCTGCGGCCAAGGCCGATCAGCGCGGCTACGAAACGGTGACGCCAGTGATGGAAATGGGCCTGCCGTTCATGCCGTCAACGTCCAACGCCGGCTACTTCAAATGGCCGACGCTGCCGGAACTGTTCCCGACCTCCTTCCCCGGCGTGAAGACCAGCCGCGACGATTTTCTTGTGGACGTGGACAAGGGCAGGTTGCTGACGCGGCTCAAGATATACTTCGACCCGATGGTAAGTCACGATGATTTGCGGCGCGAGTACCCCGGCTTGATGACGGATACGGCGCGTTACAAGGCTGAACAGATTCGCGACACGCTGCGCAAGCGCGGCTTCCTGGAAAAGAACGTCGTCCGCTACTGCTACCGTCCATTCGACAGCCGCTGGCTCTACTGGGAGCCGGAGACGAAGCTGCTGGACGAGAAGCGCGACGAACTCATGGCATTGCAGGAGTCGCGTAATCTCTACCTGACTTCACGGCAGAAACGAGAACGCTTCTTCGAGGGATCGCCGTTCTACGTGACGCCAAACCTCATAGACTGGCATTTGACGCGGCCAGGCAGCATTTGCTTCCCACTACGCATGTGCACCACCCACGATGGAGACCTTTTCGGGGACTTGCGGAAGCACAGAACCCCCTTCAACCTGTCCGAACTCGCTGCTGACCATCTCCTCAAGGTTGGGATTAGACGCGCCGATCTTGCTGAGCGTGGCGACGTGCTCTGGTATCACGCATTGGCGGTTGGTCACTCAGCACGTTACCTGGCTGAGAACGAGTCCGCCTTGTACCAGGACTTCCCTCGCATTCCACTTCCCGTGAGCAAGAAGTCGCTGGAGGCGTCGGCTGAGTTGGGCCGCGCGCTGGCAGGGCTGCTGGACCCCGAAGCGGCAGTGAAAGGGGTGACAGTCGGGGCGATCCGCTCGGAACTGAAGCTTGCCGGCGTCATTGCCAGAGACGGCGGGGGAACGCTGAACCCGGACGCCGGCGACTTGGCCGTGACCGCCGGCTGGGGTCACGCCGGCCAGAACGGCGTCACGATGCCCGGCAAAGGCAAGACCGTCGAGCGCGCCTACACGCCAGCCGAGCGGTCAGCCATTGAGGATGGTGCGAAGGCGCTGGGCCTGAAGGCCGACGATGTGATGCGGCTCCTGGGCGAAACGACGTTCGACGTGTACCTGAACGGGGTGGCCTACTGGCGCAACATCCCCGCGCGCGTGTGGGACTACACGCTGGGCGGCTACCAAGTCATCAAGAAGTGGCTATCGTACCGCGAGAAACCATTGCTCGGCCGCGACCTGACCCTCGACGAAGCCCGCGAAGTAATGAACATCGCCCGCCGCATCACCGCGATTCGGATGATGGAATCCGCGCTGGACGAGAACTTCACTGGAGTCGGCAAGTGAAAGACTGGAGTTGCGCATGCCTCGACGAAAACGTGTGCCCGCGAGCTTGGAGGCCGCCGTCATGCTCAACAGCCTACGCCGCTGTTGTCTGTGCTTCGGCCTGGACGGAGATGGCAGGGTAAAGCCAGGTCAGATAGCCCATCTCGATCACGACCGCACCAACAACGCCCCCGACAACCTCATCTTCCTCTGCCTCAACCACCATGCTGAGTACGATGCGAAGTCACCGCAAGCGAAGGGATTCACCATCGAGGAGGTACGCGGCTACCAGGACCGGCTGAGGCACGCGGAAGAAGCGGGCGTCCTACCCGCCTCTGCAACTCCTGCCTCTTACGAACGCTCCGTCGTACAGATTGCCGGGGCGAACAGTGTTCAGGCGGGCAGGGACGCCCACATAGGGCAGGTGAACATTCGCGTTATCAAGGCGCGACGTGACTTGGTCATGCCTGGTACAGTGGCAGCGGAGCCAATTCTCCACAACTACCTGGAGTACCTGGTCGGCCGTTACCACAAGCTCAAGGAGTGGGACTGTGAGAAGGCTGGGCAGAAGATGAACTATGCCATCGTTCGCCAAGCCTATAAGTCCCACATGAAATGCGATGTGCGCCATACCCCAAAAGAACATTTCACGGAGGCCGTGGCTTTTCTACAGGATCGGATTCGCCGCACGCGCTTGGGACGGATACAAGGCAGCAAGGGCAACAAGCTTTACGAGACGTTTGAGGAGTAATGCGTTGAACGGGTTTCAGTGTTTCAGGCGGCGGCGTTGAAGTGAGCCACGGACTCGAAGGCAAGGTGTTGGTCGGCGTTGATGTGGCGTGAGCAGTTGTGACCAAGAGCTTTGGCCCAGCGGCGAGCGTGATAGTGACGGACAGCGCGGTTGAGCGTGCCTTGGGCGTGGAACTGGTGGTCGAACAGGCCAATGCGGCGTTCGACAGGGCTGCGGCGGGCGTGCAGCCAGTCACGCAGCGGTGCCGGACGTGGCTGCTTGGCATTGGACTTCTGCTCGGCGTGCACGTGAATCCCGTGCGCCTGCAGTTGGGAGGCCTTGGTCGTGTTGGGTTGGTAGGCGCTATCGCCCAGGAGCGCACCCTTGAAGGGCGTTTTGAGGAGTGCGTACAGGCCATTGACATCGTGGCGGTTGCCGGGGATGGAGAGCAGGAACGCAACGCGACCTTCCGGGGTGAAGATGAGGTGTTCGCGGGCACCGTGGAAGTACATCTTCAGCGAGGCGCAGTAGCCGGTTGCGGCCAAGCCGTCGAGACGCGCGCAGCGTTTGGCGCGCACGAGCTTACAGACGTGAACGGGATGCGAGTCGATGACGAAAATGGGGGCTGGCCTTCGCCGTCCAACGCGCAGAAGGCTTGGCACAACTGCTGCATGAGCGGGGTCAGCAACGCACGCCGCTCGGCGAACTTCTGGCGTGTGAGCATTCTGGGGAAGAGTTCGCGCATGGTTGGGTGGTTGGCGATCCACAGGAAGAAACGATTGTCGGACTCGAACCGGAGCAACTCTTGCAGCACGGCCAGGCACAGAACCTCGCGGTCGTCCATGTCGGGCACTGGCCCTCGGCGCGGGATCAACTTGCCATCGCGGCACTCGATCTTGGCTTCGGCAAGTGCATCGTCGAGCGCGCAGTAAAGGGCAGTGACGGTGTCTTCGAGACTCAAGGCGGAGGAAGTAGGCATGTCAAGCTCTCCTGACGCTACCCCCCTTGTTTGGTATCGTCAGGAAGTCGGCGAAAAATGAGGAGTTGTGAACGCTGAAACCCGTTCAACGCATGAGTATTCGCGCGGCTCCCAGGTCACAGAGCGCCTGCTTCCCAACCTCCGCAAGCTCGAAGCCCTCATAGGCGCTGAGCAAACGGCGATGGTAACAACGAAGGACGAGGTTTTCCGCCGGTTCCTCGCCCTGCGCCAACAGTATCGGTTCACGATTTTGGACGGCAAGTTGATGTGGCAGGCCAACGATGGCCCCCTCGCGTCCCCCGATGCAGACATCCTGAAGGCGTTCTGCGAACTGAACGCTGACGCGCAGCTTGCGGCTGGTAGGTAGCGACTGTCGGAGTCGCATCCCCGCTATGAGAGCCGAGCGGTCGAGCGTGTCTCTCTTCCTCACCTCGGCAGCCGGTGTACACGCAAGCAAGGGACTGGCTTGGCTACTTGGCCGCATGTGAGGCACACAACTCATCTTGGCTGCACTTTCTGTCCCGAACCTGCACGAGCATGGGCCTTTTGGCATTGGGAAAACAGATGAGAGGTGACGCCATGCAGGAAAGCCTCAATGTCGTCGTTGATCCGATGGGTGGGGAGGCGCGTGCCCAGCCGAGCGATGCGGCAGTCGCGTCGGAGGTCGCTGTGTCCGATGGCACAGCCGTATTCAGCCAGGTTCAGCCACTCTGGACCGCGAAAGAGACTGCTCTGTTCCTCCGCAAGTCGCTCCGCTGGGTGTTCTATGCGCTCCGGCTGCCAGACACGGCCCCTGGCAGCATTCCTCACGTCAGGGTCGGCCGCGCGCCGCGCTTCGACCCCGCAGTTCTTTCGGAGTGGGTAAACGCGGGATGCCCACCCACCGCGGCTTTCCGTGCCTGGCAGATGTCAGCAAGGCGGCGGAAAACCAACCAATAACTTCTTGATAATGATATACGCAATTGTTAAACTGAGGGCATGGCGCGACCATTGGTGCGAAAGCGAAAAGTAGGGCGGCCGACAATTGACGGCGTGGTGCGCAGCACCTTGGTCCTCATTCGGATTACGCCGCAGGAGAAGGCCGCGTGGCGTAAGAAAGCGAAGGCCGCAGGAATGAAGTTGGCGCCGTGGATTGCCAAGCCCCGGCGTGATGAGCTGAAGGCTGAGCGAGGAGCATGAAATGGGGCGCGTCTTTCGTCCGGTCTACTACGTTCGAGACCCGGAGACCGGCCAGCAGGTGCAGAAGCAGTCCAAGTACCTGCACATCGAATGGACGGACGCTTACGGGCGCACACGGCACCGAAAGGCCGGCTTGAAGGAAGCTGTCGCCAGGAACGCTTTGCGGAAAGCCGAGGCCGAGGTCCTGGACGAAAAGAACGGCTTGCCCTCGCGCGCCGCCGGCGACATCCCGTGCCAGGAGTTGAGGGAGAAGTACCTGACCGCGCAGAAGGCGCGCGTGACGCCGCATCACCATAAGATCGTGACGCAGCGTTTGGACGCCGTTCTTGAAGCGACACGTGCCTACGTGGTAAAGCGGTTGACGCCAGACGCCCTTGAAGCGTACCTCACTGGACTCCAGGACAAAGGACTATCGGCGCGGTCGGCGAATCTCTACCTGCAAGCGGTCAAGGGCATGCTGACGTGGGCCGTGCACCGCCGCATGTTGCCGTACAATCCGCTTGACTGTGTGAAGCCGCGGCCAGAGATCGAAAAGCGGTATGTGCGACGCGCTTTAACCGAAGACGAGATTCCGAAGGTGCTTGCAGCCGCTCTGGATGGTCCCATGCGGCGCGCCAGCCGCGTGTACCAGAACAGGCCGCGAAAGAACGGCACGTTCAAACCGGCGAACATCCCTTTGGCCAAGCAGGCCGTGCTGGCCGAAGAGGGACGCCGGATGGTCTTGATCTATCGCATCTACATTGAAACGGGCCTGCGACGTAACGAAGCTCGCCTGCTGACGTGGGCTGATCTTGACATTGAAGCACGCACGCTGACGACGCGGCCGGAATGGTGTGGCAACAAGAGCGGCAAGCGCGACGTGATCCCGCTGACGCCCGGCCTTTGCGAGGCGCTTACGGAATGGCGCGCGCGGCATCCGGCCCCCGACACGGCGCGTGTCGTGAAGATCACTGATCGCGTTCTGCGCAAATTCGATGATGACTTGGTGGCCGCCGGTCTGGCGCGGCGTGTGCCCCTGGACAGGCACGGCGACCTGATTCCGCTGGGGGACGATGGGAAGCCGACCGCAGCACCGGCAGAATGGGCGATTGACAAGAAGGATGCTGCGGGGCGAACGCTGGATATTCACGCGCTGCGGCACACCTGCGGCAGCCGCCTTGTGGCTGCGGGCGTGGACATCCGCACCGCGCAGAGCATCATGCGGCACTCGACGCCAACGATGACGTTGGGCATCTACTGTCACACCGACCGGAAGCGCATGGCGGCGGCGATGGAATCATTGCCGGAACTCAAGCTCGCACCTGTGGCGGACCCGAACCGCGAGGGCCGCGCAGTCGCGCGGACGGGAACGGATGATGCGCCAGTAGACGACGACCCGCGCGGCGGCACCACAACGGCGAGCAGATCGTCAGAGCGGCGCGCCACGGCCCAGACTGCGCCGTCCACAAGGGATCAACAAGGGACCGTGCCGCTTTCTGATAATGGCAATACCTACAATGTCTTACAAGAAAACGGAAGAACTTTTCCCAAGCCGAAGGTCGTGGGTCCGAGCCCCATCGCCCGCTTAGACTTACAAGAACGAAAACGGCGTCCGTGCCTACCCGGTGCCTACGACCGGCACTTCACGGGGGCGTTAGGGCACGTCTGGGGCCGGTCTCCCGGCTTATCGGGCAGGATTCATGGAGAAAAGGGAGGAGCGTTGAGTGGGAAGTCTGCATATCGTGCCACCTCGCAGAACCGTTCCTTCCACGGACATGCCTCAGGGCCACCCGCCACCCACTGCGGCTTCAGCAACTCCTTGACGACGCGGGCGACCATGTCGGACGCGGCGGGGCTCTAAAGGCACTGCAACCGCTGGTGCGTGCGACGGAGTTGCTCGGCGTGCGGATCGTCCTTCACGCCAAGCACGACCACCGCCATCCCGGGGAATGCGAAGGCGATCCTATCGAGCACGTCACACCACCCACAATTTTGACTTCTCGAGTGGACCCATATGCGCCCTCCGCCGAACGCGCCGCCGACTCGATCCTCACGATGCTATCGGACGCTCCTGGCGAGAACATGGTGTGTGCATTCCGCACTTTCTCAGCGTCTTTGCGTCGTCGCGTCCCCGCGGTACACACTCACTTCCCCGCCGTGAATAGCGTGAAGTGACGCTTCCAGAGTGGGTCGGACTGTCTGAGTTCCTTCGTCTGGCCGGCGCGTGTTTCGCGCACGATGATGGGGAACGGCTGATTGGTGTAACACACTTCGGCGAAGCTCAGCGCCACGTCGGCGTCGTCGATAACGAACATCGGCGCAAGCTGCGTCTTGCCGACAGAGTAGCTGAAGCCGCCGAGCACTTCCGTCTTGCCGCCGCCTTTCGTCTCGATGAGCGCGCCACCGCCTTCGGTCTTGTAGCCGAGTATCCACATGGTGCCGCCATCGTTGAGCACGTGCGTGCCGTCACCTTCCACGTTGAACTGCCGCGCCCACACGGTCTGGTTCTTGAAGCGGAAGAAGCGGCCCACGACGTCCTCGATGAACACCGGCCCCGAGCCGCTGCCGTGATAAGCGTCCGCGCCCTGGAAGTTGATCCCCAGCCGCGCCAGGACCAGCGTGCGAGTCGCGACGTTCTCGAGGAAGAAGAACTTCCCGCTCGAGAAGTCGCTGTCTATCTCCTCCATCACCACCACCGGCTCCTTGCCGTCCTCGAAACGGAAGAGCGGCTTCGCTTCCCCCGACAGCGGCTTGGCGGGACAGAGCCACGCCTTGCATCCGATGATGCGCCGCACGCTGCCGCGGATGACGACGGTGTTGCCGATCTGGTAGTCGCCGCGCGGCAGGTAGACGGTCGTCGCGCCGGAGTCAATCGCCTGCTGCAGCGCCGCGCTAGCGTCCTGCTTGCTGTCCGCCTTCGCACCGAACTTCTGCGGTGCGACCCAGTCCTTCGGGT